>NZ_JAGEMN010000001.1:338597-677195 GCF_017921835.1 Sporosarcina sp. 6E9 | reverse complement strand
CAAGCCAAGTATTGCCGATTATAAACTAGTTTATGGGCATATGAAATACTTTCTATACTCTTTCTTATTCTTCGCCAAAACGTGTTCTCCTTTTATTAATCCAATATTCTTCGATTAAATCTACCAACACATTAAAAATAAGCCGCCAGGACCTTCTGACGGCTTACTTTCATAATGAATTATAGAATGGCGAAAATATAAACGCCTGCAACATTTGCAAGAAAATGAGCGAGTGTTGTGATATAAATATTTTTCGTTTTTACAAATAATATGCCATATAGAATACTATTTATAAAAATAAAGCCAATATCATACATAACGACAACTACTGGCCCATTGGAAAGATGTCCAACTGCGAAGAGAAATGAAACGATAAGGATAGCAATTCTAGGATTCATTATATTTGATAGTTTTTCCTGTGCGAAACCACGAAATGCCAGCTCTTCACCAAAAGCCAGTATCAATAGCTGCGGAATCAGTATGATTATAGTACCAATCTGCAACATCGGCGCAACCCTGGCCATCACGTGTTCATTAAAAGTTGGCATTGCAAAATGAGCAAATAGTATTTGACCCATACCTAATGCTAGTGGTAACAAAACTAGCCACCAATACTTCCGAATATCTCCCTTCGTTTTTTCCCACTGAAATTTAAAAACTGAATTACCAGTTTTCTCTTTACGCCTTTCATAGATCATATAAAAAATCGCAAAAATAATCGCCAAACCGCTTAACGGTGATAATGCTAATATTGCAAAAACCATGAGTACTACTAGTCCATTCCCCATTACCAACCTCCATATCGAATTTTAGTCTGTCCATACAAGATTATGTTACAATCAAAAAATAACGATGACGAAAGTGGTGTACACTATGTGCCGAAACATTAGAACATTGTATAACTTTGAACCCTCAGCTAGCGAAGATGAAATCTATGCGGCATCCCTCCAATATGTTAGAAAGGTTTCCGGATTTAATAAACCTTCGAAAGCAAACGAGGACGCTTATAATCGCGCAATTGAAGAAATCGCTTCTTCAACAAAACTATTACTCAACTCATTAATCACAAACGCTGCCCCACGTAATCGAGAAATTGAAGCCGAACGTGCTCGAGCTAGAAATGAAAAGAGATTTGGCTAAAGTAAATTCTGTTGTATTTTATTTCCCTAAATAATCTAGTATGCCCATCGCACTCACTTGCATATCCAGTTCAATTAAACCATACACGTCATGGTCATCAGGTACATTTTTTCCCCTAAGATGATTTCGTGCTCTGTCCAATAATCGTCCCGTAAGTATTTCGTGACAATTGCTCGCTTCACCAATCTTTTCGGCTTCTTCCATAAATACATCGAGCCACTCAGCTACTTGATGAAGAGCTATGTTCGGATTTCTTGTCATGCCAAAATGACCAAAGTAAATAAAATCAAGATCAAGCATAAGCATTCGATCAATCTGTTGTCGCATTGCATCTGGATTAAATTGATTTGGCGAAGTGGATGGTAAAAACAAATCGACACCATCGCGGATCAATTGTTCATAACGAATCCCCACAGTATCTCCAGTAAACATACCGTTGCTAACTGGATCATAAATACTAAAATGGTGCTTTGCATGACCTGGCGTATCCAAAAATCTTACTTTACAAGTTGGCCCAATTTCTAAATTCTGACCGTCTTCTTTAATAAGAAGACGCCCTTCTGGGATTGCCACAACTGGCTCGAATAGTTCAGAAAACTTTTCCCCGTACACCATCTTAGCACCTGCTACCAATCTAGTAGGATCGGTCAAGTGCCTAGCGCCCCTTGGGTGGACAACAACTTTAGCATTCGGGCATTCCTCAAGAAGTAAACCTGCCCCACCTGCGTGATCGAGATGGATATGCGTCACAATAATATATTTTACTTCTTCCAACGAATAGCCAAGTTTTTCCAACCCCTTTTTCACATGTTTCACTGACGGGCTCGGTCCAGTATCAACCAATGTCAATGCTTTCTCAGCGATAACATATGTCCCAGTTCGTTCCGGTACACCTAAATCAAAGCCATCAATCAAAAAGATTCTTTCATGTAATTGAATCGGATCTTTAATAATCACTCATTTCCCCCCTCGATTTATTGATTCAAAAGAATTTCTCTATATTGTATCAGACTTAATCAGAATCATCGCGGTAAATTTTAAACTTTCTGTAAATTGTTTGTTATAAACGCAAAAAAAAGAGGGACGACCGATTCGTTGGCGTCCCTCTTCTTAACATATCGATTTATTCCATAAACATAAGTTCCTTATCTTTCTTTCCGTGTAAAAGATAGTATATCGGAATCATTAGTACTATCAAGGCAACCATGGACAAATACAACCCACTATAACCAATTAAAGGAACTAAATATCCCAGTATGAAAGGACCTAATCCCAAACCAAGTTCTAAGAAAATGAAATAAGTCGAGTTTGCTAATCCCATTCTATGTGGTGGTGTCAGTTTGATCGCAATTGCTTGTGTACTTGATTGAAAATTACCATAACCTAATCCGATGATTGCAGCGGCAACTAAAAAGATGATGCTAGATTGAGCCTGGCTAAGTACGAACATTCCTATGGCGAATAATACCAAACCCGGGTAAATAACACTGTTTCCGCCTTTCAAATCCAGTAACTTACCCGTAAATGGACGAGAAACTAACATGATAATCGCGTAAACAAAGAAATAAAAGCCGCCAGCTTGAACTAAGTTTAATTCCTTCGCATACGCCGTAATAAACGAAAGAATTCCGGAATAAGCAAAAGCACCCACTAACATGACAATTGCGATTGGCATAGCCTTTGGTTCAAAGTAATTGGACAACTTAAATCCTTTGTTATCAGAACTTGTTTTATACTTAATTTGAGGCGCTTTAATCGGGAGCCCAATGACGAAACTAACAATTCCCATTGCCAAAGTAAAAACAAAAATACTTGAATATCCGATAGAGTTAATTAATGCAATCCCGATTAACGGTCCAATGGCTGTAGATAGAACTGCACTTAGACTAAAATAACCTATCCCTTCACCACTTCTGGTAGAAGGAATTACGTGTGCCGCGATTGTTCCGGTAGCTGTAGTCGCAAACCCAATCCCTATCCCATGGAAAAAACGAATCGCGATTAAACCGTAAACATTGGTTGGGAGGAAATAAAATAATGTCACAATGATAAAAAACAGGGTGCCACCCAATAATATTTTTCTGCTTCCCAGTTTCTCCATTTGTTTTCCAGCGAAAAATCTACCGGTTAACGCACCTAATATGAAAATACTTGCAACTAAGCCAGCAGTGCTTGAAGAAGCTTGATATTCTTCTGTCGCGTATGTTGCCATAGTCACTAATAATAAATACATCGATAACATCAGAAAAAAGTTCACAACTGATATTGATATAAATTCCTTTGTCCATAATTTTTCTTTATTCATAAAACCCATCCTCGTTAGTTGCTTGTGTAGCTGCATTTATCGCTCTTGAAAAACATCTTTCTCTTGCTGAACAATTGTATAAACAATCCCGCCGAAAATGAGCAGGATGCCAATCGCTTGTAAGTATGTAGGTTTAAAATCCAAGAGTATCGTGTCTAGAATAATTGCTACGACTGGATCTACAAACACCAATGCTGAAATGACGACAGTCGATAACTTGCGCAGGCTATTGAAAAATAAATAATATACAAATCCGGTATGTATCAAGCCCGTGCCAATTATGTAGAACCAATTCGAATCGCTTAACCCAATGAAAACACTGAAGTTCATAAACGGAAATAGCATAAGAATCCCGATAGATGTTTGTACAAATGTCATCGCGTACGCACTAAGGCTTGTAATCCCTTTGCCAATCAGCATCGTCATTGCAAAGCAAATCGCAGAGAGGATTGCCCAACCGAATCCAGAACTTACAAATTCAGTTAACGAATTGAAATTATGAATGCCAATTATAAATACACTGCCCACGAAACAAGTGACAATTGCCAATATTGACGTCACTGTCAACTTCTCTTTTAAAAACAAACCACCTATCATAATGACAAAAATTGGCGCTAAATTATACAGTGTAATCGTGATGGTAATCGACATAATTTCAAATGCTTTGAATAAAAATACCCAATTTAAAACTAAAAAGATGCCACATACAATCGTTTGCACGACCTCCCGCTTTTGCCAAACTTCGACCTTATGGAGACCGGAGATTAACCAGATTGCGCCTAAAAAAATTGTCGCAAAAATGCACCGCACAAAAACTAATTCCACTGCTGGTATTCCCGTCTGTATGGTGAAAAAACCGATTGAACCAAAAATCGCCATTGCCAACGCCATTTGCAACATGGGTATTCTATTCAAACAATTCACTTCCCCGCTATGCGTACTACTATATGATAATAAAACATCAACATCTTATACAATTATGAATTGTAATGATGTTGATGTTTTAAAGCTTTTATTAATGAAACACAATCGTTTTGTTATTCTCAACAATAATTCGATTTTCAAGATGCCATTTTACAGCTTTCACAAGAACGCGACGCTCGATTTGACGGCCAATCTTTTTCAAGTCAATGACATGATCACGATGATCCACCCGTTCTACATCCTGCTCAATAATTGGACCTTCATCAAGATCATTCGTCACATAGTGAGACGTCGCGCCAATCAGTTTTACACCACGGTCATATGCACGTTCATATGGCCCTGCACCGATAAATGCTGGAAGGAAAGAATGGTGAATATTAATAATTCTATTCTCAAAACGACTCACAAAATCTGGCGTCAATATCTGCATATAGCGCGCAAGAATAAGTAAGTCAACATTATATTCTTCCATTAAACGAATTTGTTCAGCCTCGACTTGTTTCCGTATATCTTTGTTTGCCGGAATATAATGAAATGGAATGCCCAACGCTTCCACCATATCTCGTGCTTCTTCATGGTTACTAATGACAACAACAATATCTGTATCTAAGTCGCCATTTTGCCATTCCCATAAAAGTTCTACTAAACAATGCGGTTCCTTTGAAACAAAAATAGCTGAACGTTGTCGTTCATTCGCATAGGTAAATTGGAAATCCATTGAATGTTGGTCCGCAATTCCCTCAAAATCCTTCTCAATCTGTGTGGCTTTCTCCAATAGATTTTCACAATGAAACTCAATTCGTATAAAAAAGGTTCCATTCTCTGGATCACTTGAATACTGGCTGGATTCAACAATATTTGCATGTTGATTATGTAAAAATGTCGACAATACCGATACAATTCCTGGTTTGTCTGGACATTTCACTAATAGTCGACCTAGATTCTCTAGTTTATTGCTTTGTTTCTCTGAATTTATATTCACTTCTGTACGAATTTTCATTTGCACGTGCCCTCTATTCTTAAAGATTTGAACATCCTATTATGCAGTAACTGGACTTGTTTCTCAACCAATACCCACTCACTTACGCTTTCAATTGATGATTTTTAATAGATCCGTCAACTTACGGATTTCATAAGTCGGCGCAATTTCCAGATTGTTTTCTTTCAGATGTGGATTAAACCAGCAAGTGTCAATTCCGTAGTTAATACCGCCTTGTATATCTGAAGTCAAAGAATCCCCCACTATCAACACTTTGGCGCTATTCGTAAGTTGTAGCTTAGAAAACGTGTGATCGAAAATTTCCTTTTCAGGCTTCTGATATCCAACCTCTTCAGAAACTATCATATGCTCAAACATATTGCATAAAGGAGAACCTTCAATTCTTGATTTCTGCACTTCTGTAAAACCATTTGTTATAATCGCCATCCGATAGGCTGAAAGATTGTCACATAATTCTACAGCTCCCTCTACGAGATGTGTTTTATTACCCAAATTTTCGAGATAAGCACGGCTAAATACTTCTGCATCAATATCTAGTTCATTTGAAAGAAACAATCTCTTAAATCTTTCTATTCCCAAATCAGTTATCGTGATAAGTCCTTGTTCCAAGTCTCTCCATAACACTTTGCTGATTTCTTGGTAATCAACTTCATAATCAACCAAGCCTGTTGGTAATCCAAACTCTGTAAAAGTTTTGTACAAGGCAAGCTTTTCCGACTTACCAAAATCGAATAACGTATCATCAACGTCAAATAATATCATTTCGTATTTCATAATTCCCTCCATCATTGCAAAACAACCATCTACTACTGATTAATAGATGAAAAATCCGAGTATAAATCATTCGTTTTTGAACAAAGTAAAAAATGAAAGTTGGTGTGTACTTGAGAAAACTAATTATTATTCCCGCCATTTTAATGTTAACATTCTTGACTGCGATACCCACTCATGCCAAACAAGATTATTATCAACCAGCTGAAAAGTCTACAGAAGAACTTGTAATGGACTTATTTTTCTCATTATTGTCTCCGACTATTGATCAGGTGGTTTGGGAATATTACACGGATTATCTTAATGAACGCCCTACAGTTTATCCTTATCAAATAAACATAATAAACATGAAAAGAATTGGCGAATATCGTTCTTTCGAATTTTTAATTACGATTGAAGTTACGCCAGTCGTTGGTCCACACATCGCAGTTGGTAAAGATCATTTAACTTTTTATATATCATCAGGTTCCGTAAAACTCGATAAATTTCAGCATATAGAAACCTATGAACTTCCTCCGAATTGGCAACATATCAAAAAGCCAACATTGGGAGGTTCTGGTTTGGAAACTTATTAATTCAAAAAACTAACCAATCCATTTCGCAATGAATGGGATCGGTTAGTTTTTATTTTAAAATATTATCCGCGAAGCTGTGCCCCGGCTTCACTCGTCAAAGCAGCCAATACTTTTTCATGCGCCTTGACAACTTCTTCGTCTGTTAATGTTCTTTCTGGGTCTTGATACTTCAAAGAGAATGCGACTGATTTCTTGCCGGCTTCGACATTTTCGCCTTCGTACAGGTCAAACAACTTAACGCCAGTTAACAATTTGCCTCCTGCGCGTCGAATGACGTCTTCAAGTACGCCAGCCGATGTATCACTCGAAACAACTAGTGCGATGTCTCGTGAGATGGACGGGTGGCGTGGAACAGGTACATAAAGTAATGCATCCGTCTCGATAGAAAGGATTTTATCAAGATTCATTTCTAAGACATAAGTCTCTTTCAAGTCACGCTTATTTTGTTCCGTCGGATGAACTTGACCGATGAAACCAATGCGTTTATTGTCGTGATAAATATTTGCTGTTCTTCCAGGGTGCATGCCTTCCAGAACTGCCTGTTCGAATGTTAATCCGTCAATAATTCCCAGACTATCCATCAGTCCTTCGACAATCCCTTTCAATACGAAGAAATCAACTTTTTTCGTATCTGCTTGCCAAGCATGGTCCACCCAGTTGCCAGTGATGACCGCGGCAACATGAGCCGTTTCCTTTGGAAGACCATCTTCCTCTTCATCAAGGAATACTGAACTGATCTCATAAAACCCTACAGATTCGTTACGACGGGCTACGTTATAGGTCGCTACTTCAAGTAAATGTGGAATGATACTTTGACGAAGCGTGCTTCGTTCTTCACTAATCGGCATCAGCAAGTTCGTAACCGGTGCTGTTTCAAGTGCATAGGTTTGTGCTTCTTTCGCTGAAGTTAATGAATAGGTTAATGTTTCATATAAACCCGCGCCTTCAAGAAATGCTTTTACAGTTCTGCGTTTTTGCTGATAAGGCGTTAGTCCGCCTGGGTTAGATTCAGTAATTGGAAGTGTCAATGGGATATTGTCATATCCGTACATTCTCGCAATTTCTTCAATGATATCTTCTTTAATACGGATATCTTGTCTTCGAGTAGGCGCATTAATTACTAGTTTTCCATTAATCGCTTCGGTTGGAAACTTCAATCTCCCCAATATTGAAAGCATTTCTTCCAATGAAATTTTCATGCCAAGTCGGCTGTTAATGTAATCTGGTGATATCGTTATTTGAACCGGTGTTTTGTCGAGTTCATCAATCATGACAGAACCTTCAAGCACTTCCCCATCCGCAATTTCAGCGATAAGTTGTGCTGCACGTTCTGCAGCGGCGACAACTCGCTCCGGGTCCACACCCTTTTCAAAACGTGTACTTGCATCACTATGGAGACCATGTTCCTTAGACGTTCTGCGTACAGTAGCCGGCGTAAAATATGCAGACTCGATAACAACCGTTGTCGTAGTATCGTGAACTTCAGAATTTGCTCCGCCCATCACACCTGCGATCGCAACCGGTTCTGAACCGTTCGTGATGACTAATTGATGCGATTTTAAAGTGCGCTCGGCTTCATCAAGCGTCGTAATTTTCTCGCCTTCTTCTGCAAGTCGAACGACTATTTCACCTGTCTCAAGTCGATCATAATCGAACGCGTGAAGTGGTTGACCGTATTCAAGTAGTATAAAGTTCGTAATGTCTACAACATTATTATGCGGACGAATGCCAGAAGCCATTAAACGATTTTGCAACCATAATGGAGACGCCGCAATTTTAACGTTTTTGACAACTTTCGCAACATACATCGGATTTTCTTCTTTCGCGTCGATGCTTAGTTTAAGCAAGTCTTCCGCTTTTTCAGTTGATTCTTCATAAGTAATTTCCGGTAGTTTCACTTCTTGTGATAATATCGCCCCTACTTCATAAGCGACACCTAACATGCTTAGCGCATCCGAACGATTCGGTGTTAAATCAAATTCGAGAACTGTATCGTCTAACTCGAGTATTTTAAGCGCGTTTGATCCAACAACCGCGTCTTCCGGAAGAACATAAATCCCTTCTGCATATTCTTTCGGGACAAGTCTTCCTTCTATACCAAGCTCTTGCAGCGAGCAAATCATTCCATTTGACTCTTCTCCGCGGAGTTTAGCTTGTTTAATCTCGAATCCGCCTGGTAACACTGCTCCTGGTCTTGCGACAATCACTTTTTGCCCTTCAGCAATGTTCGATGCGCCGCAGACGATTTGAGTCGTTTCCATACCGATATCAACTTGACAGACGTTCAGTTTATCAGCATCAGGGTGTTGAACACATTCCAGCACATGTCCTACCACAACATTCGTCATGCCCTTTGAACGTTCAATTATCGCATCTACTTCAATTCCTGATCGTGTAATACTTTCCGCCAATTCAGGAGCGGGAATTCCATCTATATTAATATAATCTTTTAGCCATTCTGTAGAAACTAACATGTATTTTCCTCCTTATGCTTCTGTCCGGTGAAATTGCGATACAAAACGAACGTCATTCGTATAGAAATGACGAATATCTTCCACACCGTATTTCAACATTGCAATTCGCTCAGGTCCCATTCCAAATGCAAAACCAGTAACAACAGACGGATCATAGCCTGCCATCTCCAACACATTCGGATGCACCATTCCAGCACCTAAAATTTCAATCCACCCTGTCTTTTTACAGACGTTACAGCCGTCGCCGCCGCATTTGAAACAAGAAATATCCATTTCAACAGACGGTTCCGTGAACGGGAAGAAACTTGGGCGTAAACGAATTTCACGATCATCTCCGAACATTTTCTTTGCGAATAAAGAAAGCGTACCTTTTAAATCACTCATTCGAATATCATCGCCGATGACAAGTCCTTCAATTTGCGTGAACTGGTGAGAGTGTGTCGCGTCATCGCTGTCACGACGGTATACTTTCCCCGGGCAAATAATTTTAATCGGCGCACCGCCTTTTGCTTCCATCGTGCGTGCTTGAACAGGTGATGTATGCGTGCGAAGGAGAATGTCCTCTGAAATATAAAACGAATCCTGCATATCACGCGCTGGATGGCCTTTCGGCAAATTAAGTGCTTCGAAGTTATAATAATCTTTCTCAACTTCAGGCCCTTCCGCAACTTCGTAACCCATGCTGATGAAGAAATCTTCTATTTCCTCGACCACGCGTGTCAACGGATGGTGATTTCCAGTACGTGCAGGTCTACCTGGTAATGTAACATCGATAGATTCCTTTGCAAGTTGTTCGTTAATCGCATCTTCTTCAAGTTTAGCCATGCGTTCTTCGAGAACTTCAGTCACAGAAGCGCGAATGACGTTCACGAGCGCACCCATTTTAGGACGTTCCTCGGCTGGTAATTTCCCCATACCTTTCAAAGCATCTGTAATCGGTCCTTTTCTTCCTAAATAAGCAACACGGACCTCATTTAATTCTTTCACATTCGTCGCTTCTTGAATTTTAGCTAGTGCTTGTTCTTTTAATTCATTCAACTGTTGTTCCATTTTTCATGCTCCTTTCAAATTCAGCAAAAGTGTTGGGCGTCCGCTTAGACGCGACAAGCACAAGTCGAGCCCGCAGTGCGGTGCGTTTTGCCCAAGAGGGATGAAGTTCAATCCCTCCCTAGCGGGATCGACTTGTGACCTCGAGCGTCTGGCGCCCATAAACTAGATGCAAAAAATCCCCGCCCCTATAAAAGGGACGAGGACGTAATTTCGCGGTACCACCCTGATTACCATACGATACATAAATCCGTATGATCTCTCAAATCGGTTAACGGTCCGGTGCCGGCACGCCTTTATAGATTTCTCTAGTCCCGGCGGCAGCTCATGGGGTGAACATAAACAAACAAAACCTATCTGCGCTTTCAATCAAGGCGCAAACTCCCTTTTGGTTCATCAATCATTTACTTTTCCCAATCAAAGCTTTTTTTATTTCAATTATCTTTAAGTATACCCGAATGGCTGAGGTTATTCAACAACATATCCTTCATAAAACACGTTTGGATGGTTTTGCTTGCAGTTGTGGATGTTTTGCTTGCACTAAAATGAATTTGCTTGCAAGTCAGGACCATCTGCTCACATAAAACTGATATCCAATCGATAAAACGGTAATCAACAGTTCAACAAGATAATAATCACTTGCATAATGAACTTTTCAACTATTCCCTATTAGCTATTACTTACTTCATACTATAAGCATACAAAAGTATCCCCGTCGCAACAGCAACATTCAACGATTCAGCTTTCCCGTACAAAGGTATTTTCACAACTTTATCAGTCAATGCTAATAAATCAGGACTGACTCCACTTCCTTCATTTCCCATAATAAGTGCAAACTTAGAATCCATCTCAACATCCGAATAATTCGATGCATTCGTCAGCCCAGTTCCCAAGACTCGAATTCCTTCATCTTTCAAGTTTTGAATCCACTGCACAAGATCCCCTCTTACAACTGGAATGTTGAAGTTAGATCCTTGCGCAGCACGCACAGTTTTGGGATTATATGGATCTGCGGTTCCTGAACCAAGAATAACTGCATCCATTCCTGCCGCATCTGCTGTCCGAATCATCGTTCCGACATTCCCCGGATCCTGCACAGAATCGATTAACAGTAACTTTGTCCAAGAAGAATACATTTCTTCATCATATTCCGGTTGACGGCAATATGCGAAAATACCTTGCGATTGTTCGGTTTCCGCAATCTCTTTTGCTACTGCTTGATTGACTTCCACTATCTCTACTTTATCAGTATTCCAATTATCCGGAATTACTACGCCTTCACGAACAATCAATGAAAGAACCGTATTTTCCACTTTTAATGCTTCTTCAACAAGATGAAACCCTTCAACTAGAAATTCTTTCGATTTATCTCGTTCTTTCCTTGTTAAAACAAGTTTTTTCCAATGTTTCACAAGTGAGTTTTGGATTGATTCAATGCGCTTCATAAATATATATCCACCTTTTTCTTTTCAGTGTATCAAATGACCGTATAATTGGCGATAAATGTGTACAAAATGATATCGGGAGGCTGATGCTATGGATTTTCAAATTAGAGATGCAATCACAGCAAACATGACAAACAACTCAGCTGAAGATATTCGCGGAGTTGTCGAAGATGCCATCAAGCGAGGCGAAGAACACTTGTTACCTGGACTTGGAGTCTTTTTTGAAAAACTCTGGAATAGTTCAGGTGAACAAGAAAAATCACAAATGACCAACGAACTCGCGAAAGTATTTCAAGCCGGTTAAGAACATAAAAGTCCATTCCATCAATTGAAAGTAAATTGACGAAATGGACTTTTTCTAATTCCGCGTTCTACGTGCAAAATCTACAAATTGAAATTTATCAGGACGGTGGCGAGATTCGGTATATTGAAATAAAGTCGTATCATCCAAAAATACCATGCTTTTAATAATGACGATATTTGAATGACCGTCTAAATCCAGTAGGTCCCGATCCTCTTTTGTCGGTTCTTCAACTGTAATTTCTTTTTGTGCATAACTGATTGTTAAGTTCAACTTATTTTCCAAGTATTCATAAATAGAATCTTCACAAACTCCCTTTGTTAATACAGGAACGATGCTTTTATTAAAATAATCTTTATCCAAGATTACTTTTTCACCTGCTATTTCACGGATGCGGGCTACTTTCCATACTAATTCTTTTGGAACTAGATCTAATTTCACTTGTAGTTTTTCATCCGCCTCCACCAGAGACAACTCATTTACGATCGTATTTGTCTCAATTTGCAAGTTTGTTGCAAGCTCTTTAAAACTTACGATTCCAGAAACGGGAAAGTCGAATTTATTTACATTGAGAATAACTGAACCTTTACCGCGAACTTTTTGAATATAGCCGTTTTGCGCAAGCAAATCCAACGCTTTTCGAATGGTTTCGCGAGATACATCATATTTCTCTGTTAAACTATTTTCGGAAGGAAGCATTTCTGCATCCCCCCAATAGTTACTTTTCGTTTTATCGACCAAGTCGTGATAAATAGCTAAATATTTTTTCATTTTACAACCTCATTATCTAACGTAATACACAACTGATTCATAAGGTCTCAATGTCAATTCATCCAGATTACGCTCGGAATCCTTGTAATTTGAATTCAGTATTTCAACTTCTTCGGAGACGTTTAAATCAAAGCCGACTGTTACTTCTTCACCGTAAAAGTTATTTACGACAAGAACGGTTTCATTTCCCCAATTTCTTGTATAGGCAAACACGCTTTGATGATCTTCCAAAAGCATTTTAAAGTCGCCGTGGACAATTATCGGATACTGCTTTCTCAGCGCTATCAATTCTTTATAGTGGTTAAAGATTGAGTCTGGTTCTGATAATGCTTTTTCAGCATTTATTTCTGGATAGTTGTTCGCAACTTCTATCCACGGTGTTTCTGTAGTAAATCCAGCGTTTTTCTCCGTTGACCACTGCATTGGTGTTCTTGCATTATCACGAGATTTTTGCTGCAAGATTCCGATGATTTCTTGTTCTGATTTACCATCGTTTTTCATTATCTCATAGGCATTTAATGATTCAACATCACGATAATCACTAATGTCGTTGAAATTAGGGTTCGTCATGCCGATTTCTTCACCTTGATAAATATAAGGCGTTCCATTCATCATATGGATGGTTGTTGCAAGCATTTTTGCTGATTCAGCGTGATATTTCTGATCATCGCCTAGTCTTGACACAATACGTGGTTGGTCATGGTTGCACCAAAACAGCGCATTCCAACCATTTCCTTCATGCATCCCGACTTGCCAATGCGCAAGAATTTCCTTAAGTTGAATAAAATCAAATGGCGCTTTTGTCCATTTCTCTCCTTCAGGATAGTCCACTTTCAAATGGTGGAATTGGAATGTCATGTCTAATTCTTTTCGTTCTTCTTGCGTATACAGGATACAACTCTCGAGCGTTGTCGAAGACATCTCGCCTACAGTCATGAGCTGATTAGGTGAAAGAACTGCCTCATTCATTTCATGTAAATACTGATGAATTTTAGGTCCATCCGTATAGAACCTGCGTCCATCACCAATATCATCATTCGGGAATTCTTGATTTTTGGAAACCAAATTGATAACGTCCAGACGGAAACCGTCGATACCTTTATCTGCCCAGAATTGAATCATTTCATAAAGCTTTTTACGGACTGTTTCATTTTCCCAATTCAAATCGGCTTGCGTTTTGTCAAATAGGTGTAAATAATATTGTTCTGTGTTTTCATCATACCCCCAGGCAGATCCACCAAATTTGGACTGCCAGTTATTCGGTTCTTTTCCGTCAACAGGGTCTTTCCAAATATAGAAGTCTCGGTATTCACTGTCCTTGGAGCTAGCGGATTTTTTAAACCATTCATGTTCTGTTGATGTGTGATTAATCACAAGATCCATAATTAGTTTCATGCCGCGATTATGGGTCTCTTCGAGCAACTCTTCAAAGTCTTCCATGGTACCGAATGACTCATCTATGGAATAATAATCGCTGATATCATAGCCATTGTCATTTTGTGGAGATTGGTAAACCGGTGTTAACCAAATAACATCCACGCCTAATTCTTTCAGATAATCTAATTTTGTTGTGATTCCTTTAATATCACCTGTTCCGCTTCCCGTTGTATCCATAAAACTTTTAGGATAAATTTGATAAACTACCGTCTCTTTCCACCATGTGTTATTCATTTAACAAGCACCTCAGTAATCTAGTTGTATAATTAGTCTTTCTTCCGTTTTGCAATCACAAATGTTATGACAAATGGAACGATGATAACAATGACCATTCCGATGATGAATGAAACCCAACCGCTCGGAATTATCGAGAATATTCCAGGGACCCCGCCAACGCCAATGGAAGTGGCAAGGACTTTCTGGAATGTTATAAATGCCGCAGCAATTGATGAACCGATGATAGCCGCAATAAATGGATATCTATATCGCAAGTTGACGCCGAACATCGCTGGTTCTGTAATACCGAGCCATGCGGAAATTCCAGATGTTCCAGATAATCCGCGTAATCTTTCATCTCTTGTTGCGAGCATCATCGCAAACGCCGCAGATCCTTGCGCGATATTTGATAAAGCTAGAATCGGCCATAAGAACGTCGCCCCTGTGCTACCGATTAACTGTAAATCTACTGCTAGGAATGTATGATGCATGCCCGTAATAACTAAAGGTGCATAAATTGCTCCGTATACTAATCCACCAATTAACGCATATGAATCAAAGATTGCTACTAAGCCATCTGTAATAAAATTACCAATAACGAATGTGATCGGACCAATAATAATAAATGTTAAAACACCTGTTACAAGTAACGCGATTGGTGCAACAACCAATAATTGCAATGAATCAATAACTCGTTTTCTAAGCCCGATTTCCAACTTAGCGAGTATCCAAGATGCAAATAATACAGGTAATACCTGACCTTGATAACCGATTTTATTAATTTCTAAACCGAATAAATTCCATGTCGGAATGCCTTCTCCAGCTAGCGCTTCACCGTAAGCCCACGCATTCAGTAAGTCAGGATGGACTAAAATCAGCCCTAACACAACGCCTAATATTTCACTTCCGCCAAACCGTTTAACCGCCGACCAACCGATTAAGGCAGGTAAAAAGACGAAGGCCGTATTCGCGATAATATTAATCATATCCGCTACGCCGACCCATTGCTCATGGACATCAATAATAGATTGTGTTTTATAGAATATCCCTGGATTCGTGAGAATGTTGTTGATTCCCATTAATAAACCAGCTGTAACAATGGCCGGTAAAATCGGGATGAATATATCCGCTAACGTTTTGATAGCCCGTTGCAATGGATTTTGTTTTTTAGAAGCAGCCTCTTTCACTTCTTCTTTTGATGATTCGCCTATCCCGCTTTCTTTATTCATTGCCGCAAATACTTTATCGACTGTTCCTTGACCGATAACCACTTGATATTGTCCGTTCGCCGAGAAGGTCCCCTTGACAATTTTCAAGTCGCTCAATGCTCCTGCGTCTACTTTTGACTCATCATTTAATGCAAATCGCAGTCTTGTTACACAATGTGTAACGGCTGCAATATTATCTTTACCACCAACAGCTTCGATTATCTGTTTGGCTTCTTTCGAGTACTCCATTCTAATTCCCCCAACCGTTTATTTTATTTTTACGCGTATTAATGTTGTTTCACCGGCAACAACGGATGATTCCTCGGTGACTGTAAAGTTTTCTACGACTTCACCATTAGTTAATGTAATTGGCGTAACAAGACTGTTTGCATTTTCATTAACATAGTCCATGTCGAACTTGACGAGTTTATCCCCTGCCGAAACTTTATCTCCTTGTTGTACAAATGTTTCAAATCCTTCTCCATTTAAGGCAACCGTTTCCAATCCAATATGAATCAAAACCTCAAGACCAGACTTCCCACGTAGACCAATTGCGTGTTTTGTAGGGAATACTTGAACAATTTCCGCTTCAAACGGGGCTACTACAGTGCCATCTGTAGGCATAATCGCAATCCCATCCCCTAGCATTCTTTGAGAGAATACAGGGTCCGGTACCTCCTCGATCTGAACGACCGAGCCAGTAAGTGGAGCTAAGATTGTTTCTTCTTTAATAACTTCTTTTTTTCCAAATAGTTTTTTCAACATTAATATCTCTCCTCTACTTGTCTATACATGCATTGATTTTATTATAACTTGTATATACATGTTTTGCAACCGCTTCCAACGAGATTGCAAGATATACATACATTTTACTATTTCCTTATTTAAGTTTTCATAAACAAATCAGACTACCAACGAGCCATATGCAAAAAAGCAAACCATTAAACACGGTTTGCTTTTTGCATCGTTCTTCTATTCAACTATTCAGGTATAACTGGAAGTACCATATGAGAAGGATACATGGCACCATGATAGATCGTTTGTTTCGCAGGGATCATTTCAACTGTATCCAGCGTCGTATCCCCAGTATTTGGATTCACATCAAATCTTGGAAAGTTACTTGATGCGATTTCGATACGGATGCAATGGCCTGGTAAAAACACATTGCTTGTTGCCCACAAATCGATTTCATATTGAACAACTTCCCCATTCAAACTCTTTTCTTCTGAATCTTCATTGCGATACTTCGCACGAACAATTCCGTCTGTTAGGTTATAAGCAGTACCATCGGGTAAAACATCTACAAGTTTTGCCGTAAAATCAGTATCCGTAGCATCAGATGACGCCCACAGATTAACTTTCACCCAGCCCGTCACTTCTAAAGGTTCGGTTAAAGGTTCGGATGTATAAACAACGACGTCTTCTCTTTTTTCAATCTGCCGTTGATCACGCGGGCCATTATTTCTCCCTTTGAAAAATAAAGTTCCCCCTCCAAGACTAGGAACGGGATTATTCGGATTATGAATGTAGTAATCTTTTTGTGTTGCTTCAGCAGGTTTCGTTAGTAATCGACCAGAATTCATATCCGTATTTGCCCGACCATCACTTTGAAAGTAAAAAGGCGTATAAACGGTTCGTTTCAGCGGCCATTCTTTTTCAGAACGCCATTCGTTAATACCCATTACAAATAATTTCACCGGATCCTCGTCGACATCGATGCTCGTATTGTTACCTTTGAGCCAATGGTTAAACCATTCGATATGAAGAGTCGTAATATCAACTTCCCCTTCAATTGAATTTCCAGAGCTATTGACACCGAAGGAACGTTCTCCAATATCCGAGTCAAATTGGCCATGCGCCCATGGTCCAATAATCAGTTTTTGATTATTTTTTGCACTTTGCATTTCCTCGTAATTCATCAAAGTTGGCGCCAAGTGACTGTCATACCACCCTGCTAAATGATAAGCAGGAATTTCGATATTCCTGCGTTTTTCATTTTCCGCAACTTTTTCCGCAAGTAGTTCATTACCTAATTCTTGATTTAAATACTTATTAATGAGTGTCTCTAATTCTGGGTGTTTACTAATTGGTGGCCACTTTTTAAATGGTTTATGTTTATACCACTCATCAATATTATTTAAATCATGGCTAATTTCGTCCATTGTTTCTTTGAAATCGCCGCTTCCCACTCTTTTCAAATAATCAGGTGCAATCGAGTCAAGCATCCAAGTTTCAATAAACGCCAATTCATAAACACCGTCTCTATAAAACAGATCATTCCGTGACAAGCTTCTAGTCTGTGCAGGAAATATTGCCTTCAAAGAAGGCGGACGTTCAAGTGCTGCATATAGTTGCGTAAATCCGTAATAAGATAAGCCGAACATCCCCACCTCACCAGTGGAATAAGGCAGTTTGGCTGCCCATTCTACTGTATCGTAGCCATCTTCGAGTTCTTGTATATAGGGTTCAAACACACCTTCTGAAGCAAAACGTCCACGTACGTCTTGAATAATGACAATATACCCATTCATCGCGATTCTAATCGGATCGATATATCGATGGGAAAACTCTGGAAGGTTTTTATTATAAGGTAGTCTAGATAATAAAACAGGAAATTTTCCTTCACCTTGGGGTCGATAAATATTAGCATATAATGTAACCCCATCTCTTACTGTGCAAGGTACTTCCCTCTCAACGATTATTTCTCTGTACTCACTCATGAAAACACTCCTATTATTTGCCAATCATTTCATTTACTTTGTCTTGGTTGTTATCGATCCATTCGCGCGCGACAACTTCTGGCTCTGCACCGTCTTCAATTGCTACAATCATCGCTTCAAGGTCGTCTATGTCGATACTCCAGTTGCTTAAAAATTCATATGCTTCCGGTGCTTCTTCTTTAAGACCTGCGTTCGTGATTACGTGGATATCTGGAATACTGAAGTAACCTTTCGTATCTTCGATTACTTTGATGTCCATTTTGTTAAACATCGTATGAGGACGCCATCCGTAGAATACAACTGGCTTTTTCTGTTCCATTTGACGTCTTCCTTGCGCGATCATGCCGCCTTCAGAGGAATTGACTTGTTTCATATCTAAACCATAGCCTTCAATTAATGAATCAATGATTTTAGCAGCATTTCCGCCTGCTTCAACACCGTATATTTCATTGTTAAACAGGTCTTCCTTGCCAATTAAATCTTCAATCGAATTAATATCTTCCATGTAATTGGGTACAACTAAACCTGATGCAGCACCTGAAAAGCTTACAGCAGTGTCTTCAACTTTCCCTTCATACTTTTCTAAATGCACTTCATGGCTCGGCATCCATGAGTCCATATAAGCATTAATATCGCCGCGTGACAGTCCAATGTAAATACTGCTTACATCCGCATTCGTCTCTTCTACCTTATAACCCATATCTTCTAAAATAAGACGCGCAATTTTAGTCGGCGGCACCGTACTTGTCCATGGTGTTACACCGAATGTAATTGTTTGATCTTTTTTAGCTGATGATTTTTCATCATTTTTCTTATCGCCGGAAGAACATGCGGCCAATACTACGATCAGTAAAACTGTCATCAAACCGAATAAAAACTTTCTCATCAAAATCTCCCCTTAACATAATGATTATTTTTGCCCTAACTTTTGCGTGATTCTATCCAAGATGATTGCCAATACAACAATTGCTAATCCACCTGTCAAACCAAGTCCAACGTTTACTGTTGAAATCCCCGTTAATACTGTCGTACCAAGCCCAGGCGCTCCAATCATCGACGCAACAACTGCCATGGATAAAGCTAGCATGATGGATTGGTTCACTCCTGCCATAATTGTAGGAAGTGCAAGTGGAAACTGAACTTTAAATAATAGTTGCCTGGATGTTGTACCAAATGCTTTGGAGGCTTCAATCACATCTTCTGGCACTTGTTTAATTCCCAATGCAGTCATACGAACTGCGGGAGGGGCTGCGAAAATGAAGGTTGCAATTACAGCCGGCACATTTCCCAAACCAAATAATAGTATTGCCGGAATCAAGTAAACGAAACTAGGCAATGTCTGCATAAAGTCGAGAATCGGCCGAATAATTTTATTTGCTGTATGATTTAGTGCACTAAAAATACCGACTGGAATCCCAACCAATACTGAAATGACTGTTGACACGATTACAATTGAAAATGTTTGCATTGACTCGACCCAGAGATCAACCGATCCAATGAAAAGTGAACCGATCAACGTAAATAGTGCCATACCTCTACCAGCTATTTTCCATGACAATAAAATCAAAACCAGTACAATTAGTTCAGCTGGAATCCATATGAGTAAGTTCGTGACGCCATCTACAAAAGAACTTAATATACCACTGATTTGATCAAAAAATCCGCTTAAATATGGCAATAACCAATTATCAACAAAACTGTTGGTCCATTCTTCTAGTGGAAAATCAAAATAATTCATTTCGCTTCCACCCCACTTCCTCCACTTTCTTTTCCGAGTACGAGTCCGGAAAGAATGGAAACACGTGAAATGATACCAAGCAACTTACCATCTTCAACCACTGTGAGCGGATACTTTGTTTGCGCAGCAATTTCAATCAGATCGCTTAACGGCGTATCAGGTGTAGCTCTATATAGGTCTTCAATTAATAAATCTTCCACTAATATATCTTCTTTGTAGGCTTTAATCGCATCATCAACGGTTAAGAGACCTTTAAGGTTATTATCTCCATCGACTACAAATATGCTTGATGCACCGATTTCCTCCATTTTACGAACAGCCACTTTAGGACCGTCTTTCTGTGTCATGAGTACTTCTGGCTTTTTCATAACATTGGATGCTTTTAAAACTTTAGAGCGGTCTACGTCTTGAACAAACTTCGATACATATTCATTTGCCGGATTTTCTAATATTTCTTCCGATGTACCAATTTGAACAATCTGGCCTTCTTTCATGATGGCGATGCGGTCGCCGAGCTTTAATGCTTCATCTAAATCATGCGTAATAAACAAAATTGTTTTCCCAAGTTTACTTTGAAGGTTAATTAGCTCATCTTGCATTTCTTTACGAATGATTGGATCGAGCGCACTGAATGCTTCATCCATCAATAATATATCCGTGTCGTTCGTAAGCGCACGCGCAATACCAACACGTTGTTGCATTCCGCCACTTAATTCACTTGGATAGCTAGATTCATAACCTTTTAATCCAACATCAGCAATTACTTTCAGCGCTTTCGCTTCTCGTTGTTCTTTGTTCACTTCTTGGATTTCCAAGCCATAAGCGACGTTGCTTAAAACGGTCCGATGAGGTAATAAACCGAAATTCTGGAACACCATTCCTAGTTTTTTCCGTCTGGTTTCAATAAGCGATTTAGAATCCATTTTCGTTAAATTTTCTCCGTCTATCAGGACTTCGCCGCTAGTCGGCTCGATTAAACGATTCACTAATCTTATTAATGTCGATTTCCCACTTCCGGATAAACCCATAATGACGAAAACTTCTCCGTCTTGCACCGTGAATGAAGCATTATCCACACCAACGGTCATCCCCGTCTTCTCAAGTATCTCATCTTTTTTCGCACCCTCATCCAGAAGTTTTAGACCTTGCTGGGGTTGGGCACCAAATATTTTCGTAAGATTATTAATTTCTATCTTAGGCATATTTCTTCTCCTTTCTTGGTAATTATCTTATTGAGCGATTTCCGGCGAGTATCATCTACAGCCATAATTGCGCAGCCACTTGAAGTTTTTCCCCTATATTTGCTTCTTATAAATAACATAAGTGGATTTCAAAACGAAATAATCGTATAGGCATACCTTTCGCGCGCTACTTCAGCTAATCCTATAAAATCCATAAATGCGTTTGCTGCAAGACAAAACATCATGCAGAAGCAGCATCATCATTCATATATCCTTTATAACCAAATAATAGATTCCCTTCTCAGCAACAGTAGTAGGTGCGTCATCAAGAATGACTATTTTCCTAGGTGGCCCCTTCATTCTGCTACCCTCCTCTAATGCATATCTATACATTATACCCATCAGACTGCCTTTATTCAATTTTTAGTTTATCGGCAACATTCCAAAATCTTAAATCGCAGTACAAAAAAAGCCCTAAGGACGCCCATTTTAGTGGGTTGACTTAGAGCTCACTTTAAAAGTTTCGCGTAAAAAGATCAAATCCGAGCGCAGTGGCAATTCCAAATACTAATGACCAAAGTGCTATGCTAATTGTCATCCAAACAGTAGCATTTTTTTTATTTGCCCCGAAAAGCAATCCTATGAAAGCCGCAATATGTGTTCCAATTACAATGGGTCCTAGTAACGCAACACCAGGCATGCCATACTTATTCCAAATACGTTTACCTCGCTCTGTTCGTTTCGATTCCGCTTTGCCTTTCTCACGATTTCTAGACTCCATCCATTCTTTCACTTTTTGGAATCCAATAATTACGCCTAGAACAGTCAACATATTACCAATGAACGCAGTTAAAATTACCCAAACTGGAGACAATCCACTTATTATGCCTAATGGTACTACCAGTGCAATTTCTAACCATGGAATTGCTGCACCCAAGAACACTAAAAAATACTCTAACATCTACTATTCCTCCGTGACATACTTTCTGATTTCCAAGTAATATATTAAGTACTGCATGAATCCCAATAACAATATTCCAATAACCATCCACATCTTCCCAATTGGCAAGACAAGATATAATACTGCAAGAATTGGTATGGCTGTTACAAAGAATGTATACACTTTTTTTGTCGCATGCCCAGTTGACTGCTGAAATAATTCATCGTCTTCTAAATACTCAGGTGGCTTTAAGTATAATGGGGAAAGTTTTTTATCAGGATATATCCGGTTATGTTTCAACAATTTGATGATAAAGCTAATTAGGGTTCCCCATATAAGAACAAGCAAAATAGCAAATAGAGTTAAATTGGATTCCATGCTAATACTAAATGTAAATTCATCCGCCCCATGCCCCTCGATAAGCGCGGTCGTCCCGATAAGATAAATAGACATGGCGATTAATAGAATAAAGCACATCATCCATAGTGGAAACGTAACCCTCATATCACTTTTCATCTTCTTCCTCCCCTTCCAACCAAAATAATTCGTTAATACTACAGCCGAGTTCACGAGCCAGTTTCAAGGACAATGTAACGGAAGGTGAAAATTCTCCTTTTTCGATAAAACCGATTGTCTGTCGCGTAACCCCAACGCGCTTCGCAAGTTCAATTTGCGTAAAATCATGTCTGGCGCGTAATTCCCTCACTCTGTTCTTCAGCATTACGACATCACCTCACATTAATAATGTACACTAAACTTAACCCAATGTAAAGTATTTCTAACACTAGGTTATGTTTACCGAACAAAAAGAGCCTAGGCTAAGCTCCTAGACTCCAAGTGTTTATATTATTATTTTATTTGAGTAGTGTCGCTAATACAGCTTTTTGTGCATGCAATCGATTTCCGGCTTGTTGGAATACATAAGAATTCGGACCGTCAATGACTGATTTCGCGACCTCTTCTTCACGATGCGCTGGCAAGCAATGTAAAAACATATAATCATTTTTAGCATGTGCCACAAGTCCATCGTTAATTTGAAAGTCTTTGAATGCTTCAAGTCGAAGAGCTGCTTCTTCCTCTTGCCCCATACTGGTCCAAACATCAGTATAGATAGCATCCACTCCCTTTACAGCTTCAACTGGATTCGTTGTTTCTGAAACACTACCTCCATTATATAAAGCTAGTTCCTCAGCCTTTTGAATTACTTCATGGTCACATGTGTATCCTTCAGGCGTTCCGATTGTTACATGCATTCCCGCATGGGCGGCCGCAATGACTAAGGAGTGCGCAACATTATTCCCGTCACCGATATACGCCAACTTCTTGCCTTTTAATGATCCTTTTACTTCAATAATTGTGAGTAGATCTGCTAGCGCTTGGCACGGATGAAAAATATCCGTTAACCCATTGATGACTGGTACAGATGTATGTTCAGCTAACTCTTTTACCATTTCGTGAGAATTCGCACGGATCATCACCCCGTCCAAATACTCCGACAGAACTTTCCCTGTATCAGAAACTGATTCACCACGCCCGATTTGTAAATCGCGCGCATTCATAAAGATCGCATGCCCACCTAAATGTATCATCCCGACTTCAAATGAAATACGCGTTCTGGTTGAATGTTTCTCAAATATCATCCCCAAAGTTTTCCCCGCCAAAACCGGTTCAAGTTTACCTTCAGCTGTATCTTTTTTAAGTTTGATTGCCTTATCTATTAAATATAAAACTTCCTCGCTCGTTAAATCCAACAAACTTAGTAGATCTCTTCCTTTTAACCCGGCCTCTAGTTCCATATCATTTTCAGCTAATTTAATCATTAATTACTCAGCGCCTTCCATATTTTTTGAATGTATATTTTAGTATATGTATGTATAATTATTAAGTCAAGCGTATTATTATAATTAATTAGAAAGTTAGGTGTTTAGGATCAAGGAAGATTTTGACCTATATTGTTTATGGAAATATACGTGGGAGTAGCAACTCATTTTAAACGTGAGCAAACAAAAAAGCCTTGTTATCCCAATACGGGATAACAAGGCCACTCATTTTAAATTTCATTCAAAAGTAATTGTATTAACTGTTTCGCGGTCTAACTTTTTAATCACTTCAATAATCAGCTTTACTGTGTTTTCGTAATCATCACGGTGCAAGATACCTGCGTGTGAATGGATATAGCGTGTTGGAATACAAATAGCTAGGGATGGAACACCGCTTCCTGAAATATGGATGGCGCCAGCGTCTGTACCACCGCCTGGGATTGTTTCGAACTGATACGGAATTCCGTTTTCTTCTGCTGTATCGACAACTAAGTCACGTAAGCCTTTATGCGAGACCATTGATGCATCGAAGAGTAATATTTGCGGACCATCGCCCATTTTCCCAGTGGCTTCTTTCGATGTAATTCCTGGTGTATCTCCCGCAATCCCAACGTCTACTGCAAATCCGATGTCTGGTTTGATTTTTGTTGCAGCAGTGCGTGCACCGCGAAGACCGATTTCTTCTTGAGCAGCCCCTACACCAAATACTACGTTAGGGTGATTGATATCTTTCAAACCTTTTAAAACATCGATTGCAATTGCGATTCCTATACGATTATCCCACGCTTTTGCAAGCAACAACTTTTCATTGTTCATCACGGTAAATTCAAAATATGGCACAACCATATCTCCTGGTGAAATTCCCCAATCCGTTGCTTCTTCCTTGGAAGTTGCACCAACGTCGATAAACATGTCCTTAATATCAACTGGTTTTTTTCTCGCTTCTGGAGAAAGAATATGCGGGGGCTTTGATCCGATGACACCCGTTACCGTATCCCCACTGCGTGTAACAATTGTGACACGTTGGGCAAGCATAACTTGCGACCACCAACCGCCAACTGTTTGGAACGATAAGAATCCTTTATCGTCAATCTTGGATACCATGAAGCCAACTTCATCTAAGTGACCTGCAATCATTATTTTAGGCCCATTTTCATCACCAGATTTCGAAGCAATTAGAGAACCTAGTCCATCCTGCTCAATTTTATCACTGAACGGTTCGATATACTTTTTCATAACTTCCCGCGGTTCACGTTCATTCCCCGGAATTCCTTTCGCGTCCGTTAATTCTTTGAGCATCGTTAATGTTTCGTCAAGTTTTGTCAATTTACTTCGACCTCCTAAATATAGTGAAACTTCAATCGGTGGGGTTTTCCACCGATTGTTAGTTGAACCAATCGGGCTTTTACGGGCAGTTAGTCTCCCAGCTACCCCTATCGCTTTACTAAATCTTTGGGTGGGAGGCTTACTGCCCGTTAATGCGGGATAAGTCATACATAAGTAGTATATTCTAATTGGTGATAGTTTTCAAAACATTTTATATTCTAATGAGAAATCCCTTTCTGTCAAAGCATTTCTTTTCGTAAATCTGCTGCAGTTTTCTTTGATAATAGACCTGGTGCAATATCAAAAACAGTTTTCGCACCAAATTCACCGTTTTGGTTTAATCGATAAGCTGCGCGTGCATATGCAACCAGAACACTAGATGTAAATTCAGGGTTACTATCAAGTTTCAAGGAATACTCCATCACTTGATTGGTATCATTACCTGTTTTACCGCTTCGAATGACAAACCCACCGTGCGGCATCGCAGCATGATCTCGCTTTAGCTCATCCTCTGTAATAAAATTCACTGTCGTATCATAATCTGAAAAATAATTCGGCATCGATACAATTGCTCTCTTCACTTCAGTTGCATCCGCTCCGTCTTCGAGGACGACATAACATTCGCGGGTGTGCTTCTCACGAGTTGATAGTTCCGGTAGTGCCCCACTGCGTACTCGATTCACAGCGTCTTCGTTCGGAATTGTATACTGAACGGCTCCTTTAACACCTGGAACTCTTCTTACTGCATCGGAATGGCCTTGGCTTAGCCCCTTTCCCCAAAATGTATAAGTTGTTCCTTCTGATAAAACCGCTTCGCCGTAAAGACGATTAATCGAAAACAATCCTGGATCCCAACCAACTGAAATGATTGAGGTATTTTCGTTTGGTTTCGCTGATTGATCCACTGTTTCGAAATAGTTCGGGATTTCTGCATGTGTGTCAAAACTATCAATGGTAGAGAAATGTTTTGCTAAGGCAGGTCCTTGTACCGGCAAATCATTTTTGGATCCCCCGCATAAGATTAATACATCAACTTTTTCTTTGTAATCCAGAATTGTGTCATGTGCATATACAGGGACATTATCGTCAAGTAATGTAAGCTCATCAGGATTTCTTCTTGTAAAAACACCGATTAATTCCATATCATCGTTTTGTGCAATTGCAGACTCGACACCTCTGCCTAAATTTCCGTATCCGGCAATGCCAATTCTAATTTTCTTAGTCATTTAATCTCGCCCTTCCAATTATATATTTGTCATGAATTGTTCACAGTCAAAGCAGTCCCTCTCTAGTATAAACAATGGTATTGTAAAAGTATTGTTCGAAACTATGAAAAGAGGCTTTCAAATGCGAAACTTTATTTATCTCATTGTATTTATCTCCTTCTTCGATTTATTTTCCCAGCTTCCGATCATGAGTCCATTCGCAGATTCCTTAGGTGCTACCCCTTTTGTTATCGGACTTGCAGTTGGAATTTATTCCTTTTCTAATATGATTGGCAATGTTATTTCTGGCTTTATGACAGACAAACGCGGTCCATTTCTAATTTTGGTTTTTGGTTTATTTGCGTCAGCAGTTTCGTTGCTATTATATTTCACAATCACCGATCCAGTCAGTTTGTTGGGCATCCGTTTCCTTCATGGTTTTATGGAGGGGCTAATCGTTCCGGCAGCATTTACATTTTTAGCGAACCGTACGGAAGTAACAAATCGCGGAAGGAGTGTTGCCATTTCAGGCGCATTTGTTGGATTGGCTGCCATTATAGGACCTGCATATGGGGGAATTGTCGCTGCAAAATCAAGCCCGGCTTTCGTCATGGCGATAAATGGGATCATGATGTTCATAATCGCGATTGCCGCGTTCTTCGTTCTCCGTTCATTTAAATACGTCAGGAAAGAGCAAACTTCAAAAAACAACACTCGAGTCAGACATCTATTTCGCTCGCCTGGGATGGTGCGTTCGTTTGCCGGTGCATTCTTCCTCATGTTTTCACAAGGTGTTTTAGCACTGGTCTTGCCGTTAAAAATTGTCTCACTTGGTTTCGATGCCAAAACAAGTGGCATGTTATTAAGTGCATTCGGCGTCACAGCGGTCCTGATATTTTTACTTCCGGTCAATCGCATATTCGACCGCGTTCGTCCGATTATCACGCTCGCATTCGGGTTGTCAATGATGGGCATTAGCATGCTATTCTTAAGTCAACTGGAAGCATTAAACTTCTTATATTTTGCAATGATTATTTACGGTATTGGATTTGCCTTTTTATTCCCATCTATTAACTCTTTACTGATTGACTCATCTTCGCCTGACTTTCGCGGAAAAGCATATGGATACTTCTATGCATTCTTTTCAATTGGTGCAGTCGTCGGATCCAGCGTGATCGGTTTCTTGGATTTGACGTTCTCAAGTTCTTTCATGTTGACAGGTGTTATTTTAATTGTCGTCGCTGGTTATTCGCTCATTGGGAATACGAAAAAAAATTCGTTTGACAATGCTCCGCCCATCAGCTAAAGTCTTAGATGGAAATACACATATTGTTCGAGAGAGGTTCATAGCGACCCTCTATAAAAAACTATGGATGCTGAAAAATGATTTCCAATCGATTTCATTGTTTCCACATTTATGGACCTCCCTCGACATAATAAACGGGAGGTTTTTTTATTGGCTGGAAGAGATGAATCTACATTGACGGGTTTAACATTGTTAGGAAATCAACATACGGAGTACAAAGACACCTATAATCCTGGTGTCTTAGAAGCGATTGACAATTTGCATACGAAACGTGATTATTTCGTGAAGTTCAATTGTCCGGAATTTACATCATTGTGCCCGCAAACAGGTCAACCAGACTTTGCAACGATGTACATTAGTTTTATACCTGATCAAAAACTTGTAGAGAGTAAAGCATTGAAATTATATTTATTCAGTTTCCGTAATCATGGCGATTTTCACGAGGACTGCGTCAATATCATTATGAATGATTTAATCGAATTGATAGAACCAAGATACATAGAAGTATGGGGCAAGTTCACGCCGCGTGGTGGACTATCCATTGATCCTTACTGCAATTACGGGAAGCCGGGAACGAAGTACGAACAGATGGCCGAGCATCGGATGCTGAATCATGATATGAATCCGGAAAAAATCGATAATCGCTAATGGAGGCTCTTAAACCATGTTATATTATTTAAACGGTCTATTTGTCGGATTATTGATTTTATCTAATGTGTTGGCAGTAAAACTGTTCAGTATTGGCGATTGGATTGTGTTGCCCGCGGCTGTCATCATTTATGTTTTTACTTATCCAATCCTAGATGTCATCACAGAAGCATACGGAAAAGAAGCAGCTCGGCGCACTGTACTGACAGGTTTTCTGGCACAAATTTTGGCAATCGGATTCATATGGATTGCGATCAAATTGCCTGCCGCTTCTTTTTACGAAAACCAACAATCATTTGAATTAATCTTCACTGCTGGCTTCCGTGTTACAATCGCAAGTCTGGTCGCTTATCTGGTTAGTCAGAATTTAGATGTGACGATTTTTGATAAGCTGAAAAAACGACACGGCAAAAAGAAGTTGTGGATTAGAAATAATTTATCAACGATGGCGAGTCAACTTGTCGATACGGCCATTTTCATCTCGATTGCTTTTTACGGCACAATGCCATTGGGTGTACTAATCGGGATGATTTTCAGCCAGTATATTTTCAAGTTCATCGTCGCGATCATCGACACACCGGTTGTTTATGCACTCGTTGCAATATGCAGAAGAACTGAGAAGAAAGAACAATTGAATGCAGCAACTGCTCGAACTTGAATTTAATGTTTGCCCCTCCCCCTTTCAAGGAATTAATGAATGAGGGAGGTTTTTTATGGATATTTTTACAGTGGGTCACTCTACACATACAAAGGAAGAATTTTTACAATTGCTTCAGGATGGAAATATTGATTTCTTAGTTGATGTGCGTGCGTTTCCAGGAAGTCGGAAGTTTCCACATTTTCATAAAGACCGCATGAGTATTTGGTTACCTGAATCAGGAATCGACTACGTCCACATTAAAGAACTTGGCGGTCGTCGCAATAAATCCAAAACCATTGATAACAACATTAATGATGCATGGGAAAATCGATCGTTTCACAATTATGCAGATTATACGCTTGAAGAGGGTTTCCAGATAGGTCTTGGGAAATTAAAGGAAATTGCCGAAAACAACTCTGTAGCTTATTGTTGTTCCGAACGCCATCCTGCTAGATGTCACCGATTATTGATTAGCAATTGGTTATCACTTAACGGTTGGACCGTTCGTCATATTCTTGATGGTCCAAAAGGATACACTAAAATCGAAGCGCATATTCCTGGCCAATGGGGTGCCCCACCAGTTTTGAATAAAGATGGTACAGTAATGTATCCAAAATGAAATGACATTAGGATTTGATCGCCAATTAAATACATAAAGGCATATAAAAAAGGGTAGCGATTGCTACCCTCTTTTTCTCATGTTGTTTCAGTTTGTTCTGGTTGAAACGCGCGTATCTCATCCAAAAATGCTTCCCCGTACCGCTCCAGCTTTGCCAGTCCGACACCATTTACTTCAAGGAACTCCTCTTCTGTGACAGGCATCTTACTAATTATGTCTTGCAAGGTTTTATCCGAGAAGACAACAAAAGGTGGTACCCCGGCTTCTTGAGCTAATTGCATGCGTAGTGCGCGTAGTTGTTCGAATAATGGATTGTCTTTTGTAATTTGTTTTGTGACAACCGATTTCTTCCTGAACACTTGTATTTTTCCAGTCAGCACGTCTTTCCCAAGTTCACTAACATAAATGGTTGGATATTGACCATTTTCAACGCCTAAGTAGTTTTCCGAGATGATAAATTCTATGAAATCCGAAACTTCTTTGGCGCTTTTGTCTCTCATGATCCCATATGTTGTTAATTTTTCAAAACCGAAATCAAACATTTTCTTACTACGTGATCCTGTTAACACTTGCGCAATCATCGTTTTTCCAAAGCGTTGCCCCATTCGAATGACACAAGACAATACCATTTGAACCTCTGTAGTGACCTCAGAACTTTCACGCGTGTCCGTACAGTTAGCGCAATGTCCGCAATCTTTTGTTTCCAATTCACCAAAATACGTAATGATGAATTTTTGAAGACATGCTTCCGTATGGCAATAGTCAATCATTGACTGCAACTTCTCGAGCTCCATCGGTATGCGCGTTTCGTCTTGCGATAAATCTATTAAAAACCGTTGCGTTTGAACGTCTTGGGATGAAAATAATAATGTACAATCACTATCAAGTCCATCACGACCCGCACGGCCTGCCTCCTGGTAATAACTTTCCATTGTTCGAGGCATTTGATAATGAATGACATAGCGTATATTCGATTTATCGATTCCCATTCCGAATGCATTTGTCGCAACCATCACAGAAATTTCATCATTTAAAAATCTTTCCTGTCCAATACTGCGTTCATCATCAGATAATCCAGCATGATATTTAGCGACAGGAACCCCTTTTTTCTTAAGTGTTTCGTAAACTTGATCAACCGCTTTTCGAGTAGCTGCATAAATAATTCCAGCTTCGCCCTCATTCTTTTCCACATAGTCGACTACATATTTATCACGGTTTTGTCCTTTTACAACCGAAAAAGTTAAGTTCTCTCTTTCAAAACCGGTCATCACTGTATTCTCTTCAGTGATTCCAAGCTGATCGCAAATATCCTCGCGTACCGCTGGAGTTGCTGTGGCAGTCAATGCCAGAACGACTGGTTTATCATGAAATAATGAAATCATATGCCGGATATTTCTATAACTCGGCCTGAAATCATGCCCCCACTGCGAAATACAATGCGCTTCATCGATTGCGACCATCGGAACGTTCATCAGTTGCAAGCGATTCGTAAATGACGGCGAATCAAGACGCTCCGGAGCAATGTATAAAAGATTATATTCACCGCGAATCGTCGCATCCATAGTCATTTGGTATTCTTCGTTTGTCATCGTACTGTTAATATACGCGGCCGATATTCCCGCTTCATGGAGCGCATCAACTTGGTCCTTCATCAAAGAAATGAGCGGTGATATTACAATGACAGTACCTTCCATAACAAGTGCAGGAACTTGATAACAAACCGATTTCCCACCACCAGTAGGCATTACACATAGTGAATCTTTGCCTTGTAGCACATTCTCAATTACATTTTCTTGGCCTTTACGAAATGAATCATATCCAAAATAGTCTCTTAGTGCAGATGTTGCTCCAGCCAGCAAAATTATTCCCCCTTATCAAATAAAAAACGCCTATTCGTAGGCGTTTTCATTTTTGGGTCTCGTCCTCCAAATGGAAAACAAGACCATTATTCAGTAAATAACAAACGCTCTTCATCACGGCTGTGAATTTCATTAACAACTTTTAAAGCATGAAATTTATGTAAAACACTTGGGCTTAACCCCTCTTCCACACGTAGCTCTTCGATATCTTTCACAATAATTCGAAGTAAATCATGATCACGAGTCAATTTGGTTATCGCTTCTTGGAGTTGGGGGTTCTCCATGGCGATTTCCTTGTAAAAGCCACTTTCTTCTGCATCAGCATGACTGATTACGCGTGTCTTCCAATAATCAATTAAATCATCAGCTGCTAGATTGGCAGTTTCAAGCTCGCCTTGCCGCAAATAATCCATCATATCTCTCGTTTTCGTTACTGCCCCAGATAATCCACCTTCGTGAATCGCTCGGTGTGCATGAAGTTGACGTAATGCCGGTCCTGACATAATAAATCATCCTTTCCAGTTGTTCCTTCTAGTAATAAGAATACCAGATTCGTTCACCTTTTGAAATGGAATACAGCTTTAAAAGAATACGTTCTTTATTCGTTAATAATTGTTGCTTTCCCAGGTGAACTAAATAGACTCGCAACGAGTAACCCGATGAAAAATGTGAGAATGCTCATTACGAAATAGCTTCCGTCCTTTGGAAACCCTGGGTACACGACAAATACCGAACCAATGATCAATCCAATAATTACTGCAAAAGTGACATATGTAAAATGAGTTAGTAAATAACTAATGATTTTACTACTCACAACAAAACCAACGACAACACCTGCTCCAATTACTGCAATGATAGGTATATTCAAATTTGATAATGCCCCGATAGCTGTTGAATAAACGCCTAACAATAATAATACAAAGGATCCACTTATTCCTGGTAACAACATTGCCATACTACCAGCCCATCCTGCAATAAATAATCCTAGCGCGTTAGATGCTGTTAATGTCGTAATGGGTGCGGTATCCTGCGGATTAATAAATGCTAATGAGGCAAGTGCTGCACCAACAATTAGAATCACTAAAAAATGTCCTAGCCTAAAATTCTTTTTTACTTTTGCCTGACGTGCGATAAACGGCAGTACACCAATTATGAGCCCTAAAAAGAAAAACTGTGTCTGTGCATGGTAATTTTTAAGTAAAAATTCAATTAGTCTACTAAATAAAAGTAAAGTTGCGCCCATTCCAATTGCGAGTGGCAATAAAAAACCTATATGTTTTCTCCAATCACGGCTGAAAAAACCGCTAATTGACACTAACAATTCATCGTAAATACCAAGAATGAACGCGATAGTACCACCGCTCACTCCCGGTATTAGATCGCTAATTCCCATAAAGAAACCGCGATATAAATTTCTCCATTGCATAAATTTTGTTCCTCCATTTTAAATTGAATGTCTTAAGTATACCATCTTACATCTATTTGTTACGCATAGAAAGTGTCTATTTTTTTAAGTTTAAATATTTACCGTTGATTTCACACGAAAATGTAAAGTCAATTAAACAAAATGTATAATTGACTTTACAAATAGATTAGTTAACTATACAATTTAGGTAAGTAATAAGTAAGGAGGGCCTATTTTGTTAACAAATCGAGTACGGGAACTTCGAGCGCGTTTTAATTTTACCCAAGGCGAGTTAGCTGAACGGGTCGGTGTAACCAGGCAAACAATCGTATCTTTGGAAAAGGGTAGCTATACACCTTCCCTACTTCTCGCGATGAATATTGCCGAAGAGTTTAAAATGCCAATCGAAGAGATTTTTACAAAGGAGGATGAAAAATGAGGATTTACATCACGATATTTTTAAGAATAATGTTTTTTGTTTCACTTGCTTTCCTAGTTTTTGAATATTTAAGAGTTGAACAATTGTTTATTCAAATGGAACGTGGCTTTATTGATGAGATTTCTGTGGATATTATTAAGTGGCCAGTTTATGTTTTTATCGTAGTTGTTGTTCTTTTAATGGCCAATGAGATCATTCAATTTCTTCAAGTCAAGAAAAACAAAAACTCGATTTTGAGTGCTTATTTAACCGCTGAATATGATGTTTCTGATGAGCGGGCCGTTGAAAATACACAAAAAGCAGTCAGTTTGTCCTTTGTTGTGATACTTTCCTATTCATTCTTCATGATTGGATCTTACTTATTTATTCCAAATTATTTCATCGACCATATTTGGTTCCCATTGTTCACAACGGCATCTATTCCAATTGTCGGTCTGCTTACCTATTTAATTACTTATAAAGGTTTAGCGAATCATTAATATACATGAATCATTTAAATTAAAAAACTCGTCTAGACGATATTAAATCCGTCTAGACGAGTTTACTATTCATGAACCTACATGCGTTTCATTTCGATATTTTTCAATTGCAGCCATTCGTTCATCAAATTCCTCAACGGTCATCTTATGTTCGGTGAAGTAGCGGTTTCTCGGGTGTACGCGACATTCGTCTGTACAACTGCGCATGTAGAAATGCTCATTTTCCTCTGAACATAAGATTTGTGCATTGCATTCCGGATTTGCACAGTTTCTATAGCGTTCGCATGGTTCTCCGTCGAAATGATCGCGCCCTACGATGACGTGTTCTACCTGATTGATAGGAACTGCTAGACGTTCATCGAATACATAACATTGTCCGTCCCATAATTGCCCTTTCGCAACTGGGTCTTTTCCGTAAGAGACGATTCCGCCGTGTAATTGACCAACGTCTTCGAATCCTTCACGAACGAGCCAACCGGAAAACTTCTCACACCGAATCCCGCCTGTGCAGTATGTTAGTACTTTTTTACCTTCTAACTGCTCTTTATTATCCCGGATCCACTGCGGCAAATCCCTGAAGGTTCTGATGTTTGGACGAATAGCGCCGCGGAAATGTCCTAGGTCGTACTCATAATCATTTCTCGCATCGATTACAACTGTGTCTTCTTCTTGCATCTGTTCTAAAAATTCTTCAGGACTTAAGTAATTCCCCGTCAATTCATTCGGATCAATATCATCCTCTAAACTTAGGTTAACGATTTGATTTCGCACACGAACGTGCATTTTTTTGAATACGTGGCTCGCGGCATCATCGACTTTATATACTATATCTTTAAATCGCTCGTCATTTTGCATCATTGCAATATAAGCATCGGTTTGTTCTATTGTTCCTGAACATGTTCCATTAATACCTTCAGTGCCGATAAAAATACGACCTTTTAATCCAATTTCCTTACAAGCCTTCAAATGGCTTGCAACTAAGGTCTGTGGATCCTCGATATGAACATATTTGTAAAATAAAAGAACCCGAAATCGTCCCTTTTCCATTACTACTTCAACCACCTTGTTTGATTTGTTCCATTATTTATTTCCATAGCAAATATGTTGTCAGTATATCATAAAAAAATGGTTGGAAAAAGAGTTATTGCTTACGTTTTTGTGTCGAAAATCAAATTCGACACAAACATTAAAAGACTTTTTGCCCACTAGCGCGACTGGCTCTATTCATCTATAATGAAACTAGATGAAAATTGTAGATTACTAGATTATTATGTAACTATTTAGAGTTTAGTCGCGTCTACTAGATAAAGAAGCTTAAAGGAGCCAGTGTTATGAGAAAAACCCATAAAAAACGTCGTTCGGTCTGGATTGACCTGATATTTTCTACCATTGTCTTTTCTATTGTTTTAGCAGGAATAACTATAATATTTACTTCAACCAAAAATAAAGCGACTTCTCCTCCTATAAATACAAGTCCAGCTGTAAATAAAGTATATCCGATTTTAACTGAAACGAACGCTTCTACTTATCCAGGCATTAAAATCATTACCAGGATTTCCAATGACCCAATTGCTCCTTTCGCGCTTCAATTTCCGCAAAGCAGTCATGTTTCATTTAATACTAAAGTTCTAAACTATACGACAAGCATAAGAGATCGTTATTTAGCGCAAATAGCTAGTTACAATGCACATGACGACGAGCAAATTGGAGAACTGAACATTTCATTTGAAACATTTCCACACCATTCAGGATTGTATTCTTTTGTTTTCTTAAGTTCAACTTATATTGGCGAAGCTAACAGGAGTACTGAAATTAATTCATTTCGATTGAATCCCGAAACCGGTAACGAACTCACTATTGAAGATATATTTGAAGGCGATCAAAAACGGCTGAATGTGGTTTCTGAATTTGTTCGTGAAATTTTATTTAGCGATGAGTCATATAAAGATAAACTGTTTATAGAAGAAGCAACTTCACACACCGAGCCTCATTGGGATAATTTCCAAAACTTTGCACTTACGAACGAATCTCTAGTTTTTTATTTTAATAAATATGATATCGCTGAAGAAACAGCCGGAATTCCAATCGTCTCCGTTCCACTAGATCGATTAAATAAATATGTTGCAAAAGAATTTAAATTAAAAGTAGAAAATGACGATAATGGCTTAACAATTGATGATGAGACAAGTAATGACTATCCTGATACAAACGAAAACCCTGTAGGTTCAAAACCAGATGATGATAAGGAAGAGAAGAAAGAGATTCCTCCTGTGAAAAAAGTTGCGTTAACTTTTGACGACGGACCAGATCCGAAAGTGACCACACAGATTCTGGCTTCATTAAAAAAATATGATGCCAAAGCTACGTTTTTCATGCTTGGAAGCCGGGTTGAATATTATCCTGAAATCGCGAAGGATGTTGCGAATGCAGGGCATGAACTTGGAAATCATACTTGGACACATCCCAACCTAACCAATGCTAGCATTAAGAAAATAAAAAGCGAGATTACAAGAACTTCTGCTATTATTGAAAAAGTCACCGAAACAAAAGCTGTTTTGTTTCGCCCACCCTACGGCGCAATAAATAAAACAGTTCGCCAACAAACGGATCTACCCGTCATTTTGTGGGACGTAGATACCCTTGATTGGAAGCATCGAAATGCAAACCAACTACTTACCGAAGTTAAGAAAAGTACACGAGATGGTAGTATCATTCTCATGCACGATATTCACCAATCAACTGCTGACGGACTTGATGCAGTTCTCGCTTATTTAGATGGTAAAGGCTTTACTTTCGTGACAGTATCCGAATTGGAAGACTAAAACTATTAAACCCCCATCAACAATTTTTTCATTGTTGATGGGGGTTTTGTTATAGATAAGGTAGAACAGGTTTGTTATACTAAATATAGCACAGAATGGAGTGATGATTCGAATGTTCATCAATATTGAAATGGATTCTGAGATTCCTATCTATACACAATTAGCGAATGGATTAATCGAAGGAGTCGCCAATGGATCTCTTCAACCAGGTGATTCTCTTCCATCCGTTCGTTCACTTGCCAGTGATCTTGGCATTAATATGCATACCGTCAATAAAGCATATCGTGAACTAGACAACAAAGGTATTATTCAAATCATACCGAAGTCTGGCGCTGTTGTGAGCATATTATCGCCAGATGATGTTTCCAGTTCGAGAGTTGAAACTGCAATGCGTCCCGTAATTGCGGAAGCACTGGCAATCGGTTTATCAGAGCGTGCAATAGCTGAAATGATGACGGGACTTATTTCTAAGATTAAGGAGGAACGTCAATGACAAGTTTTTTAATGATTGGTATCGCTATTTTTATCATCGCTATTCAAGCGGCTATACCGTATTTATTGAAGCTGACAATCGTTTTCGGTGTTACCATTCCCCATACTTATACGAAAAACCCTACCCTATTTTCTTATAAGAGAATCTACTCATTAATTACTGCTGGGCTGGGCTTAGTAATCATTACAGCTTTTCTAATTTGGGTCACCGTTTCGAATGCAAGTGAAGAGAACATCGTATTGTTTGGCGTTGTGGCACAGTTTTCACTTTTATTTTTCAGTATGATCTTATACTTTTTGTTTCATGCGAAAACGTTACGGTTAAAACGTGATAATAAATGGGGAGCCAATTTAAAACAAGTTCGCGTAACAGATCTTGCTGTTCGAACAGCTGATGAAATGCTACCTTGGTATATTTATTTAGTTCCAATCGTAATAACAATTGGTTTAAGTGCATATACAGCAATCCAATACGAAAACTTGCCTAACTTAATACCTACACACTGGGGAATTGATGGCCAACCCGATGCTTTTAGTGAGAAAACTATTATATCAGTTATGGCACTTCCTATCATTTTACTGATTATGCAAGGTATGATGCTCGGTATAAACGAAATGACAAAAAGGTCCGGCATTAAAATAAATGCGACGAACAGAAAAAGATCACGTGCACAACAATTGTCATTCAGAAAATATACGAGTTGGTTTTTATTCGCAACTACGACTTTAATGACAATCCTATTCGTTTTTCTCCAATTGAGCACGATTCATACTGATATCGGAAAGCCTTCACTTCTATTTACATTGCCTATCGGCTTTCTTATCATTACTTTTACCATGACTGGCATTTATGCTTTCAAAGTCGGTCAGAGCGGCTCTCGACTTGAAGTTGACGTTGTTGATGAGGATGTAGAAGGAATCACAAACTATGATGATGACCAATATTGGAAAGCGGGTATTTTCTACGTTAATAAAAATGATCCATCTATTTTTGTAGAAAAGCGATTTGGCGTCGGTTGGTCGATAAACTTTGGGAATCCGAGAGGTTATTTTATCCTATTCCTACCGATTATTATTATCCTAATCATTTCATTTCTATTGTGAAAAATAGTAAAGGCAGCAAACATTTTCATGTTTGCTGCCTTTTATTATTAACTGAAAACGCTAGTACTATGAAGTGGTTGTAATCTAGCTTTAGGGTCTATATGTGCTTTGGCATGGTTTACCGCGATTGGTGCTTCACCAAGTCCAACGGCTATGAGTTTAACTTTACCGTCATATGTCGTGACATCGCCGGCTGCATAGATTCCTTCAATATTCGTTTCCATGCGGCTATTGACAATAATCGAGTTGCGATCCATGTCTACGCCCCATTCTTTCAATGGTCCCAATGAGGAAATGTTCCCGTAGTTGACGATTAGATGATCTACGCTTATTCGCTCCTCGCTACCATCTCTAGATGCAAGAACAAGTTCTTTAACGTTACCGTCTTCTCCTTCAATTGCTTTCACATTCAATGAAGTTTTTACATCTACTTTAGATTCCATCAGTTGGTTAACGCTTGTCTCATGCGCTGTAAAACGTTCTCTACGGTGAACGAGCGTTACGTTTGAAGCAATATCCTCAAGCATCAATGCCCAGTCAACTGCTGAGTCTCCCCCACCACAAACGACAACATTTTTGTCTTTAAAAATAGAAAGATCTTTTATACCATAATGGAGCGTCTTTTCTTCAAATTCAACTTCTTCTTTCAAACCAATTTTCCTAGGACGAAAAGCGCCTATTCCAGCTGTTAGAACAATCGTACGTGTCAAATGGACACCTTTATCTGTTTTAAGTATGAAATGATCTCCATCACGTTCCACTGAAAGCGCAGTTTCACCAAGCAGAATTTCCGGTTTGGCATAATGAGCTTGTGTCACTAAATTCGCTACAAAATCTTTTGCAAGTATTTTAGGAAATCCACCGACATCATATATATATTTATCCGGATACAGTTCGATCAACTGCCCGCCAAGTTGCGGTAAGCTATCGATAATTTTTACTGACATCTCGCGCATGCCGGCATAAAACGAAGCGAAAAGACCAGTTGGCCCGCCTCCGATAATTGTAATATCAACAATTTCGTTATTCATAAATTAAACACTCCAATTAAAATAGTAAGTGACGAAATACGTATTATTTACCCCATAAATACATTATCTACTAAGAGGACGAAAAAAACACATATTTTGTTTCCATCTATTAGAATATTATTCTCATTTACTCAATACTATTATAATGCTGTTTGCAAAATTTCTCGACTTCCAAAAGTTCGTCTTCATCCAATTCAAAATCAATGAAAGCGTCTGTTTCTCGCTCGAAAAAATGAGCAACAACAACCCGTTCCCCTGTTTCATCCACAGCAAAAATAGTACGGACGCCAATGCCGCCTTCTGTATACAGTTCGTCATCCTCTTCAAGCGTTATATATAACCGGAATTCATAGCGTTCACCTTGGATCAAACCTGTTGGGTCAACAAGTTGTTCTACAATGTATTCATTTATTTCCATTTAACCATCATCCTCACATTCAATTAACTATTCTAACACGAATCCCATTCTGAACATAATACAATGAATGAACTAAATTCAACGTTTAATTAATTTCACAATTTCATTTACCGATACAATTGTAATTTTTAGTCCAATCCATAATAATATCGAATAAATCAAGAATTTATTATTGAATCCCGTTTAGACCCACTTAATTTGTTTGGACCAAATTCTTTTAACTTTTGAGCCGCTTCTTCTTCATTTAATCCAACCGTTGGATTTGTTTCAGGTAACGTATTATGCACTTAAATTACCTCCTATTTCATTGCTTTTACTTTATCTACTAATTATTATTTATTTAGATCATATAGCCGGAAAAACAACTATTAAAAAGTATTGCTTTTTTCAGTAAAGTGATGAAGAATAGTAATAGTGTAACATTTTTATAAACACTTAGGGGGTAGTGCACTTGCTGAAGTTTGAAGATTTTCAGTATTCCAGACCGGACATGAACAAAATTAAAAATGACTTTACAATTTTTCTAGAAGAATTCCAAAAAGCAAACTCTTTTGAACAACAAAACGAAGTCATCGAAAAAATTAATGCCATTGGAAATGACTTTTCAACACAATCCAATCTCGTTTATATTCGTGCCTCGATTAACACGAACGATGAGTTTTACCAAAAAGAGCGGGATTATTTCGATGAAATTGAACCTGAATATCAAGAACTAAGTACTGCTTACTACAAGAAACTAATATCCACGCCATTTAGAGAACAACTTGAGAAAAAATGGGGTTCACAATTATTTGCACTTGCGGAAAATGCAATAAAATCATTTTCTCCGGAAGTTTTACCGCTTTTACAACAAGAAAACAAATTAATATCTGATTACTCAAAACTCGTTGCATCCGCTCAAATTGAGTTTGACGGTAAAACGCTTACACTCGCACAATTAGAACCTTACACGGAGTCAACTGATCGTGCTGTACGGAAAGCAGCTATGGAAGCAACATATAAATTTTATGAAGATAACGGCGATAAATTTGATGAAATCTACGACAAACTCGTAAAGTTACGTCATGAAATCGCTACAACTTTAGGATTTAAAAACTTTGTTGAACTGGGCTATTTACGCATGAACCGAATTGGTTATAATGCTGAAATGGTAAAAAACTTCCGCAATCAAGTTAGGGATCATATCGTTCCCCTAGCGAATCGTTTATATGAGCGACAAGCGGAACGAATTGAAGTTGATAAATTGAAGTTTTATGATCAATCGCTTAATTTCTTATCAGGAAATGCAACTCCACAAGGTAGCCCAGAGTGGATTATTGAAAACGGTAAAAAAATGTATGCCGAATTATCACATGAAACAAATGAGTTTTTCCAATACATGACGAATAAGAATTTGATGGACCTTGAAGCGAAAACAGGAAAAGAAGCGGGCGGTTATTGTACCTTTATCGATAATTATGACTCACCTTTTATCTTTTCAAACTTCAACGGAACTTCTGGAGATATCGATGTATTAACTCATGAAGCTGGACATGCATTCCAAGTCTATAGTAGTCGCAATATCGGAATTCCAGAATACATGTGGCCAACTCATGAAGCTTGCGAAATCCACTCTATGAGTATGGAATTTTTCACTTGGCCTTGGATGGAATTGTTTTTCAAGGAACAGACCGAAAAATATAAATTCGCTCATTTAAGTAGCGCACTTCTATTTTTGCCGTATGGTGTTTCTGTTGATGAGTTTCAACATGTTGTTTATGGGAAACCTGAAATGACACCTGCTGAACGGAAGGCTGCATGGAAAAAAATTGAAGCGACATATTTGCCTTCCCGCGATTATGATGGAAATCATTATTTGGAGTCGGGTGCTGTGTGGCAACGTCAAGGTCATATTTTCCATTCTGCTTTTTATTATATCGATTATACACTTGCTCAAATTTGTGCGTTCCAGTTTTGGAAACGTTCGCTAGAGGATCAAGAGAGCGCATGGGAAGATTACTTGCATTTATGTAAACTCGGAGGTTCTAAGCCATTCACAGAACTTGTTGCAGAAGCTAATTTGATTTCACCTTTTGAAGATGGGTGTGTTGAATCAGTCATTGGAACGATTGAGTCTTGGTTAGACGCTGTGGATGATAAAGCATTATAAGAAAACAATGGGACTGTCAATATTTATTGACAGTCCCATTGTTTTCGACTACATTAATCCAATCGCATTTCCATTTTCATCGACATCCATATTAAGTGCCGTCGGTGATTTTGGTAAACCCGGCATCGTCATAATATCACCCGTTAAGCAGACCAAGAAACCAGCGCCAAGTTTAGGAATGATTTCGCGCACTGTAATTGAAAATCCTTCAGGTCGTCCCATAAGTTTAGGCTCGTCTGAAAATGAATACTGCGTTTTCGCCATACATATTGGCAATACATCCCACCCATTTCGTTCGATGTCTTTCATATTACGTTGTGCCTGGTCAGTAAAGACGACATCTTTACCGCCGTAAACTTGCTGCACAATTTTAAGGACTTTATTATATATGGATTCTTCCACATCGTATAAAGTAGCGAAGTTATTCTTTCCATTTAACACATGTAGCACTTCTTTTGCCAACGCGATGCCGCCTTCCCCACCATCTTCCCACACATTTGCAATTGCTACGCGAACACCTTTCTCCTTACACCAATTCAGAATGGCATTTATTTCAGACGTCGAATCTTTGATGAAACGGTTGATTGCAACAACGGGCTCTACCCCAAAAGTACGAATTGTTTCAATATGTTTTGCTAAATTTGGAAGCCCTGAAATGACAGCTTCTTCATTCTCAATAGCTAGTTCTTTTTTCGAGACACCACCTTGCATTTTAAGGGCTCGAACGGTTGCTACGACAACAACCGCATCGGGTGAAAAGCCGCCTTGCCTCGCTTTAATATTCATAAACTTTTCTGCACCAAGATCCGAACCGAATCCTGCCTCGGTAACGACATAATCCGCAAGTTGTCTTGCGGTATTTGTTGCAATTAAAGAGTTACAGCCATGCGCGATATTCGCGAAAGGTCCCCCGTGGATTAAAGCTGGTGTGCCTTCAATCGTTTGAACTAAGTTGGGCTTAAATGCCTCCTTAAGCAATAATGTTAATGCACCTTCAACGCCAAGATCAGCGACTGTAACCGCTTCCCTTTTATACGTGTAGCCGATGACAATACGTGAAATACGTTCCTTTAAATCAAATAAGTCTTTTGCTAAACAAAAGACTGCCATGATTTCCGAGGCGACCGTAATATCAAATCCGTCTTCTCGCGGAATACCCTGTGCAGGACCACCTAAACCTATCGTCACATGACGCAACGCACGATCATTCATATCAAGAACGCGCTTCCACGTGATTCTACGCGGATCTAATTGCAACTCATTACCCCTATGTAAATGATTATCAATGAGTGCACTTAATGCGTTATTTGCTGTGGTAATTGCATGAATATCGCCATTAAAATGAAGATTGATTTCCTCCATTGGAAGCACTTGCGCATACCCGCCCCCCGTGGCTCCGCCTTTCATACCCATGACAGGACCAAGTGACGGTTCACGCAAAGCAATTATCACTTTCTTGTTCAGTTTTGTAAAAGCATCAGCCAGTCCCACAGTTACGGTTGATTTCCCTTCACCTGCTGGCGTCGGGCTTATTGCGGTAACGAGGATGACTTTGCCTTGTGTAGTTGTTTTATTTAATTTTGTGACATCGATTTTTGCTTTATATCTGCCAAAGGGTTCAACTGCCTCCTCTGGAATACCTGCCGTGAAGGCAATATCCCAAATAGATTTCATTTTGGCGCGTGTTGCAATTTCCAAATCAGTGAGCGGTTCAACTTTTCTCGTCATTTCCATCCCCACTTTCCCTTTTCTTCTATTATATCGCTCATTTCATAGGATAGACAGTCATATTGTGAAAATATAGCAATAAAAATAAGAAGGCTCTGATAATTGAAATAAGTTAATAATATATATATAGTTAAAGAGATTAATAATTTGAAAAAAGGGGCTGGGGAACTTGGGAAGAAGAACGGCTGAACCTTACAAAATTAAAAGCGTAGAAACACTTTCGATGTTATCTTATGAAGAACGAAAAGAATCTTTGAAACGAGCAGGCTACAATACGTTTCTGATTGATTCCGAAGATGTTTATATCGATCTTTTAACGGATAGCGGAACCACAGCAATGAGTGATGAACAATGGGGAGCACTTATGACCGGAGACGAAGCATACGCGGGGAGTAAAAGTTGGAAAAAGCTTGAAAAGGCTGTGCAAGAATTTTACGGTTATCAATTCGTATTGCCAACCCATCAAGGGCGTGGTGCTGAAAATATCCTTTCTCAATTAAAAATAAAAGATGGCGACTACGTTCCAGGGAATATGTATTTTACGACGACGCGCGCACATCAAGAAATGAACGGCGCAAAATTTGTTGATATTATTATTGATGAAGCCCATAATCCGACAATTGACCATCCGTTTAAAGGTAATATCGACTTAACGAAACTCCAGAAATTAATAGACGAAGTTGGCGCTGAAAAAATTCCATACGTTTGTTTAGCTGTTACTGTCAATCTTGCAGGCGGACAGCCGGTTAGCATGCGAAATATGAAAGAAGTATATGAACTTTGCCAAACTTACCAAATCGATGTTTTCTTTGATGCGACGCGTTGCGTTGAAAATGCTTTCTTTATTAAAGAACGTGAAGAAGGTTACGCGGAAAAGCCGATTGCCCATATCTTAAAGGAAATGTTATCTTACTCAGACGGTTGTACAATGAGTGGTAAAAAAGATTGTTTAGTTAATATCGGTGGTTTTCTTGCCATGAATGACGAAGAACTTTACATTCGGTCACGCGAGCTTGTTGTCGTGTATGAAGGAATGCCTTCTTACGGCGGAATGGCAGGACGAGACATGGAAGCGATGGCAATCGGTATTCGCGAGGCTGTGGATGATCATTATATTGAACATCGTATTGGGCAAGTTCGCCATCTTGGCGATCAATTGATCGAAGCGGGTGTACCCATCGTACTGCCGATTGGTGGCCACGCGGTATTCCTAGATGCAAAATCCTTTCTTCCACATTTAAAACAAGACGAGTTTCCAGCACAAGCCTTAGCCGCCGCACTCTATCTCGACTCGGGTGTTCGCAGTATGGAAAGAGGAATTATTTCTGCGGGACGTAATATCGAAACGGGTGAAAATAATAGACCGGAGCTTGAACTCGTTCGATTAACGATTCCTAGAAGAGTTTACACAAATAATCATATGGACGTTGTTGTAGATTCAATCGTTGACTTATTTAAAAAACGCGATGAGATTGGTGGGCTAAAAATGGATTACGAACCACCAACACTAAGATTTTTTAACGCGCGATTCTCACCTTTAGCAACTAGCAATGAACTAATCAGTGAGCAAAACAAAAAAGTTTCGATTGAATAAAAGTAAACCCTCCCGCGAAAAAATTAACGGGAGGGTTTTGCTTATTCACTTATTTTAAATGCAACTTTTCCAAAGTTTTTACTCTGTTCCAGATAATCAAAAGCTTCAACTGCATCATCAAGTGTGAATGTCTTATCAACAACCGGACGTGTTTCATATTTCTCAATATGGGCAATCATTTCTCGCAACTCTTCCCTGCTACCCATAGTGGAACCGAGTAATTGAAATTGACTGTAGAAAAAGTTTCGTAGATCCAACTCTACAGTATCCTCGGTCGTAGCTCCAAAAACAACGATACGTCCACCTTTCTTCAAGACCTCTAATGAACGATTAAATGTCGCTCTTCCAACACTTTCAATGACTAAGTCTACAACTTCTCCGTCCAACTCTTGTTTCCAATCGCCACTCGTATCAAGCGCAATATCTGCACCTAATTCAAGAGCTTGTTGACGTTTTTCTTCACTGCGCGAGGTGACGATTACGCGAGCACCGATATTTTTAGCAAATGAAATTAAATAAGTTGCCACACCACTTCCAGCACCAGGAATTAAAACAGTTTCCCCCGCTTTCAAATTTCCTTTTGTAAACAATGCACGGTAACCGGTTAATGCGGACAATGCCAGTACGCCAGCCTCTTCCCAAGTTAGGTGCTTCGGTTTTAATTCAACTTGCTCTGAAGAGATGACGATCTTTTCAGCAAATGTGCCGTTATCTGGCATGCCTAAAATATCAAATCCTTCTGGCGGAGCAACACTATTTGTCTCCCACCTTAAAGCCGGGTTGATGATGACTTCATCGCCAATTGAAAAGTCCGTTACACCTTCACCAACTGAATCGATAACGCCAGCGCCATCAGAACCTAATACGAGCGCATCTGCCTCTTCACCGCGACGATTAGGTATGTATAAATCGCGTCGGTTCAAGCCTGCCGTGTGGAGTTTAACGACTACCTCCCTTTTACTTGCTACTGGCTCATGCACTTTCCCAATCTTTAATTTTCCTGATTCATGTATAAATGCTTTCATCTTAATCATCCTTTTCCAAAGTATTTACTGAATGCTGCGAGTTGCTTTTCACTAATGATATCTTGTGAGAATAAAGGGACGAAAATGAGTTGTTGTTTATTAAATGATTCATTTATCAACTCAATATATTGTTTTTCATGTTTTTTCCGCTCCATAATAAAATCACCATCCGCCTCTTCAGGCAGTACTTTATTAATAATTAACGTAGATACGACTAAATCGTATTTGTTTAATAGCTCGATTGCTTTTTTCGTTTCCAATATTGGCAAACGTTCTGGGTTCAGAACAAAGATAAAGCCTGTTTGCTTCTGATCGAGCAGTACTTCTCTCGCTTTTGAAAACCGCGATTGTCTGATGCGTAAAACATCGTATATTGGATCCTCAACTGGTTCGCCGTCATTGATAAGTCTTGAATAATTTTCATTGGTCGTTCTTCGCTTGTCCAGCAACCCCTTAATCCATACACCCATTAGTTCTGGTAATGAGAGTAAACGAATGGTGTGGCCAGTTGGCGCGGTGTCGAAAACGAGCTTATCGAAATTTGCACGTTCTTCTAATATAATACTAATCAATTTATCAAATAGCGCTGCTTCATCTGCGCCAGGTGATGCTTTGGCCGTGTCCAATTGGCGATGAACTTCTTCCATCATGCCCGAATGAACAACACCACGTAAATTTTCTTTCACACTTTTTATATAATTATCCGTTTCGATTTCGGGGTCTATTTCTAATGCATATAAATTATCGGCAATTTCCTTTGTTTTACCGCCAATTTCCGTACTGAAAATGTCCCCGACATTATGCGCCGGATCTGTTGAAATGAGCAATGTTTTAAATCCTTGTTCTGCAGATTGCAAAGCGATTGCAGCAGCTGATGTAGATTTTCCTACGCCTCCCTTACCACCTACAAAAATAATGTTTTTAGTTAAGACTTCCATCGTGATAGCCCACTCCCCCCTAATCTATCTCAACAACATCGAAACCCTGATAATGGTGATTTTTCCATGCCCATCCGTAAATGCCAGTCATGAAATTTCTCCATCATATAGGGGTACAACTCAAGTGTATAATAATAAGCAGGATTCGGAATCCCAATCATTTCAGAATATAAGAGTAGTAGAAATAAATCATCCTCATCCCGTAACTCGCTTGCAACTTCTCGGCGATGCGGCATACTTAAAACTTCTTCGTACCAATTCACAAGCGCTTTCATTTTACTCCGCAAATGATTCCCCCCTCTTTGATAATATGTAAAGAAGGAGCCCTGCTATAGCAGGATCCTTCCCATTTCAATCACTCGTCTTCTATTATTATCTTATCATCATATTTGCCTGATAGGGCGGAAAATGCGGTCAGCATAATCCAAATCGCGAACACGAAGATGATTGCACCAAAGATAAACAGTAACATATTTGAGTTACTACCGAACCATGACCATTGGAAAATGACTTGCTGGAACATCGCCCACAGCGTCATAAACATGACGAATACCATCGGAATTATGGTAACAAGATAATTCCTGCCGAGTCGCTTCAGCCAGATCGAAATGAGCAACAAGCTTATCCCCGCCAATAGCTGGTTTGCTGTTCCAAATAACGGCCATAGCAGATATCCGCCAGAACCTAACCCTTGTGGACCTTTTGGAAGTAATACCAGTGCCGCACTCGAAAATACTGCAAGCGATGTTGCGACATGTTTTTTCTCCAATACTGGCATTTTGTATTCGACACCTAGTTCCGCAATGATATATCGCATTAAACGAAGGGACGAGTCAAGCGTAGTAGCCGCAAAGCTAACGACGATGATTGAAACGATTGTTGTTGAAATACTTGCCGGGATACCGAGTCCAGATGCTAGATTACTAGCGCCTTTAATAAAGACTCCAAGTCCACCCGAACTTGCAGCACCGAAACTTGAATACGTCGCAAGAAATTCTTCTTTACTTGGAAAGAATGTAATCGCTGCAATAATCGCTATTAAAGCTAATACGCCTTCACCTACCGCACCCAAATATCCGACAAAACGAGCATCAGTTTCTTTATCAAGTTGTTTGGAGGATGTTCCCGAAGAAACAAGCCCATGAAAACCTGAAATCGCTCCACATGCAATCGTTATGAAAAGAAGCGGAAACCATGAAACATCGCCTACTGCTGTATTGGTTATCGGTGCCGTAATTTTTGGATTTACAAATATTAATCCTATATATAAGATTCCTAATCCAACAACTAGCTGATGTGAGTTTATAAAGTCACGCGGTTGTAAAAGCTTCCATACAGGTAAAACCGATGCGATATATACATAAATCATTAATACGACAATCCAGATGAAGAAAGCCGTAGATACCGCGCCGAGTCCAAATAACCCTGTACCGGCATCACCGCCCATATACCTTACCAAGTCAATTTGAAGAAAACTGTATTGACTCGAAAATATGGCTGCAATATACATGACTGCAAGTGCAATTAGTGATGGTACAAGCATCTTTTGTTTCTTTTTATATACGATATGGCCAATCCAAAGAGCTAGTGGAATCTGTATAAATACCGGAAGTACACTTGCCGGGAATTGAATGAACAAATTTGAAATAACCCATGCAAAAACAGCATTGACCATCAATACTAAAATCAAAATGATAAATAAGAATAATATTTTTGCACGCTGACCAATCAATCTATGCGCTAATGTACCGACAGATTGTCCTTTATTTCGAACAGATAATACGAGTGTTCCAAAATCATGGACTCCTGCTGCAAACACTGTCCCTAAAATAACCCACAGAAACGCTGGTAGCCATCCCCAATAAACAGCAATTGCAGGACCAACGATCGGCGCGGCACCCGCGACAGATGTAAAGTGGTGCCCCCATAACACAAACTTATTTGTAGGAACAAAGTCCACATCGTCTTTGTAGCGATGTGCTGGCGTAATGTAATTCGGGTCGAGACGAAAGATTTTTTCTGCCACAAATTTCGAATAGTAACGATACCCTAATCCCAAAATAATCATTCCAATTAGCGCTAGTACAATTGCATTCATAAACTTTTCTCCTCCCCCATTATTTAATCTCCCAATCAGACACACTACATTTTTCACATCACCTCCGTCTTAGTGCTCAATTTTTAGTTTTCCATCCATCATATGAAGAATTGACTTCAAGAAGAATGGAACAATAGAATTCAATATTCACTCAATTAAACTGATTAGACACGTAATTTAGAATTAAACATATACCTTTGTTGAACTTTGTAAAATTGGGCATAGAAAAAGGCATTAACTTGTCTAAATAAACAAGTTAATGCCGCTTTAATAATCTTTTTTTAACGTCACGACAACAATTTCAGGCTTGTTAAATACTCGAACTGGAAAAAGACTATTTCCAATTCCACGACTGACTACTAGTTGGCTGCCTTCTTTTTCATGGATTCCAGATGTCAGCTTAGGAAATATTCCTTGACCAGGTGAAATCACTCCGCCAATACCAGGAATTCGAATTTGTCCGCCGTGTGCATGGCCACTGAAAGTTACATCAACTTCATTTTTCACATAAACATCAAAGTATTCTGGGCGATGAGATAGCAATATAGTAAAAGTTTCTTTTGGAACCTCGTCAAATGCCTTCTCTACAGCTCGTTCTACTGTAACTTGTTCGTCACTCGCACTGCTTAACGGATCTTCAATTCCTCCAATTGCCATCACTTCACCTTCAGCGGAAGAAATAATTTTCCTGTCATCGGACAGAACTTGAACGCCTAACTCTTGTAAAGAACCCTTAATTCTATCAACATCGTTTATAGATATTTCATGGTTTCCAGTTACATAATAAATGGGTGCCACATCTTTAATCGCCTCAACAAGAAGCAAACTTTGCTCTAAGTCATAACGATTTCTATCTATGAAATCACCAGTTATATAGATGGCGTCAGGTGCAATCTTCACGACCTCATCCACAATATCCGCGTGATTTTCACCAAACATCGCGTCATGTAAATCGGATAGCTGGATGATTGTATAACCGTCAAAATTAGCTGGCAGTCGTTTCGATGTCAGCGTATAATTTGTTGTTCCTACGGTTGTATTTCCTTTATAGATAATGAAACCGATAATCCCAAGAGCAACGACGGCTAGCAATAATTTGCGCATTTTTTTATCCTTTCTACAGGCGTTTAATAGCCTACTTTTTGGCGTTTATAATTTTCCTCATTTTTCATGATATAAGCTTGGATAATAGCATCATGTGTAAAGCCTAGTTTATCCGCAATAGAGCCATAATGAACCCATACATTGCGATATGATTCCAAAGTGAGTTCCTTTAAAAAGTATGTAATCGACTCTGTCGTTTTCAAAAATAATTCAGTTAGTTCGCCTTCGACTTTTCCTTCAGGCCAATTAGTCATTTTTTCGAAGCCTAGTTCAATGCCAAGTGATAATAAAAAATGAATCGAATCGACATATTCTTCAAGGATAACTTCTATATCAGATGGACCTTTTGTACTCCAAAATTTAAAACTCCGCGTTTCATTTGCCAATTCTGCAAGTTCTACAAGAAGCGCAAGACCTTTTGATTGAAAGACATTTTCGTTTGTAACCCGTTGTTTTTGTATAAACGCGTCTAATTCTGTTTGCATTTCAAATAGTTTTGTCAGTTTCATGAAAAAACCTCCGATTTATTTTAATTAAAGTGAAACTTTTTGCAGAGTTAATCGTATAGAAGAGAAGTATATATTTGATAAGGGGGATCTATATGGGACTCGTGATCCGCTTTTTGATCATTGCATTTATAATTTATTTATTTTACCGGGGGATTCGTTATTTATTCGACCCGAAGCGTAAACTGGATGATGCTTATGAAGAGGAACGTTATTATTTCTATGATGATGTAAGAAATGTGCGTAAAAACTTCTTCATTACTTATAAAGGTGCAATGTTTGAAGGTGAAAAATATTTAGGTACGACAGAAACCTCATTCGATGTTGTCTCTATTTTTGTTTGGGTAAAAAACGAAGCTAAACTTCAAGGTTTTACTAAAGATGATTTTAACTTCCTAAAAGCTGAAATTCTATCCAATTATCCGACTGCAAAAATTAGTTGGAAAAATCCAATCGAAAAATTAATGAATTAATCGTATTAAACGCTGTCAGGCATGCTACCTGCATTCTTTGACAGTTTTTTTATACAAAAGAAGTAGTCGGTAGCGTCACGCCAAATAAATAAAGTATTAGCACCCCATAAAGAATCGCTAACATTAGAAAGCCGATTCGAAATGATGTGTGTCTAGTTTTATGGCGGAACAGTTGCATGCCAAAATAAGCACCGATTCCTCCGCCAAGCATCGCAAGCAACCACAAGTTTTTTTCAGGAACCCGCTGTCCTTTTCTCTTCGATTGGCGTTTGTCGTAACCCATCGCCGCGAACGTCCAAACCGACATAACTGCAATACAAATGAGTGCCACTGTTTGCATTCGCACTTCCCCCTTTCCTATAGTTTACACTTAAATTATCCCATTGGGGAATTAAAAATCAAAAACCGCCTACACTTGAATTTCTTCAAGCGATCAGGCGGTTTAGTTTTCATTACTTATTTTGCAACTGCTTTTTTCGCTGCATCTGCAAGTTGAGTGAACGCTTGTGCGTCAGACACTGCAAGGTCAGCAAGCATTTTACGGTTGATGTCAATTCCAGCTACTTTTAAGCCGTGCATCATATTGCTGTATGAAAGACCATTCATACGAGCAGCCGCGTTAATACGTGTAATCCATAGTTTACGGAAATCACGTTTTCTCTGACGACGGTCTCTGTATGCGTAGTTAAATGATCTCATTACTTGTTCGTTTGCTGTTCTATAAAGTCTATGTTTAGAACCATAGTAACCTTTTGCTAATTTTAAAACGCGATTACGGCGTTTACGTCTTTCTACTCCACTTTTTACACGTGGCATAGTAATAACCTCCTGCTTTTCTGTTCGAATTTAGTATTTTTATTATTTTAGGTATGTGATCATTTCACGAATGCGTTTGTAGTCTCCTGAAGAAACAAGTGAAGCTTTACGCAGGTGACGTTTTGCTTTTGTCGTTTTGTTTGCAAAAAGGTGACTTGTGTAAGCACGGCCACGTTTTACTTTTCCAGTGCCTGTCTTTTTGAAACGTTTTGCTGATCCACTATGTGTTTTCATCTTAGCCATAAATGGTTCCTCCTAAATCTTTCATTGTACCTTATTTCTCGACAGTCGGTGCAAGCACTAAGAACATGCTTCGGCCTTCCATCTTCGGTCTCTGTTCAATTGTTGCTAACTCTTTACATTCTTCAGCAAACCGGTCAAGTACTCGTTGCCCGATTTCCTTATGCGTAATCGCACGTCCTCTAAAACGAATCGATGCTTTTACTTTGTCCCCATTTTCTAGGAAACGAATTGCGTTACGAAGTTTCGTTTGAAAGTCATGTTCATCAATAGTCGGGCTTAATCGCACTTCCTTGAGAAGAATAACTTTCTGATTTCTTCGTACTTCACGTTCTTTCTTTTGTTGCTCAAACTTGAACTTTCCATGGTCCATAATTCTAGCAACTGGCGGTTTTGCTTTCGGTGCTACGAGAACTAAGTCCAAGTTAACACGCGTTGCAATTTCCAGTGCTTCGTTACGAGTTTTGATTCCAAGCTGTTCGCCATTATGATCAATCAGACGAACCTCGCGGGCACGTATGCCCTGATTTACGTTCATGTCTTTGCTAATAGTAATCCACCTCCGGGTAAACTTGTCTCAAGAATAGATAGTTTGGATATAACCAACTGTATAGGAAATAAAAAAGCGAGTAGACAAATTGGATTTGTCTACCCGCATATGTGTACGCACATCAACATGTACGATACTTCATAAATGTGCTGACCTGCTAACAACGTTTTCGCGTCAATCAGGTGAGAAGCGGGTAGCCTCTTCTTATACCACAAACTATATTCATTAATTAACTTACCTTAATCATCTTACCATCCTGAACAACAGATGTCAACCATTACATTTAAGTTTACTTCGATACTTCTGCTGATACTATTTTAATAAAGTCTTCAAACTGCATGCTTTCGGATTGCTTCTCGCCGTATTTACGAACGTTTACTTCACCGGATTCAATTTCTTTATCTCCAAGAACAAGCATATACGGTACCTTTTGCATTTGAGCTTCGCGAATTTTATAGCCGATTTTCTCATCCCGCTCATCAAGTGCTACTCGGAATCCAGCTTCCACTAGCTTCTCACGAACATCATTCGCATAGTCGAAATGTGCATTTGGTGAAACTGGAATGACTTGAACTTGTACTGGTGCGAGCCACGTTGGGAATGCGCCTTTATATTCTTCAATTAAGTACGCAACGAAACGCTCCATTGTTCCGACAACACCACGGTGAATAACAACTGGTCTGTGCTGTTTGCCGTCTTCGCCGATATAAGTTAAGTCAAAACGCTCCGGTAGAAGGAAATCAAGTTGAACTGTGGATAGAGTTTCTTCCATACCAATTGCTGTTTTCACTTGAACATCCAACTTCGGACCATAAAATGCCGCTTCGCCTTCAACTTCAATGTACTCAACATCAAGTTCATCCATCGCTTCTTTCAGCATTTCCTGTGCGCGTTCCCACATTGCATCATCATCGAAATATTTCTCTGTATCCTCTGGATCACGATAAGAAACACGGAACGAGTAGTCTGTGATATTAAAGTCTTTATAAACATCGATTATTAATTGAACGACTTTTTTAAACTCATCTTGGATTTGATCCGGACGAACGAAAAGATGCGCATCATTCAATGTCATTCCGCGTACACGTTGTAATCCAGAAAGTGCTCCTGACATTTCATAACGATGCATTGTACCAAGCTCTGCGATTCGCAGTGGCAAGTTTCGATAAGAATGAATCCCGTTTTTATAAATCATCATATGATGCGGGCAGTTCATCGGACGAAGGACTAAATCTTCATTATCCATCTTCATGACCGGGAACATATCATCTTGATAGTGATCCCAGTGACCACTTGTTTTATACAGTTCGGAACTACCAAGAACTGGTGTATAGACATGATCATAACCCAGTCTTTCTTCTTTATCTACGATATAACGTTCAATGATACGACGGACAGTCGCTCCTTTTGGCAACCACATTGGAAGTCCTTGCCCAACTTTTTGTGAGTTCATAAATAAGTCAAGTTCTCTACCTATTTTTCGGTGGTCTCGTTCTCTAGCCTCTTCAAGCATTTTCAAATGCGCCTTAAGATTTTCTTTTTTGAAAAAAGCAGTTCCATAAATACGTTGTAGCATTTTATTATCTGAATTACCGCGCCAGTATGCGCCGGCAATGCTTAGCAGCTTGAATTCTTTTAGTTTTGCAGTTGACGGAAGGTGCACACCGCGACATAGATCAACGAAGTCACCTTGTTCATAAATTGATACTTGTTCATTTTCAGGTATCGCTTCAATCAACTCTAATTTGTACTCGTCACCAATTTCTTTAAATAGTTCAATTGCTTCTGAACGTGAAACATCACGACGAACAATTTCAATATTTTCGTTGACGATTTTCTTCATTTCTTTTTCGATTTCTGGCAAGTCATCTGCAGTGATTGGAACGGATGAGTCGATATCATAGTAAAACCCATTTTCAATTACTGGACCCACACCGAACTTTGCATCTTTAAATAGACGTTTTACTGCTTGTGCAAGAACATGAGCCGAGCTATGGCGCAAAATTTCTAATGCTTCTGGTGATTCAGGTGTAATAATCGCAATTTCTCCGTCAGTTGAAATTGGCGTTTTAAAGTCAATCAATGTACCGTCTAACTTTCCCGCAAGCGCATTTCTGCGAAGCCCTGGGCTAATTGATGCCGCGACCTCTTCCGTAGTTGTACCTTTTGGAAATTCTTTTACTGCTCCATCTGGAAATTGAAGTTTAATTTCATTTGACATTTTCAAACACTCCTTTTAAATTAAAAAACAAAAAAAGCCCCATCCCTGGAAAGGGACGAAGCTTTAGCTCGTGGTTCCACCCTTCTTCTCTTAATGAACAGATTAAACTCTGCCATTAAAGAAGCTCTGCTTCGGCTAACGGGCCGGATCCGTCATTGGCTACTGTAAGTTCGCCAATGCTGCTCAAAGGTGGTAAATTGTGCGTCACACCTACAGGGCTTCCAGCCAAATTCGGAAAGATACAATTCAATCTTTCCCTCAATGTCCCCGTTCTCTGGCGGTTAACGAAACAATTATTGTCCTTGTCTATGCATTTAAATACTTATTAGAGATGAGTATACGACGAATCAAAATGAATTGCAAGTAAATTCTTTGAAACTTTATTTAACATCGAATTCATGAACTGTTGTAATGTTGTTCACATGGTGAGCTTTTACTATATACTTTCCTTTTTTCACAGGTGTAAAAGTAGTATATGCATTGACTGTATCGCCTGACTGTAAATTGAATTTGCGATTTGCATCTTCACATGGACCATAGGTTTCCGGTAATTCAATGACTTCATTATCTACTGTCACTGTAAATTCGATATCTAATTGGCAGCTATTTTCACTCAAGCTAATATAATTGTCGCCTGTATTCGTAAGCGCTCCGGATACATATATTGGCTTGCCGGTTTCGAATTTGCTTTCAGTAACGATGTTTAGTTGAAGTGATCCTAGGTTAGATGAAGATTCTTTCACATCAAACTTCTCATCAGTCCCAACTGTCACTAATTTCTTTACTAATGGCATATTTGCATAGTAAGCAGAGACGATATATTTCCCATCTGTCGCTGCCGTGAATTGCGCCTTTGTATCAAGTGAATCGCCTACCAAAACTTCGATATCCTCTGTTAAGTCTTTACACTGTGGCGGCGATTGTCCTTCTTTATATTCTTCGAATGGTGTTAAAACCAACGTAACTTCTTCAGTACATTTACTGCCTGCTTTTAACGTAACCGGCCCATTATATGTATTTTTCAGAGATGCCTCAACTTCAAATGGCTTATCTGCCTCCAATTGCTCGCCCACTGCCATCGTTAATGTGAATGGCTCAAATGTAAATGAATCCGTATTATCGTTCTCAGTATCTGTTTCCCCTGAATCGGCTTCTTCATTATTATTATTATTCGATTCAGTAGTCGATTTTTCAGGTTCGTTAGTCTGGTCTTGATTGTTGAATAGAAAAGTTCCCAATACAATCAGTGCAATTACGCTTACTAAAGCGACGATTAACCTTCTCAAAAAAAATCCCCCATTACCCTTATGAATGATACAAAAGTTTATTTGTTTCGTCTGTTTTCTCCACTTAACTTTATATCAGTCGAAACCATTTGAATTCTTTCCATGATACGCCTTGCTTTCACAACATCTTTATCGCCCCGTTGCGTATACGTTAAGTGATTCTCTAGTTCATCGTAGCTCAAGTTCGACGTGAAAAAAGTTGGAAGTTGTTCAGCCATTCGATGTTGCAATATCGTGCCAAGCACTTCATCACGCGTCCAGGCAGACATTGCTTCAGCTCCAAAATCGTCTAAAATTAGTACTTGCGCTTTTTTAACAAAGTCTATTTTTTCATTTAATGTTTGATCTTGTATCGATTGCTTGATTTCGCGTAAAAATTCAGGAACATACACGACAATCGTTTTAACACCACGATTTGCAAGTTCATTTGCCAGTGCCCCTAGAATAAATGACTTTCCGATTCCAAAAGGCCCGTAAATATATAATCCACGTTTCGGCAATTCTCCAGTTTCATCAAAGCTTTGTAAAAACTCATTTGTAGCCTCTACAACGGAGATTCTGCTCTCATCTGAGGTTGCAGTCAAATCGATATCATGTAATCGTGCCTCCATCACATCTTTTGGCATATGCATACTCTCAATCATTCTAGCTGTTTTCCGTTGATTTTCATCAACTAATTTAGATGGACACTTGATATATTCAATTTCAATAAGGTCACGTTTAATGACTAGTTTTGGTTCAAACCCGTTCATGATATTTGTACAGTTGGATAAATCCGAGCACTTATCGCAGCCATGCGAAGCAGTTGAATACTCATAAAGTTTCCCTAAACTCCGATCAACCATCTGTTCATTGACCACAGTTGAATGTTCAGATAAAAATTCTTGAACACCTGGGTTCCCCATAATTTCAATCCGCAAATCATCATAGCGTGCCGCAAAGTTTGGTGCATTGACCACGCGTTTTAATGCATCTCCAAGTGGTTCCATTTCACTTCACCTCAGTCCTTCTAGCATTCAAATTTTCAAGCAATTTACGTCGACGTTCTTCCACGTCTGGGTCCATCTTTTTCGGTTGTTCTTTCTTTTCATCTTTTTTGAAAAACCATTCAGGAACCATGGCTTCACGACCAGATCCCCTTCTATTCTTAGAAGCTGGTTTTTGGCCTTCATTTTTCCACTGCATATATTTGTCATGTTCTTTTCGAGAAAATTCCAAAGCTTCTTTCGCAGTGCTGACTTTTTTGTTCATCCAATGCGAAGCGATTCGCTCTACATAATTATTTGTTATTTTCCCATCATTACGGATATGCACATATTGCAGGAGAACGTTAACGACGCCTATTGGCAAGTCATGCGTATTAATGAGTCGTTCAGCTAGTTGAACATCCACAGAAAGTGGTTCTTTATCATTTAAATCACGCAACATATCGACAGGTGGCGTGTTCTCAAGATAATGCAGCAATTCGTCTTCACGGGAAAGAGTTTCCTTTTGCACCGTTTCTGGTTGTGGTTGTACATAAACTTTTTGCAATACGGGTGCTTCTTTTGAAATGCTCATTTTATAATAATCTGCAGCCGCGCGTCTAAGCCTGGCATCAGGTAATGCCAAATCCTCATCCAACGCCATCATTATCACTTTCTGCATATCGAGCGGTGTTAAAGAATAAAGAAACGCTAATTTCGAAATTGTTTCTTTCGGTACAGATGCCAGTGCAGCTTGAGGCACCATTTGTTCGGACAATCCAGATTTCAAGAGATTGAAATCGAAATCATAATTGACGAATGGGACTCCCTCTGATTGACTCCGGTCAATAATTTCTGTGCTCTCGTCTATACCAGAACCATTGCTAACTGGTTTGTAAACGTCAAGAAATGTTCGTGAGACGTCTTTAAAACTTTCATCTTCTGCCGTTGTGACCGCAAAACGCGCTCTTAAATTTCTGTATGGTTGTTCACCAATTTTACTAAATAAAAATGTCGATAATAATGGGTCATTAAAAAATTCTTTTGCACCCAGCGGTGAGTATAATTTATAAATAAATGACCGTGCATCTCCATCTCTTTTCACATATGTACGCAATAAACCAATTGCTTCGAGTGAAATCCGAGCTTCAAAAATAGGTTCCAAAGGCATCGATAATAGATTCATAAGATAATAGTGCGTATATTCTCTGTCCCCATCGTATTCGGCGTCAGCCCAAAGCGTCATGAACAAACTCATTGCATCTGAACCGATTAACGGTTGATAAAATAATGTTAGAAGTTGCCGATCATAGTCCGATATTGGGTGCGACAACTGTATTTTGAATGAATCCACTGGCTGTAATTCTTTATAGAGCGCAACCATTTAAACCTACACCTTCCATTAATTCTCTACCGATTTAGTTTGAAGATTTTTCAACTCATCAATAAATACGGTAATATCCTGGTAATCACGGTAAACAGATGCAAATCGAACATAAGCAACTTCATCGACATTTGCGAGTCTTTCCAAAACCAATTCGCCCAAATCACCTGAATTCACTTCCGCAACACCTGAACTTCTTAAGTCTTTTTCGATTTCATAAACAATATCTTTTAAATCATCAAGGTTTACAGGACGCTTCACACAAGCACGAATTAGTCCGCGAAGGATTTTATCCCCATCGAATTCATCCCGCGAACCATCTTTCTTTACGACAATAAGAGGTGCTTCTTCATTTTTCTCGAATGTTGTAAATCGAAAAGCGCATGACTCGCATTCCCTACGCCGCCGAATTGACGTGTTGTTATCAGCAGGTCGTGAATCAACAACTTTTGATCCATTAAACTGGCACGCTGGGCATTTCATAAGATACTCCTCCACTTTTCCCTATTATAGTATATTAATTATAACAGAAAAAGTCGGTAAACAGAACAAAAGCATTGATTATGGATGATTAATGGGAATCCAACAAAAAAGTTCCTATAGTTCCTGTATATTAGGATTTGCTATAAAAAACTTAACATATCTCCAAGAAGACCTAAAAGCGTTTAAAAAAAGTATTATCTTGAACGAGGAATTAGACTTATGACTTTATTGAGGCTTCTGCATCAAACCACACTAATTTTACGTAGGTAACTATTTATTCTGTCGTTTGTTAACCTCAATCGTTATGAACTCAGGCAAATAGCTAGGCGTACATCCTCTGGATACTTTTTCATCCTTGTAAAGACCCGTTTTCTCACCAATTTTAATACAACGTACACGATTCTCTTCATCATAAACGCCGATCCAACCTGCGGTGAAATTCATAGCCCATTGAACTTCCGGTTCTTCCTGCGAAATCTTAGCTTCTATTGCAGTTAGCAAATCTTCAGTGTTATCAGGAGGTGTTTGTCCAGTCCATCTCAATCGCCCTTGATAATACCAGTAAGTTCGTCTTTGAAGAGTAAAAGGACTATTTTCCCAAGACTCCATCATCGCAATTCTCTTCTTGTCTTTTGTGAGCTGATTTGCCATTAACCAATCCATTAAATTATTTCGTTCATCAATTTTGTGTATCTGCATATCCTCAGTAAGCTTATTTAGCACATCTTGTGAAAGAAGACTTTTGTCCATTATTAAGATTGCTAATAATCTGGGCAAGAACGCTTCTGTTGACCAAAGTTCCAGAGCTAGTTCATGATCTTTTTTAATGTCCTTCGCTATTTTTCGTAAGTCGCCTAACATTGTTTTACTATTGATCTTAGATAAAATGTTTTCTGCTTTTGAAGAATGTTTTATTTCTGTTCCTCTACTTTCGTTCATTTTATACAACTCCTTTTATTATGCTCAGTATATTTATTATAGCTCTTCAGCAAAATCGGTCCAATTGACGCACATCCTTATTCAATAAACGCACCCGATTCTTGAAGAAAATCAGTTAACATTACTCCATCAAAGTTGTTTTTATTTCTTCGTTCCTAACTTCTAATAAATAGTTATTAATGACGTAATCCCTTCCACCATGCTTATCATACCAATCCTGAACTCGTTGCACGTGCGCTTCGTCACTTCTTACGCTATTTTCAATTTCAACGTAATCCTCGTAGCTGTCATATTTCCAAATAGCGAATATCTCGGTTGTTTTTTCACCTTTTGGGATCATCCATCTGCCGATTAATTGAGCACCATGCTTTAGCTGATTAGGTAAGTTATTCTCATTGAAATGAGCATTAAATACATCAACAAATTCATTCTTTACAATGTAAAATTTCCTTCTATAAAACAAATTTACACACCCCATTCCTCTGTAATAGTACTTAGACTAAATGGCCTGTTAATGGCATAAAGTTTGTACAACAATCGTGCCGGTTAGTTGAAAAAAGAAATTTTCTATCCTTCAAGTAATGCATGGTATACAATTTCTTCGTTTTCCAATTCAATGATCAACATATAGGTATCATCATCATTTGCCATATATACTTTCGTACCTACGGGTAATTGAGTAGCTGCACCGTCTTTAAACAACCATTTATTACCGGTTTGTCTGATGATTTCACCGAGTTCTTCACCTTTTCTAAGTCCTAATTCTTGAACCGACACTGTGTTGGAAGCATTCGAATAGACCAGACCTTCATTCCATTGAAAGATATCCGCATCTCCATTTTCTTTTAGAATATCACGTGCTGTTGGATTACCTAAACTTTGACAACCAGTTAGAAAAGCCAAAAATATTAGACTAATAGTAATGTTTCTCATAAATACCTCCTGTTAATCATACGGAAAGTACTCTTCACTTGTTTCATCATTTCATATCTTATTGAACTAAATGGCCCATTAATAGAATATGATTTGTTCAACAATCGCACCCGATTGTACGAAGATTTCTCTTCTCACTTGTTGCTGTTTTCTTTATCTAACAAAGTGATTAACTTATCTAATTTCCGTTCTATCCTCTTATTGCTCTGAATTTTCTTCTGTTGATTACTCAGTAATAAACTAAACATTAACGCAAGAAAACAAACAAATGTGACGCCTAACAACACTTGCATATTTATTCAACTCCTTTTAGCTACTAGCGAAATAGCTATAGTTTTACGGAAATTTTTCCTAGCAACTAATCGAATTTCTAGACAGTATCTATACAAGAATTTGGCACGTTTACGTGATCTGGACGCAATCACTTTTTAAGCAATCGCACCCAATTGTTTAATGACACTTCATTACTTTTCACACCGTCTAGCAAGACAAAACCAAAGACAGCTATTGTTTGGACTGTCGGATTACCAAGAAAAATCTCTTGTGATATAAACGGCAGTATACTTATAGGTAAATATTTTAATCGCTTTTTAATTGCTTAAATTCAGGCGTATGCATTATCTTACTGAAGAAATTATTTTTCGCTCCCCTATAAACTTCCATATCTTTTCCATCAAATTTCTTTTTTAATTCATCATACTCTATTCGATATTGATCATTTTGTAGTAAAACATCTCGAAACTTCCAGAAGAAATCAAATTCTGAGCCTATAATAGTCAGCTGTATGCCTAAAGGTAGTGTTTTTGTATCATCTTTAAATGCCCTAAACTCATTTGTTTTTATACTTCCATCGTTGAGTTCATACACAGTAGACAGTGCTTTGACAGCCTCATTAAATTGAGTTTCTGAAACACGTACTTGTATATCCAAATCTCCTTTAGTAAGACTGTTTGGTACAGCCGTACTACCAACGTGTTGTACATCAGCGTTAGGAATTAGCTCTTGGATGAGATTCCTTTGGGAGATGAAGGTCCCCTCAGCATCGCGTTTAAAGTTTCCTTGATCATTAAAGTTTACACATTCCATAAAACCCCTCTTTTCCTCTCTAGAATGCATTTTGACTCAATAAAAAAAAAAGCAAATGCCTCATTTTCACCTTTTAGAAAGTAGCCACAATACTTACCCCTCATTATTTACAAATCCTTATTCAACAAGTTTGTTGAATAAAGTACTTATTAAAAAATCCAAAATTAGTAAAACAAGTATAGCATTTATAATTGAACGAGGTTTGAATTTTCACATTAATTCCCTGCGAGGTGGTATTAGTTGATAGGAGTGGTGGGCAGCGACTCCCGCGGAATTTGCGGAGTTGGCGAGATAATTGGAAAAAAATTCATTTTTCCTTTGGTGAGCCCCCCCAGGTAGCGCGGCAAACGAGGACGCTCACCGGCCCCGCCCGCAACGGAAATAAACCGCCCAAGTACAAAACATGTACTTGTTCAAGAATATAAAAAAAGTACAGAAAGGAAATTGTATAACTTCCCTTCCATACTTATAAATTTAACTCTTAATTACTCAAGCACTTAATCTCAAACTTAAAGCATAGCCAACTCTTTTCGCCAAATCCACAACCCGTGCAGAGTAGCCCCATTCATTGTCATACCAAGCAAGCACTTTTACTTTTCTTGTGCCCATGACAATCGTAGAAAGTCCATCAACAATCGCAGATTCCGTGGTCGTATTTAAATCTACAGAAACCACAGGATCTGTTGTATATGCAAGAATTCCTGACATATTTGACTTTGCTGCTTTTTTGAATGCATCATTTACCATTTCCACAGTTACATCTTGTTTTAAATCAACAACCAGATCAACAAGCGAAACATTCGGCGTCGGTATACGCAGTGCCATACCATGAATCTTTCCCTCTAATTCTGGAAGAACCAATGACAGCGCTTTCGCAGCACCCGTCGAAGTCGGAATGATAGACTGGGCGCATGCTCGTGCTCGACGTAAATCTTTATGTGGGTTATCTAAATTATTTTGATCTGTCGTAAATGCATGAACAGTCGTCATCAATCCGTTCTCTATTCCGAAAGCATCATTCAGTACTTTGGCAACTGGTGCAAGACAGTTTGTCGTACAACTAGCATTTGAAATAACCTCATGTTTATCAATATCAAGCTTTTCATCATTCACGCCCAGGACAATCGTGATATCTTCATTTTTACCCGGTGCTGTTAAAATCACCTTTTTAGCACCCGCTTTTAAATGAAGAGCCGCCTTGTCACGCGCGTTAAATTTACCTGTCGCTTCTATAACGATATCGACACCTAGCTCTTTCCAAGGAAGTTTAGCAGGATCTCTTTCCGATACAAGTTTCACTCGTTTCCCATTGACAACAAGCGCATCTTTTTCACAAATGATTTCACCCTTAAACGTCCCGTGATTTGTGTCATACTTAATTAAGTGAGCAAGTGTTTCCGATGGATATGATGCATTTACCGCAACAACCCTAACATCATCCTCCAAAATCATCTGACGGAAAACCATTCGTCCAATTCTTCCGAACCCGTTAATCGCAATAGAAGTAGTCATAGATAAATCCTCCTGTAAGTATGTTATACTTTATGCACTCATTTCGTCTATTAGTATAACATATAATATATGAGGAAAACACATTTAAATGACAAATCCAGCTGTTCTAATCTTCTGTAAACAACTACAATTTCAAACCCCAATCTTCTAGTAGGGTTTCTACCTGCCTTTTGGTTTCTTCGACCGTACCGTTGTTATCGATAATCGCATCTGCACCGCTCTCCTTTTCACTCATTGGAAGTTGAGAAGTAATTCGGTCTGTGGCTTCTCGTTCGGTCAAGTCATTTCTTGCGATAAGTCTTTGTTTTTGAATCTCTGGCGTTACTGAAACGACAATGATTTTCTCAACAAAAGATTGTAGTTTACTTTCAAATAACAGCGGAATATCCAAAATGACTGTTTTGGCTCCATCTGAAATCCATTGTTCTTTCTGGCGGATCATTTCATTTCGAATGGCTGGATGAATAATAGCGTTTAACTTATTACGCTCTTCTCCGTTCTTAAATATGCGTTCGCCAAGTTTTTCACGATTCAAAGACCCGTCCTCATTCAAAATTTCATCGCCAAAGTGTTCGGCAATTTTCTTAATCACCGGCGTGCCCGGTTCAACGACTTGACGCGCGATTTTATCGGCATCAACGATTGGAAAGCCCCTTTCCTTTAGCATATTGGATACAGTACTTTTTCCACTCGCAATGCTTCCAGTAAGACCAATAATCATATGAACCTCCACCTCCTTCCTTCATTCGAATACTCATCGTTGACATTTCGGACAGTACACCGACGTTCTACCCGCAATCCTTACACTCTTCGTGTCCGTTTCGCAATTGAGGCATACTTTTCTACCGTACATTTTCAAGCGATTCTGCATGCCGCCTGATTCACCGTTAATATTTCGATAATCAGAAATCGTGCTACCACCAGCATCAATGCTTTCTTGTAATATGTCGACAATGACATAAAATAGCTCAGTCTTTCGTTTTAAACTTATTCGTCTGGCTTTTCGCGTTGGATGTATCTTCATTTTAAACAGCGCTTCTGTAGCATAGATATTCCCGCAACCAGAAATAACTTGTCCGTCCATGATGACTTCTTTTATCGGTTTTTCAGCATATTTGGGAAGTTGCGCTAAATCTAGAAAATGGCTGTGTGCAATTTCATCAAACGGCTCGGGTGCCATTTTAAGTAGCGGCGGATGATCCGCTTCCACATTTAGTAACCGAAGTTCGCCGAAACGCCGAATGTCGGAATAGACAAGCAGTCCGCCGTCTTCCATCGTAAAAATCACATGAATATGTCTACGAAACTTTAGTTCTGAAACTTCATCAATGGAATTGACAACGAACCACGCCCCCGACATGCCAAGATGGCTGACGAGGAGGTAGTCGTTATTCCCTTTTTGTAAGTTCATGTAAATATATTTACTGCGCCTGGTAACATTCACAATCGTCATTTTTTTCATTTGTTGAATAAAGTCAGCTGTGGACATTCCTTTAATAATCGCTTCTCTTCCCTGCGCTTTCGACTCTATCACGATATCTGAAACCGTTATATCTGATACAGTTCGTCCGATTGCCTCAGGTGCAAATGCACGAACTACGCCTTCAACTTCTGGTAATTCAGGCATTTAATTCCCCTCACTTCATATCGTACCAAGATTTTCCGTATGAAGACTCGACTTTTAGTGGTACGTCGAGTTTAATTGCGGATTCCATAACTTCAGGTACAATTTTCTTTAATATTTCAATTTCATCGGCAGGCGCTTCAAAAATTAGCTCATCGTGCACTTGAAGTAACATGCGCGTTTCTAAACCTTCAGCTTCTAAACGTACTGCCATATCAATCATCGCCTGTTTGATAATGTCCGCCGCACTACCTTGGATCGGCGTATTCATCGCGGTTCGCTCCGCAAAACTGCGCAAATTGAAGTTAGAACTTTTTATTTCAGGTAAATAACGTCTTCTGTTCATTAAGGTCGTTACATACCCATTCACTTTCGCTTCCGCTACTGAATCGTCCATATACTTTTTAACACCCGGGAAACTAGCCAAATACGTTTCAATAAATTGAGCTGCTTCTTTACGAGTGATATTTAAGTTCTGCGACAATCCATAATCGCTAATGCCGTAAATAATTCCGAAGTTAACTGCTTTTGCGGCATTACGCATATCCGCTTTTACCTCATCAATCGATACGCCAAAAACATCTGCTGCCGTTTTCGTATGAATATCTTCACCTTGATGGAAAGCTTCCATTAACTTTTCATCTTGGGACATATGTGCCAGCACTCTTAATTCAATTTGAGAGTAGTCTGCCGCAAATAGTAACCAATCTGGTTCTGACGGAACGAATGCTGCTCGAATTTTACGACCTTCTTCAAGACGTACAGGGATGTTTTGCAGATTCGGATTGATCGAACTCAATCTTCCGGTTTGCGTTAAGGCTTGTTGAAAACGCGTATGAATTTTTCCATCTTCATGAATTTCTCTTAAAAGCCCTTCAATATACGTCGAATTGAGCTTAGCCAATTGACGATACTGTAAGATTTCACCGATGATTTCATGTTCACTTTCTAACTTCTCCAGTACATCGGCCGCTGTTGAATAGCCCGTCTTGGTCTTTTTTATTGGGGTTAAGCCGATTTTCTCAAACAATATCACACCGAGTTGTTTCGGAGAGTTGATATTGAATTTATCTCCTGCCATTTCATAAATGGACGTTTCAAGTTCTTTTATTTTCACGGATAATTGCGTTCCAATCTCCGCCAAGGCTTGTTTGTCCGTTTTAACACCTGTGGATTCCATCTTTCCAAGAATGGTCGCTAGCGGCAACTCCAACTCACGGTACAAATCAAACTGCTCGTTTTCCTTTAACTTCTCTTCGATAGTCGTACGTAATGTCCAAACTGCTAGGCTACTGCGGCTAGCATGTTCTGCGACAATTTCATCAGATGGAGCCGCTTTTTTAGCGCCTTTTCCATAGATCAGTTCATTTTGTTTAACATCTGTATAACCGAACTGTTTTACAATGGATGCAATATCCGTATAGGAAGTAGAAGGACTCACTATATAGGCACCAAGAAGTAAGTCAAATTCAATTCCTCCTAGTTCAATTCCGTATCTGGCCAAAGATGCCAGTGCTGCTTTCGAATCGGAACAATATTTCTTTTTAGTCTCATCTTGAAGCCATTGCTTGAATAAATCCGAAGACTCCACAACTGAAAAAGGCAGATAGATTGTCCGGCTTTCATCAGCTAATGCAATTCCTAGAATGTCTGCATTTAAATAGTTCCCGTCCATCATTTCAACATGAAGCGCCATTACATCCGACAAATGTTCTTTTGTTAATTCCTTTACAATCGTAACTTCAATATCTTCTTGTGGCACTTCGCTTGCGCCTGGCGAAATTTTTTCAAGTAGTGTATTGAAATTTAATTTTTGAAAAATACTCGTGAGTGCATCAGTATCTGGGCCACTGTATGATAGTTCATCGATTTTCACGGTTATCGGTGCATCAACGACAATTGTCGCTAACTCGCGACTCATATAGGCGATATCTTCATTCGCTGTTAAATTTTCATTGAGTTTTTTTGCAGTTATTTTATCAAGCGATTTATACACATTTTCAATGGAACCGTACTCTTTTAATAGTTTAATCGCTGTCTTTTCTCCAACCCCTGGCACGCCAGGAATATTATCGGATGGATCTCCCATGAGGCCCATCATATCAGTCATCTGGGAAGCTGTAATTCCGTATTTTTCTACAATATGTTCCGGTGTATATTTCTCCGTATCTGTTATACCTTTGCGCGTAATTAGCACTGTCGTATGTTCAGTCGCTAGTTGTGTTAAGTCTTTATCACCGGTGAACACAACAACTTCTACGCCAGCTTCATTCCCTTCACGGCTCAATGTACCGATGATATCATCTGCTTCGTATTGATCTAATTCATATTGTTTTATGTTATAGGCATCCAGCAAGTTTCGAATATAAGGAAACTGCTCCGACAACTCTGATGGCGTTTTCTGACGACCACCTTTATATTCTCCAAACGTTTTATGTCGAAAAGTTGTTTTTCCTGCATCCCAAGCCACGAGTATATGCGTCGGTTTTTCTTCTTGCAAAATATTTTGAAGCATCATTGTAAATCCGTATACCGCGTTTGTATGAATCCCGTGATCATTCGTCAGTAAAGGCAATGCAAAAAATGCTCTATACGCAAGACTATTTCCATCTATAAGAATTATTTTCTTTTTCGTCAAGTACATCCGCTCCTATTCATAATAAAAAAAGTCACTATAAAACCGTCATCTTCATCTATCTTACCACGTGGGGTAGGATAATTGAAAACGACGGCTATCTAAAACGACACCTGCTACTGTTTTACTCGAAATAACCGGTCAAAATTTTCGCATAAGGGGAATCTGCTGGGATAATAATCATTGTATCTTCACCAACAGTTTTCGTATACGTTTGCAGTGTCCGGTATAGTTTATAAAACTCCGGGTCTTTTGAAAATGTATCATTATAAATCTTAGCAGCTTCCGACTCACCTTCTGCATGAATGATAGCAGCCTCTTTACTTGCCTCCGCCAACATTTCCGTCACTTCACGGTCTGTTTCTGCTTCAATTCTACTTTTATCTGCATCTCCTTCAGATAAATACGTCTGTGCAGTAGATTGACGTTCAGATATCATTCTCGTGTAGATGGATTGTTCGTTTTCTTCAGGAAGGTCAATTCGTTTCATACGCACATCGACAATTTCAATTCCGAAATTTCCCTCATCTAAAAATTCATTCACACGTTCGGTAACTCGGTCGTTCAATGAACCACGTTCAGAGTTTTCATCATTGACGACATCCACATAATCAAGCTGACCAAGTTCCGTACGTACAACAGAATAGATGAATTCTGACATGCGCATTTCCGCATTAACAATGTTACGTGCATTTGAAATCATTTTTCTTGGATTTGTTATTTTCCAAACTGCATAATTATCTATCATAATTCGTTTTTTATCTTTCGTGTTAATCTCAGCTTCTGATACATTATACGTCATTTGGCTTTTCGGTAGTGTCATGACACTTTGGATGAAAGGCACTTTAATATTGATACCTGGTTCTTTAATGAGTCTTTTAATTTCCCCAAACTGTGTGACAACACGATACTCATTCTCTTTGACTATGAAGATATTAGCAATTAAAATGATAATTATCGCAAAAATAGCTGTTAAAACAAGCGTTAATTTAAGATATTTTTTAACTTCTATTGGCGACTTGGGATTTCCCGGATTTTTTGTGCCACCTTTAGATTTTTGTTTTTGTTGCTTTTCAAAAAGTCTTTCTTCAAAACTTTTGAAAGGATTATTATCGTTCGGCATTATTCATCATCCTCCTCTTCGTCTTTAGTCGGGACTGGAGGTGAAGTGTTCTCCAATTGTTGCAATGGTAAATATTTAACTGTTTCACCGTTGTCATTCATAATATAAATTTTAGCTTTCGGCAACACCTGTTCAAGCGTTTCCAAGATTAAACGTTCACGAGTTATTTCTTTATTGTCTTTGTATTCTGCATGTAGTTTATTGAAAAGAGATACGTCACCACGCGCTTGTTCAATACGGGCTGTTTTTTGACCGGTTGCACGGGAAATGATTGCATCGCGCTCACCGATTGCTTCACTACTTTTTTGGTTTTCGTATTTTCTAGCTTCGTTAATTTTTGTGTTTTTCGTTTCACGAGCATCTGTAACCGCTGTAAATGCAGCCCGTACCTCAGCGTTGGGTAATTCTACATCTTGAAGTTTCACACCTTGGATAACTATACCGATATCATACTTATCAACTAAAGTAGCTAGAAGCTCTCTGGTTTCTGCCTCTATTTCCGCTTTTCCATCCGTTAATGCCGCATCAATCGTAGAGCTCCCGATAATTGACCGAATCGAAGCGGATGTTGCATCATGCAAAATCTCCTTGGGATTCTCAGAATGAAATAAATACTTGGTTGGTTCTGTAATTTTCCATTGAACAACCAAATCGGTTAATACGATGTATTCATCTCCTGTAATCATTTTCGTTTCAGGATCAAAGTCGACAACTTCCCCGTCTTCTTGCTTATAACCAAATTTCAAACTGAAAGTCTCTTTAGATAAAATTTCAACATGCTGAATTGGCCAAGGAAGTTTAAAATGTAATCCTGAATTTGTGACTTCCGTGTTCGCTTTACCGAATGTAATCACAACTGCCTGTTCTGATTCATCGACTGTGTACCAGGTTGTAAAACCAACTATGAGGAGCAAAATTCCTAAAATACCCATACTAATCATCGTGATTATTCTTTTAACACTCATTGATAATCCCCCTTACGATTTGCTTCCTCTCTCTATACGAACCTAATGGTTAATAGTTTCGTTTCTGCCTCGGAATCCTTAATGTGAAACAAGTTCCCACATTAAGTTCACTATCCACTTGTATCGTTCCTCCATGAACTTCTATCAAATGTTTTACAATCGCTAGTCCTAGTCCCGTGCCACCCGAATCACGACTTCTAGCGCGATCTACTCGATAAAACCTTTCAAACAGTCTTTCTAACTCCGATTCTTTAATTCCTATCCCTTCGTCTTTAACACTAATGACAACATCTTCTTCAAGTTCTATAACTTTTATCGTTATCGGCTTAGCTTTCATGGAGTAACTGATTGCGTTTGACAGCAGGTTAACCATCACTTGTATTAAGCGGCCTTCGTCACCGTCAATGATAATTTCAATGGGCATATCAAAACTAACAACCATTTCCTTCTCTTCAATACGACCACTTACAACTTGTATAGCTTCTTCAATCATTTTCCTTAACCCGACTTCACTGTATTGTAGCGTGAAACCTTCTCGCTCAACGTCTGACAATACTAATAATTCATCGATCAATCGCTTCAGTCGATTGCTTTCCTTTTGTATGATTTCTAGAAACTCTTTCATAACCGTTTGATCGTTCATGGCACCGTCAAGTAAAGTTTCCGCAAATCCTTTAATCGAAGTTACAGGGGTTCTTAGTTCGTGAGAAACATTTGCTACAAAGTCTTTTCGAATTTTTTCAAGCCTTACTAATTCAGTGATATCATGAATGACAACGACAATCCCCAACCAATTACCGTAATTTCCGATGACTGGCGCCCCGTATACCTTCACGGCAGAAGACATGCCATTAACTTGTAAATTCAATTGGGTTTCGCGAGATTGTTCAGTCATATAGACATCCTCAATAAGACGATCAAGTTCTCTAGGTAGGTCAAGAGAATTCACTGTTTTTCCAATTAACTCCTCATCAACCTTAAACCCAAATGTTTTTCTAAAAACACCGTTAACGAGATTAAGCGTCCCGCCTCTTCCGAACATTAAGAGGCCGTTTCCCATGCTTTCAATTAGCGTATTTAATCGTTCTTTTTCCATTTCTTGTTCTTTCGAAATTTTTTGCATCGATTGTGAAATCGTGGAAATTGCTAATGAAAGATCATTTTTTCGTTCTTTTTCAATAATTGCAGTATGTATAGAATAATCCCCATCCGCAAGCTTAATCGCATTGGCGGTTACTTCATCAATCGGTTTAATATATTGCAATAATAAACGCGTAATTATAAAGAGCGAAACGAATAATGCGGTCAGTAATACAATCAATAGAAAAAGTAAATAATCACGTTTAATAATTGGGTCGGCGCTTTGATTGAATAAGGGAAAAAACTGGCCCAGTACAATTCCTAGGCCAGTTAGTAGAACCGATAAAAATAATATGTTTGCAAGTACGAGACGGCCGTATAGACCTTTCATCACAAATCCAGCTCCTCGAATTTATATCCGATGCCTCTTACCGTTTTGATAAATTGCGGTTTTTTGGTATCTTTTTCTACTTTTTCTCTCAAATGACTTACATGGACATCGACAATTCGCGTATCACCTGCAAAATCATAATTCCATACAGCACTTAATAATAAGTCGCGTGAGAGGACACGATTTTTATTTTGAATAAAATAAGCTAGTAGTTCAAATTCCTTCGGTGTAAAATCCAGTTTTTCTCCCTGCAGATAGACTTCATATCGATCCAGATATACTTTAAGCGGACCGGAGCGTAATGTCTCTTCAACCTTTCCATTACCACTCTCTACCTGGGTTCTTCTGAGAACTGCTTTGATACGGGCAACGACTTCTCTTGGACTAAAAGGCTTTGTCATATAATCATCCGCGCCGATTTCTAATCCATGTACTTTGTCAAATTCATCGCCTTTTGCAGTAAGCATGATGATTGGAATGTTAATCCCCTGCGAACGCAGGTTTTTACATACTTCTATCCCATCTAACTTAGGCAACATGATGTCAAGGACAATTAAGTCGGGCTGTTCACTTTGCACCAATTCAATCGCATCTTCTCCGTCTGCTGCGCTAATCGTTTCATATCCAGATAGCTTTAAGTTATATTCCAGTAACTTTCGAATCGGCAGTTCATCTTCAACGATAAGTATTCTTTGCATTAACGCCATCACCCATCCAATCAGAAATTCTCCATCGCTTCAGAAATAAGTCGATCTTCAACAATAGGAGGGATTACTTTGACCTCTCCCGCAACTACAACATCTTTGTCTCCATCTGACGCTTCCACTTTAACGATTATTTTGTTAGTCGAGTGGTCGACTTCGATTACTTCCAACAGAAAATCTATCGTTGCATAATGATATACAGGCTTAGGAAATTCGAGATGTTGTTCCACAATATGTGAACCAGGACCCGGTAAATATTTTGAAATAGCGGAAGAAATAATGCCCGTCAACATGATTGTTGGAACGATAGGATTTTCGTACGGCGTTTGCGATGCATAATCATGTTGAATGTAAAGTGGATTTCCATCATTCGTTAGCCCAAGATATAAAAGTAAATCTTTGTCTTCTATCTTTTCCGTGAGCTTTAACTTTTCTCCAACTGTTATCTCTTCGATTTTCCTGCCTAGCCTTCTCTTTTTACCTAGAATCAATCTGAATTCCTCCCTAAGTATCATTAAAAGTTAAAAAACGAGCAGCTCTCGCTACCCGTGTGTTATTTACGCCAATACTTTCATTACGGCTCTCACTGAATCTGCAGATTTGGATAGAGCAATTTTTTCATCTTCTGTTAAGTCGAGTTCAATAATCTTTTCAATGCCTCTAGCACCCAAAACAGTTGGTACGCCTAGGTATATTCCATCAAGATCATATTCGCCTTCCAAATAAGCAATTGCAGGGAGAACACGTTTTTGGTCTTTTAATATTGCTTCAGCCATTTCGACTAGTGAAGCTGCAGGTGCATAATAGGCAGAACCATTGCCTAGAAGGTTTACAATTTCCGCTCCGCCGTTACGCGTGCGATCAACGATTTCTTCAAGACGTTCTGGTGAAATTAAAGTTTCTAATGGAATTCCGCCTGCATAAGAATAGCGTACAAGTGGAACCATATCATCCCCATGCCCACCAAGAACAAATCCTGTTACATCTTTTACGGAAAGGTTAAGCTCCTGCGCTACAAACGTACGGAAACGTGCAGTGTCCAATACGCCCGATTGTCCGATTACACGTTCTTTCGGGAAACCGGATGCTTGATAAACAGTATATGTCATCGCATCAACAGGATTCGTTAAAACGATGATTGTTGAATTTGGAGAATACTTCACAATTTCACTTGTTACGGCTTTCATGATCTTTTGGTTAGTCTGCACTAAATCATCACGGCTCATGCCTGGTTTACGTGCAATCCCTGCAGTAATGATTACAATATCAGAATTCTGCGTATCCGCGTAATCTGAAGTGCCAATAATGTTTGCATCAAATCCTTGAACAGGACCTGCTTCAAGCATATCAAGTGCCTTCCCTTTTGTTGGATTCTCCATTTGAGGAATATCAACAAGAACAATGTCAGCTAATTCTTTTTGTGCCAAAAGAAATGCAGTTGTTGCGCCAGTGAAGCCGGAACCGATAACCGATACTTTCTTGCGTGTCATTGTCATGAGGTTACTCTCCTTTTATTCATATGTATAGGGGGAACAAGTCCCCCCCTTATTATATTATAGATTTTTGATTAACTCATCCGCAAACTCGGAAGTTTTAACTTTAGTTGAACCTTCCATTAGGCGTGCAAAGTCATATGTGACAACTTTAGAAGCAATTGTCTTTTCAATCGACTCTTCAATCATTTTCGCTGCTTCATTCCATCCAAGGTGTTGAAGCATGAGTACACCTGATAGTAGGACTGATGAAGGGTTAACTACGTCTAGTCCAGCATATTTTGGTGCTGTACCGTGAGTTGCTTCGAAAATAGCATGTCCTGAAACATAGTTGATGTTCGCGCCCGGTGCAATTCCGATTCCGCCAACTTGTGCAGCTAGTGCATCAGAAATATAGTCACCGTTTAAGTTCATTGTTGCAACAACATCATACTCTTTTGGACGAGTAAGGATCAACTGCAAGAAGATATCAGCGATTGCTTCTTTGATGATGATCTTGCCTGATGCTTCAGCGTCTTCTTGTGCTTTGTTTGCGGCGTCAGTACCTTCCGCGTCTTTAATCTTGTCGTACTGTCTCCATGTAAATACTTTGTCTGCGAATTCTTGTTCAGCAACTTCATAACCCCAAGTTGCGAATGCGCCTTCAGTGAATTTCATAATGTTTCCTTTATGAACAAGCGTCACTGATTTACGTCCTTCATCAAGTGCGTAATTGATCGCAGCGCGAACCAGACGTTTTGTACCATCTTCTGAAACCGGCTTAATACCGATACCTGATGTTTCTGGGAAACGTATGTTTTTAACGCCCATTTCATCTTGTAGGAAGTTAACTAATTTTTTAACTTCGTCTGTTCCTTTTTCATACTCGATACCTGCATAAATATCTTCTGTGTTTTCACGGAAGATAACCATGTCGCAATCTTCAGGACGCTTAACTGGTGAAGGAACACCTTCAAAGTAACGCACTGGACGAATACATGTGTATAGATCAAGTTCTTGACGAAGTGCAACGTTCAATGAACGGAAACCTCCGCCGATTGGCGTTGTAAGTGGTCCTTTAATAGCGATTAAATACTCTTCAATTGTATCTAGTGTTTCTTGTGGTAGCCATTCGCCAGTTTCGTTGAATGCTTTTTCTCCTGCAAGAACTTCTTTCCACACGAGTTCTTTCTCGCCGTCATACGCTTTTTCAACTGCTGCTTCTAGTACACGTGAAGCTGCATTCCAAATATCAGGACCTGTACCGTCACCGATTATAAATGGGATTACTGGATTGTTTGGAACGTTCAAAACACCATTTGATACTGTTATTTTTTCACCGTTTGTCATTAAAAATTCCTCCTAAATTCAAAATCATAGGGCTAGGCTATTAAAGAAGCCACCAAGTTTTTTTATCGTTCGTTAATTGGAACATATTTCTGCATGCCTGGACCAGTATAATCCGCACGTGGACGGATTAAGCGGTTGTTTGCATATTGCTCGCGAATATGCGCAATCCAACCTGATACACGCGAAACTGCAAAAATCGGCGTGAACAAATCATGATCAATGCCAAGAGAATGATAGACAGATGCAGAATAGAAATCTACGTTTGGTGGTAGATTCTTTTCAGCTGTAAAGACTTCTTCAATCTTAACAGACATCTCGTACCATTTTTCCTCACCGCGTAATGCCGTAAGTTTTTTGGACATTTCACGAAGATGTTTCGCACGTGGATCACCTTTACGGTAAACACGGTGGCCGAATCCCATAATCTTTTCTTTGTTTGCAAGTTTATCTTTAATATAAGCTTCTGCCTTGTCTACCGAACCGATTTCCGCAAGCATTTTCATGACTTGCTCATTCGCTCCGCCGTGTAAAGGACCTTTTAGAGCACTGATTGCTGCTGTTACGCCCGAGTACATATCCGACAATGTTGCTACACATACGCGTGCAGTAAATGTAGATGCATTCAATTCATGGTCTGCATGAAGTACAAGCGCTTTGTCGAAAGCTTCAACTTCAATTGCATCAGGCTCATTTCCAGATAACATGTATAAGAAGTTTGCAGCATAACCTAAATCTGCTTTTGGAGCGATTGGTTCTAACCCTTTACGGATTCGACCGAATGCCGTTACCAAAGTAACAATTTTGGCTTGGATTTTAATCGCTTTTTCATAGTTTGCTTCATCGGACATATCTTCTGATTTTTCATCGTATAATCCGAGAAGGGAAACTGCAGTGCGCAAAGCCGACATAGGATGTACTTTGTCAATTGGATACATTTTAAAGTGATCGTATACTTCCTGAGGAACTGTCATATTTGAAATTAGTTGATGTTTAAGTTCAGCAAGCTCGTCCTCTTTTGGTAATCGCTGATGCCAAAGAAGATAGATAACTTCTTCAAAACTGGCATTATTAGCGAGGTCGTCAATGTCATATCCGACATATGTAAGAGTATCATCAATAATTGAACTGATGGCAGACTGTGTCGCGACGACTCCTTCTAATCCCTTGGTTGATGTCATGTAAATCGCTCCTTTTGTTTATGGGGCCATACTTCGCACAATCGTATTTAAAGTGGTGTAGCGGCCTTTCAACATTTATCTTCTTATTCTTTTTTTGCTTACATAATTCATTATAGTCAACTTTGTCATCTTTGTGAATGAAAACGCTTATTTTTATAATAATTAGTAAAGGAGTTTAAGATGTCAATTCATAATAAAAATCAAAAAACTGCTAAAGTTTTTTTGGTAAAATGGCTGCCAATCATTCTAACAATCATTGTTATTTTTCTATTTCCGCCAGTGGCGTTTGCAGTTATCGCGGCTTATTTTACTGCACCTCTTCTGACTGCAGTCAATTCATTGACAAGATTACCATTAACGCTTGCAACAATTTTCGTTATTCTTATTCTATTCTTTCTTACCGGCTCGTTTATATATGTCGGCATTCATGGAATAATGGAGCTCGTTCCAGCAGTTGAGCGACACCTCACGCCCTTAACATTAAATACCAATATGATTAGCAAAGTGCTTTCTTTCCTCGAAAGTAAGATCATTCAATATGGACAGGCAATTCTTGAATATACACTCTTGATGATCCAAACCTTGTTCCAACGGCTCATTAGTTTTTTCATTTTCCTTTTGGCTTTCTTTTTTGCGTTACGAGAGTCCGGAAAAAACCGGTTTTGGTTTCTCGTTTATTTTCCAGTAGAAATGCGCAAACAAGCTAAAAAATCACTTTCGGAAGCAAGTAGCGTAATTGGCACATTTGTTTCTGTTGAAGCACGATTGATTTTTTTAACATTTATTATTTTATCAATTGGATTTTCCGTCTTGAAATTCAAATCGCCATTTGGAATCGCGTTCCTAATTTCACTCGTAGACGGATTGCCTTTTCTAGGAATAGGAATATTCTTGATTCCAATGATTGTATTTTTCATACACACGGGAAATTTATACATTGGAATATCATTAGCTTTCCTTTATTTATTGACAATAACGACGCGACAATTTACCGAATCCTATATGTGGGCCTCAACCTTTCAACTTAAACCAGTTCATGCATTTTTAATCATGGCTTGTTCGGTTTACTTGTTTGGTTTTGTAGGTATTCTATTATCGCCTTTTCTCTTATTTGCTGCCTATAAAGTTAAACAACATCCACTTTTCACCGAATAACAATTCGACCGCTTTTCATTTTCTTAGCCAACCAACTAATAATAAAAGGCCTTAGTAGATTTCTCGGACCCTTAAACAACAAAAACAGGCCGACTGCATCGGTGATAAATCCCGGCATCAGTAACATAAGTCCGCCAATAAATATGCAAACACCGTCTATTAATGCAGTTCCCGGTGTCTCCATTGTTGTCATTTTGTGTCTAAACTCGTTCCACGCTTTTGTTCCTTGTTTTTTTGCTAAGTAGCCACCGCCGATTCCAGTGAGTAAAATAATCCCGATGGTTGGTAATAAACCCAAAGTATTTCCCGAATAAATAAGTAACGCCAACTCCGCTGTTGGGACGACAATAAATAATAGGATGAGCCATCTCATATATGCAAAAACCTCCTAAAAAAGGCTGCTAACCGATGATTCGGAAGCAGCCATGATTTTTTTAAAGTACGCTAGCGTGACCTTTATAAATTACGCCGGATTCAGCATCCATCGTAATGTCTTTCCCGTCTTCAATTACAGTAGTTGCATTTTCTACACCGACAATAACCGGAATGCCCAAGCTAAGTCCCACAACTGCAGCATGGCTTGTAAGCCCGCTCTCTTCCGTGATTAGCCCCGCACATTTCTCGATCGCCGGCATCATGTCACGGTCAGATCCCATTGTGACAATAATTGCGCCATCAGTGTCTTTTTTCAAGGCTTCTTCTGCATTATTAACAACAACTGCGCGTCCGTGAGCAACAGTACGGCCAATTCCTTGACCGCGAGTTAGTAAATCACCAATAACATGGATTTTCATCAGATTCGTTGTGCCTACTTCACCGACTGGAACTCCAGCTGTGATAATGACAACATCTCCATGAGTGACGTACTGATGTTTAACGCTTTCCTCAACCGACTCTTGTAGTATTTCATCAATCGATTTCACATCTTTTCCGACAATCGGATAAATTCCCCAAACGAGTGAAAGTTTTTTCGAACATTTCTCTGACGAAGTTAAAGCAATTACCGGACAACCTGGACGATATTTTGCAATCATTTTCGCAGTGTGACCGCTTCTAGTCGGAGCAAGAACAGCCTTAACATTAAGATTTAAAGCGGTATAAGCTGCGGATTGACCTATCGCCTCTGTCAAGTTGCCTTGTTTTTCGCGTCTGCGTGTTGAAACGAGTGAGCGATAGTCCACTGCTTCTTCCGTATGAAGTGCGATTTTAACCATTGTTTTTACTGATTCTACCGGATACAAGCCTGCAGCAGTTTCACCTGACAACATGATTGCGTCTGAACCGTCTAATATTGCGTTTGCAACATCGCTCGCCTCGGCACGAGTTGGACGCGGATTATGTTGCATGGAGTCCAACATTTGCGTAGCCGTAATTACAGGCTTTCCTGCTTGGTTACATTTTTCGATAAGCTTTTTCTGAATTAAGGGTACTTCTTCTGAAGGAATTTCAACACCCAAATCACCACGAGCAACCATCAGGCCATCAGATACCGTAATGATTTCATCGATGTTATCGACACCTTCTTGGTTTTCAATCTTTGGTATGATTTGTAGATCTGCTCCATCATTTTCTTCGAGAAGACTTCTAATTTCCATCACATCTGAAGCACGTCGAACAAATGACGCCGCGATAAAATCGACACCTTCTTTAATGCCAAATAAAATATCGTTTGCGTCTTTTTCTGTCATTCCAGGTAATTGGACTTGAACACCTGGGACGTTTACGCCTTTTTTGTTTTTAAGGGTACCTGAGTTAATTACAAGTGTTTTAATTAAGCCGTTATCTTCATCTTTTCCAATCACCTCAAGTTGAATAAGCCCATCATCGAGAAGAATGGTCGATCCAACCCCAACATCTTCGATTAGCTTATCGTATGTAACCGAAAACACATCGCTATTTCCTTCGACTTCAGTCATAGAAATGTTAAGATATTGTCCTGTCACAAGGTCAACTCGTCCATCTTTCATAGAGTGAGTTCGAATTTCAGGGCCTCTTGTGTCAAGTAAAATCCCGACTACTTTCCCTTTTTTCCTTGCCGCTTCGTTGATTCTGTCAATTCTTGCTTTGTGTTCGGCATGATCTCCATGGGAGAAGTTTAATCGGGCGACGTTCATCCCCGCATCTATCAGCTCTTCAAGTATTTCTGGTGTTTCGCTTGCCGGACCAATTGTACAAACAATCTTCGTTTTTCTCATCTAGTAGTTTCTCCCTTTATAAATAAAATAGTGTTAGTACTGTACTTTTAAATTGAAAGTTCTTGAGATAATTTATACATCGTCATATCTGTTTCGTGATGATCAGCAAAGACGTCTTCTAAGTTATAGTCTACCACTTGATTTTTTTGCATGCCAATCGCTTTGCCTCCATGACCTTCCAATAATACCTCTACTGCCCTGGCCCCAAATTGACTTGCGATTACACGGTCTCTGACGGATGGCGAGCCGCCACGTTGAACATGACCGAGTACAGAATATCGGTTGTCGATATCGGCCGTGTCTCGTAATATCTTGGCAAGTTCATTTGCGGACATCACACCTTCAGCAACAATGATGATACTGTGTTTTTTACCCCTGCCTGTTCCACTAGCCAGACGCTCGACAATGTCGTCAATATCAAAGTTTTCTTCCGGAATCAGAATCGTTTCTGCACCGCCGGCCAGTCCAGCCCATAGCGCTAAATCTCCCGCATCGCGTCCCATCACTTCAATAATGAAAGTCCGCTCATGCGAAGTTGCCGTATCCCTGATTTTATCAATTGCATCGACAATCGTATTCAGAGCTGTGTCGAAACCAATCGTGAACTCTGTCCCATTAATGTCATTATCAATCGTTGCCGGCACACAAACGCATGGGATACCTAACTTGGTTAATTCGTATGCGCCTCTAAATGAGCCGTCTCCACCAATAACAACTAGTCCTTCAATCCCGTGCTCTTTAATTTGTTCTACTGCTTTATCCCGACCTTCATCAGAAAGAAATTCGGGACATCTTGCGGAACGAAGCATGGTGCCTCCGCGTTGGATGATATCACCCACCGACCCAAGTTCCATATTCTTAATTTTACCGTCAATTAAGCCTTGATAGCCATTATAAACTCCGGCAACCTCAAGACCATCAAAAATAGCTTTCCGAACAACAGCACGTACTGCTGCATTCATCCCAGGTGCATCTCCACCACTTGTTAAAACAGCAATTTTCTTCATAGTATTCTCTCCTATTCGAATAATATAAGCTGTCGAATAAATATAAAAAGTAGATTTTCAACGCATACAAGCACACTTAAAGTGTGCTTGTATTACTCTTATGCTATTCGTTAAACAGCGTTAAATTTATTTACTCTCCAAATATACCAATTTCACGGAACTTTTCATAACGTTTCGCAATTACTTCCTCTTCATTCAGCAAAGTTAACGCCTCTAAAGAGGTTCTTATCGCATCGCCAATGTAAACAGCTTGTTGCTTTAAATCGCGATGTGCACCGCCCAATATTTCAGGAATAATCTTATCAATAATTCCAATCTCTTTCAAATCTGGTGCAGTGATTTTCATGGCTTCAGCCGCTTGTTTGGATAAACTGGCATCTTTCCATAAAATTGAAGCAGCACCTTCGGGCGAAATAACCGAATAGGTAGAGTGCTCTAACATATGAATATGGTTGGCTACACCAAGTGCTAAAGCGCCACCACTTCCACCTTCGCCAATGACGATAGAAATTACCGGTACAGTTAACCCGGCCATTTCAACTAAGTTTCGCGCAATTGCTTCACTCTGCCCGCGTTCTTCTGCTGCCTTCCCAGGATAAGCACCTTTTGTATCAATAAAACAAATGATTGGTCTGTTGAACTTTTCCGCTTGTTTCATTAAACGAAGCGCTTTACGATAGCCTTCCGGATGTGGCATCCCGAAATTCCGTCGAACGTTTTCTTTGGTATCTTTTCCACGTTGGTGTCCAATTACGGTAATCGGCCTAGAATCGAATGACGCAATTCCGCCAACGATTGCTTCATCATCACCGTAATTACGATCCCCATGCAGCTGAATGAAATCTTCAAAAAGTTGAGCTATATAATCCAATGTAGTTGGGCGTTGTGGATGTCTCGCGACTTGTACGCGATCCCAAGCTTCCATATTACCATAGATATCTTCTTCTAGATTCTTCAAACGTATTTTCAGTGTCTCAATTTCTTCTGATAAATTCACGTCCGAATCAATCGTGAATTGTTCAAGTTCCTCGATTTTTTCTCGAAGCCTAACGATTGGCTCTTCAAATGCTAATGTTTTACCCAATTCATTTAGTCTCCTTTACGTGAAGTTTAACAATATTAGAAAGAACATCTTTCATATGCGAACGATGAACAACCGCGTCTAGCTGACCATGTTCGAGAAGAAACTCGGCCGTCTGGAAATCATCAGGGAGTTTTTCCCTAACAGTTTGCTCGATTACACGTCTACCCGCAAAACCAATGAGTGCTTTGGGTTCAGCAATATTAATGTCGCCTACGGATGCAAAGCTTGCTGAAACGCCACCCGTTGTCGGATAGGTCATAATTGAAATATAAAGCAAACCGTGCTGTGAATGACGATTTAACGCCACGCTCGTTTTCGCCATTTGCATTAGGGATAGAACACCTTCTTGCATTCTGGCGCCGCCGCTCGCTGTAAAGATGAGCATCGGGATTTTGCGTTCTGTTGCCATTTCTATTGCACGCGTTATTTTCTCACCTACAACTGAGCCCATTGACCCCATTCTAAAATGTGAATCCATAATTGCAACTGCGACCTCGCGTCCGTCAATCTTTCCAGTTCCTGTTAATACAGCTTCATTTAAACCCGTCTTTTTTGCATCTTCTTCCACCTTTTCGGTATAGGCAGGGAAGTTTAACGGGTTTTGGGTTTTCAAATGATCATCAATAGATATAAAACTGTCCTTATCAAAAAGGATAGCTACTCGTTCTGCAGCTGTCATTCTAAAGTGATGATCACAATTAGGGCATACTTTCAATGCATTTATGAGTTCTTTTGTCAAAGTGACTTTTTTACATTCCGGACACTTTGTCATGATCCCTTCAGGAACATCATTTTTATTATTAGAAGGCATCGTTGCCTCTTTTTGCGTACGATTTCTTTTAAAAATGTCGCGAATCATTACTCTCTTCCCTTCTCTCTCTTTCAACTACATCAATCCATTTCTTATATGCCGCTAGTGCCGCCTGTTCATTTCCTAAGCGGACTGCTTGTAGCATTTCTTTAACTAATGGGTTTTCCACTCCATGCGTCATGGCATCTAATCGAACCATGCTGTATTGTTTTAATAGAAACCAAATTTTTAATGAAAGTCGATTTCCAGTCGCTATGATCATTTCTCTGATTAAATCTTCACGTAGGATTTCTCCATTGTGTTCAATCTTCGAGAGTAGGCTTTCCCATACTGGCAATTCACGAAAACTGCTATTTCGGCTAACCGCTTTGATCGCGCTGATTTCATGAATCCTTCTCGTTTCATGTACATCAACAACTGAATCTGGCTGTTGCATGATGAAGTCGGCTAAGACTTCGACGAATTGATGTTTTTGAAAATCGGCTAAAAATGTTCCTTCGCCGCGCTTCGTCTCGATAAGTCCTAGAAGTTCTAAGCTACGGAGCGCCTCGCGAATGGTTGATCTACCTACTTGTAATCGTTCAGCCAATACACGTTCAGAAGGAAGTTTCCCACCTGTTTTAATACCTTCATTTTTAATAATGTATCGTAATTCATGAACGATATCTAAATACATTTTTGATGGTGCTTTATGAATTTCCACTTCTGTGCTCCTCTGGAAACAACAATTTTTTCGGTGGTCAGACCACTGCTGTCTTTAAGCATACAGAAAATTTTGCTGAACGTAAAGTGAAAGTAGGAAAAGGTGAAAATTCAAACTCTTATCATATATATAGTTTATAATTGAATCGCTGATTTCAGTTCCGATCGGACGTATTCCACGCACATCCACAGGCTCCGAAACATTTTCAAGTGAAAAAACTTAGTTCTGTTTAATTCAAACCTTATAGGCTTTTTGAACGAGAATTTGAGGTTTGCCTCTTCTGGTTTCAACAGTTCCCTCTACTCGTATCATGGCCATTTCAGTTAGGAGTAAGTTTGATTCGGCATAGTTTCTTGGGAAGAATGTGCAGGACACTGTCCCCGTTTCGTCTTGGACTGAAACGAATGCCATTGACTCCCCTTTTTTCGTGCGTATGCGCTTCACTTCTGTAATCAGGCCGATGATGATCATATGTTCTCTGTCTCGCATCGTTGATATAGAAGATGCATTCATGAATTTTCCTTCATAGTTTTTCTTTAGTTGTAGTGCAGGATGTTCGGATAGATAGAAGCCAAGCACTTCCCTTTCGTATTCCAACATGATCATTCGCGGCATTTTTCCGCCGATTGTGTATTTGGGATTGGCGATTGACGGTATTATGGGAGTAAGTAAATCTTCACTGTCATTCGGCCCTACAAACATTGCGTGTGAAATTGCGGCATCTATTGAAGCTAATAGTGTGGCACGCTTCTCTCCAAACTCGTCAAATGCGCCAGCTTTAATTAGCGGGCTTATGACTTTTTCGGTGAAAACGTCACTTCCGAGATTAGCGGCGACATCAAACATCGTTTTCCAGTTCGATCCATTACTTCTTGCTCTGAATAATTCAGTATAAAAGTTTTTCGTTACCCCTCGGATAGAACCTAGTCCGATTCGAACTGCATTTTTTTCAACAGTATATGCATACTCACTTCTTTTGATCGAGGGTGGTAGTATTTGAATTCCATAAGCTTTGGCTTCTTCAATTAGTTCTATCGTTTTTTCGTTGCTTCCCATCATCGACGACAGAAGTGCAGCATAAAAATAGGCCGGTTCATTCGCTTTTAAATAAGCGAGCCGATAAGAAATGAGCGAATACGCGACAGCGTGACTTTTTGGAAATCCATAATCGGCAAACTTCACGATTAATTCGTAGATAGAGATTGCATCCTGTTCTGGGACGCCATGCTTCACGGCACTTTGTATAAATTTATTTCTTTCGTGTTGCAAAACATCGTGATTTTTCTTACTGACAGCACGTCTGAGCAGATCTGCTTCGCCCATTGTATAGCCGGCAAATTTCACTGCGATTTCCATGATTTGTTCTTGATAGACAATAACCCCGTATGTTTCTTTCAAAATCGGTTCGAGCGATGGATGAATATAAGTAATCTGTTCTTTACCATGTTTCCTATTATTGTACAAAGGAATATTATCCATTGGTCCCGGCCGATACAAAGCGTTAATCGCGAATATATCTTCAAAACGATTTGGTTGAATTAATCGCAAGGTATCTCTCATACCATCGGATTCAAATTGAAATACACCTGTCGTATCGCCTCGTCTAAACACGTCAAAAGTTTTGGCATCATTGAGTGGGATTTGTTCAAAATTAATGAAAACACCTTTATCTTTGTGAATAAGTCTTCTAATTCTGTCTAGCAAGGTCAGATTTCGCAAACCCAGAAAGTCCATTTTTAATAACCCTTGTTCTTCGACATCGCCCATTGGCCATTGGGTCAAGTAAATCCCGTCTCCCCCGTCTTGAAGTGGGACCGTGTCGACGAGTGGCTTTGGCGATAACACAACGCCCGCTGCATGTGTTGATGCATTTCGCGGAAGACCTTCTATGGAACTCGCAGCATCGAACCATTGACGCCGAAATAGATCCACTGCAATCCAATCCCGAAGTTTGGAAGATTCTTCGAATGCTTTTTCAAGCGTCATTTTAGAACCACTTGGAATCACACTCGATAAATAGGCCATTTCTTCGGTCGAAAAACCGAAAACACGCGCGACATTTCTTGCTACTGATCTGGCGGTAAGCGTTCCAAACGTTATGATTTGTGCAACATGATTTTTACCATATTTTTCAGCGACATAATGCAGAACTTCCGCTCTGCGATTATCAGCAAAATCAATATCGATATCGGGCATTGATTTTCTTTCAGGGTTTAAAAAACGTTCAAAAATAAGTCCATACTGTATAGGGTCGACATCTGTAATGCGAAGGGCAAACGCAACTAAAGATCCTGCTGATGACCCCCGACCCGGTCCAGTCAAAATATTATTTTCAGCTGAAAATCGAATGAAATCTTCAACGATTAAAAAGTAATCTGTAAAACCCATTTCCTTTATGACAGACAGCTCATAATCCAGCCGTCGTAAATAAACATCTTCAGTTTTCCCGAGTCTTTCGGTTAACCCTTTTATACATTTCTCTCGTAAATACGTTTTTGAATCTTGATTTTCCGGCAAAGGAAATACAGGCATTAATGATTTTTCTTTCGTTATTTCAACATTGCACGACTGAAGCAACGAAGAAGCATTCTGAAGCCAATGTTCTTTTCCGCTAAACCATTGGTTAAGATTTTCTTCTGTCGGCATATAGAAATATTGAAACTCATTTTTATTCTGATCTGTCATCTCACTTATTTTCTCGCCAGTTCGTATTGCCGTCGCAACTTCATAAGCGAATGAATCTTCTGGGCGAATGAAACGCGATTCGTAAACAGCTGTAATGGATATTGCTGTTGATTCGGCAATATTCTCAATGGTATTTTCATCACCATGTATTTTACCGCCTGGCCGTGAGATGCCAATAAAAACATTAGACTGCTTACACTGCTCTTTTATTAAACGGATAGATTCCTCACTGCGTGATCCTTCCCACGAAGAATCCGTCATCGGACAAATAATGCTACAACCAGCGCCATATGCTTTAAGCCATTGCAGAGGCAGAATTACAGTCTCCCCCACCGAAATAGCACTGCTAATTTTCATGAGGTTTTGATAACCGATATCGTTTTGGGCATAAATATAAACTAAAACATCTCGTTCTTCTCCAATGTTCAAGTTGACTGATAGTCCAATAACCGGTTGGATTCCATGGCGTTTTAATACTTTGGAAAATGTGCGAACACCGTATAATTTTGAGTTGACAATGGCCGCAACTGTAGCCCCTCTACTTTTCAGAAGCGGGGCTAATTCATTTAACTTTATGATTCCACGTAATAGGTCTGCACCCGTTACTAATTGCGGATAGACTAGAGTCACTGAATTCCCTCCGCTCCATTTTTCATTTACATAGTTGTTGCAGTTTGCTGATCAATTCATCCGCTTCTTCCCAAGAATAAACCGAAGCACCCGAAGCAAGTGGATGGCCCCCGCCATTAAATTGAGCAGCGAGCGTATTTATAATTGGTCCTTTAGAGCGTAAACGTACACGAATTTGTTTTTCTTCTTCTATTAAAATCGCCCACGCACGAATACCTTTCACTTCTCCCAATGAACCACCAAGTTGCGATGTTTCAACTGGTGTAACATTAAACTTATCAAGTATCTCTTTATCAAGTTTGATAAAAGCGGCCCCGTTTTCATCAATTTCGAAGTTTTGATAGATGTAGCCTTGGAGATGAAGGATTTTACGATCCACTTCATACATGCCAGCAAAAAGATCTTCTCGACTAAATTCGTATTTTATAAGTTCGCTTGCCATATCAAACGTTTTGACGGTAGCACTTGGAAACATAAATCGTCCCGTATCCCCAACTATTCCTGCAAATAGCAATCGTGCCGATGTAACCGGCAATGTCCAATCTCTCTTTTTCTTTCCGTATTCAAATAATGATGTAATCATTTCTGATGTCGAACTAGCACTTGTATCTACCCATTTAATATCGCCATATGGATCTGCATCTGGATGATGATCAATTTTCATGAGAAGAGCGCCTTCTGTGTAAAACTCTCCATCGATTCTTTCGGTGTTGCCGGTATCCGTAACAATAACGAGCGCATCCTTATACATTGAAAGCGTCACAACGTCCGGCGTACCCAAGTATGTTAGCGATTCTTCATGTTCGCCGGCTGCATAGACTTTTTTATCAGGATAATTTTCTACTATTAATTCTTTCAAGCCCATTTGAGAACCGTAAGCATCCGGATCCGGCCGAATATGGCGATGGATAATGATTGTTTCGTACTTCTCAATTGTGTCTATGATTTGTCTTTTCATCCTAAATTCCTCCGTGTATAAATATATTCCAGTCGCATTCCATGACAAAAATCGATACAATAAGAGTTAGATTGTTAGTTATGGAGGGCGAACTTACATGTTGAATTACATATTTGTATTTTTAATTATTGTCTCTGTTGTATATTATATCTATTTTAAGATGCGGCAATTCCGAACATCACATATGCATCCTATCCGAAAGAAAATGTATGCGAGCATGGCGGGTGCCTCACTTGGTGGTTTTCTTTTGTTTTTCGGCATAAACCAAGTCATCTTATTTGATCAGATTGCAAATTATATTGTAGCTGCAGTGTTTATTGCACTTGGCTTATATGTATTAATCGTGAATTATCGCGGTTATGCACATTATAAAAAATTCGTTATTGAAGAGGCAGAAATAAATCCAATTAACTAATGCATTCGTGCATTAGTTTTTTTGTTCGAAAAAGTAAAGCCTTATCTTTCGAATAATTGATACATGACCATCGCTTTGGCAACTAATTCATCATCTGCAAATACATCAAAGTCGACTTTAACAAATCTGCGACTCATTTGTAGAATTCTGGGATTCACACGCACGATTGTACCGAGTTGGACGGGTTGAATAAAATATAAAGAAACGTTTTCCGCGATGCCTTCGCCGCGTTTTTGCATTTTAATCGCCCGGTTTCCGGCTTCTGTCAATAATGTCATCATAGCACCGCTTGATAACGACCCAAACTGATTCGTCAATTGTGGAATAACTGTAAATTCAATTGAAGGGATATCACCTTTAACGACTTTAATTTGTTTTTTAACAATGTCATCGATGGTTTCACCCTGGTGGGGTTGCCGTTGTGCAGTTTGAAATGATTTAAGAACATCCTCGCGCGAAACGATTCCTATGAACTCACCCGTTTCATTTACAACGGGCAATAAATCTATCCCTTCCCAAATCATACTATGCGCCGCAGCAGCTACACTCGTATTTTCAGTCACCGTAATCGGATTACGCGTCATTACTTTCTCAATTTTTTCATCATCGGCATTCCCAATGATATCCCTTGAGGTAACAATACCGACTAATTTATCTTTGAGATTAACTACAGGATAACCTAGGTGGCCAGTATTCTTATTCTGCTTATTAAAATCCTTCACTGTATCTTTAATCGACAATACGACTGTTTCGGATAAAGGCGTTAAGATATCAGCTGCTAACAAGATTTCTTTTTCAATCAATTGATCATAGATTGCCCGATTCAGCATCGTTGCCACTGTAAACGAATCATAACTAGACGAGATAATCGGTAGCTCCAATTCATCCGCCAACTTTTTCACTTCATCGGTTGCCTCAAAACCGCCCGTTACCAGGACGGCCGCTCCGGCCATTAGCGCAATTTCATGGGCTTTCATACGGTTCCCGACAATCAGGAGACTCCCCGCTTCTATGTAGCGCATCATATCTCCTAATTGCATGGCCCCGATAACGAATTTTGTAAGTGTTTTATGTAACCCCGCGCGTCCGCCGAGTACTTGTCCATCTACAATATTCAGCACTTCAGCATATGTTAAACGCTCGATGCTTTCTCTTTTTTTCTTTTCAATGCGGATTGTACCGACACGTTCAATCGTATTGACTAATTTTCGATTTTCCGCCTCTTTGATTGCACGATAGGCAGTTCCATCACTGACAGAAAGTTCCTTTGCAACTTGGCGAACAGATATTTTTTCGCCAACTGAAAGTTCTTTAATATAACGAAGTATCAATTCATGTTTGGTCGACATTTCTTCACCTTTTCTATGGTGGTATCTATTGTCTATTCTACCACAAAATAATATAAAAACGATCCGGCCACTTCATTATAAGGGCCGGATCGAAAACTTAGCATTCGAATACTTCACCTGGCGTCATTATCTTCACCTCATGCTTGAGCACAAGTGCTTTAAAGACTTCAGGATTTTGTTCAATGGGCGGAAATGTATTGAAATGAACTGGAATTGTTAATTTTGGATTTAATAATTTAACCGCATAGGCCGCATCCTTTGGTCCCATTGTAAAATTATCGCCAATCGGTAGAAAGGCAACGTCGATAGGATGTCGTCTACCAATCAGTTCCATATCTCCAAAGAGCGCCGTGTCTCCGGCATGATAAATTGTTTTCCCTTCAGCCGTGAATAAAATCCCTGCAGGCATACCCGTGTAAATAAATTCATCATCTTCTGTTTGGTAGGATGAACTATGAAAGGCTTGTGTGAATTTAACAGTTCCAAATTCAAACTCTTTCGCGCCACCCAAATTCATGCCATGCGTACGGAGACCTTGCATACCCATATAAATTGCCAGCTCATTCGGAGCCACAACAAGCGCATCGTTCGCTTTTGCAATTTCCACAGTGTCGCCGACGTGATCATTATGTCCATGCGTTAGCAATATCACATCGGGTTTCTCGTTTTCAACAACGAGGTCCGTTAACTTATTCCCATTTATGAATGGATCGATTAGAATCGTAAATTCACCTGTTTTTATTTTGACAATTGAATGACCATGATAGGATATTTGCATCTAAATTCCCTCCAATTAATAATTCGAGATAAATAGCATCACTCTCTTACCTTCTATAATATTGTCGGAAACACCTCTTTTTTGGTATGATTAAGCTAGAACATAAGGAGGCTACTACTTTGACTAACGTAACAGAAATTCAAAAGTATTTACAAGAACAAGACATTGACGCGGCATTTATTACGACACCTGATAATGTTTTTTACATATCTGGATTTGACAGCACCCCACACGAACGACTTTTAGGCGTCATGCTATTCAAAGACGCAGACCCTTTTCTCATCTGCCCATTGATGGAAGTTCCAGATGCAAAAGCAACAGGTTGGCCACATGAGGTAATCGGCCATGTTGACACTGAAGATGCGTGGGATGTCGTGTTAAAGGCGGTTGAAAACCGCAAAATTGCTCCTGCATCAGTCGCAATCGAGAAATCCCATTTGACGGTTGAACGACTAGAACGCATGACGGAATTATTCAAGGGGGCGACCTTTCACCGACTTGACGAAAAATTAAACAGCATGAGAGTTATTAAAAATGAAGAGGAACTCGCTAACTTGCGCATTGCAGCTGAACTTGCCGATTATGCAATTGAAGTAGGCTGTCGTGAAATTGCGGAAGGTAAAACAGAGCTTGAAATCCTCATGGCGATTGAATTTGAAATGAAGAAAAAAGGCGTTCAAAAAATGTCTTTCGAGACGATGGTACTTTCCGGTCCAAAAACCGCCTCACCGCACGGAGTTCCTGGAGATCGCAAAATCGAGCAAGGCGATTTCATACTGTTCGACCTTGGCGTTGTTTACAATGGTTATTGTTCTGACATCACAAGAACTGTCGCTTTCGGTGAACCGACTGAGGCGAAACGAGAAATTTATGAAACTGTCAAAAAAGCTGAACAAGCAGCTGTCGATTTAGTTCGACCTGGTGTTAAAGCGAAGGAAATCGACGAGGCAGCGCGAAACATTATCGATGATGCCGGATTTGGTGAGTATTTCACACATCGAATCGGACATGGTCTCGGAATTTCCGTTCATGAATACCCGTCAATAACAGGTGCAAATGAAATGGCGTTGGAAGAAGGCATGGTCTTTACAATCGAACCTGGAATCTATAAACCAGATGTTACAGGCGTTCGCATTGAAGATGATGTTGTTGTTACAGCTAACGGAGTAGAAGTCCTTACGAAGTTTCCAAAAGAACTTCAAATTATTGAACCGAAATAATCGTAGAGAAAAAATAAATCAAAATCTGTCTGAGTACTTGAATGATTTTTCGTTCAAGTACTCGTTTTTCGTTGTTTGACATTTTCATACAGGAGATCCTGCTTTATAGCGATAGTCCAGAAAATAAAAAGGCTGCCAATTGAAGGCAGCCTTTGTTTATTCTTTTAATAATTTTTCAACAGGAACATATTCAAGGTTTTGCGCTTCTGCTACAGCTTTATAAGTTACAAATCCGTTGTATGTGTTGATTCCTTTTTGTAGCGCAAGATTGTCAAGACAAGCTTGCTTTACACCTTTATTGGTAATTTGAAGCGCGTAAGGTACTGTATTGTTTGTTAAACCAATTGTAGATGTTCTTGGAACAGCACCGGGCATATTTGCAACCGCGTAATGAACAACGTCGTGTCTAACATATGTTGGTTCATCATGAGTTGTAACCCGATCAGAAGTTTCAAATATACCGCCTTGGTCAATTGCAATGTCGACAAGGACGGATCCCGGACCCATTGATTTCACCATTTCTTCCGATACTAACTTCGGGGCTTTAGCGCCGGGGATTAGTACGGCTCCAATAACAAGATCCGCATCTTTTACAGCTTTCGCAATATTAAATGGATTTGATACAAGTGTTTGTACATCATAACCGAATAATTCCTCTAACTGACGAAGTCGCTCTATTGAGAGGTCAATGACAGTTACTTGAGCGCCCAATCCAATCGCAACACGCGCAGCGTTAGTACCCGCAATACCTCCACCAATTATGACTACTTTTCCGCGAGGGACCCCGGGAATTCCGCCAAGCAGAATACCTTTACCACCATTTGTTTTCTGTAGATATTGCGCACCAATCTGGGTCGCCATACGACCGGCAACTTCACTCATCGGTGCGAGTAATGGCAAGGTATTATTTGGTAGTTGTACAGTTTCATAAGCAATTCCCGTTACTTTTTTCTCTAGTAATGCTTTTGTCAATTCAGCTTCTGGTGCAAGGTGAAGGTACGTAAAAATAATTTGCCCTTCACGAAAATAGTCGTACTCGGCTTTTTTAGGCTCTTTAACTTTCATAATCATGTCGGTATTCCATGCTTCTTTTGCACTTAAGACGATTGTTGCTCCAGCCTCAACATAGTCAGTGTCTGTAAAGCCTGACCCAAGGCCAGCACCTGTTTCTATGAACACTTCATGACCAGCTGATGTTAATGTATAGGCACCGGCTGGAGTCATTGCAACGCGGTTTTCATTGTTTAGTATTTCTTTCGGAACTCCAATACGCATTAACGTACCCCTTTCTATGAAAAGCAACTTACTGTCTTTCCTATGTAGACAACTGCTTTTTATAGTAACAGAAATAATCGAATAATGCTTGTATCTTACTAATTCTTAGGCAAATTCGATCATATCTTATATTATTCACAAATTTGTCATGATTTTATGAGAAATTCCTTAATGAAAAGGGTTTTATTTTTATTTGTAGAAGGTATATATAGTATAAGGGAATGGAGGAGTTAGTTATGACATTACAATACAATCAAATCATTGTCGCAGTAGACGGTTCAAAGGAATCTGAGTGGGCTTTTAAAAAGTCAGTAGGGATTGCCGGTAGAAATAATGCGACATTAAATTTAGTGAACATTATCGACACACGTTCATATGCAGCTGTCGAAGCCTATGATCGTTCAATCGCAGAACGCGCTCAATCATTTGCGACTGAACTATTAGAAGAATATAGGTTAAAGGCTTTAGCCACCGGACTAGAAAATGTAAATATCATAGTTGAGTACGGTTCACCAAAAACGATGATATCAAAAGATCTATCTAAAAAAATTCAAGCAGATTTAATCATCTGCGGAGCAACCGGGCTAAATGCAGTGGAGCGTTTCTTGATTGGTAGTGTTTCTGAGAATATTGTTCGTTCCGCAAAATGTGACGTGTTAGTTATCCGAACACCAGAAGATGAATTGAAATAATAATAAAACGAGTTGTTCCGTTTTCGGGAACAACTCGTTTTATTTTTTACAACCCAGCTACACGCATTGTATCACGTGCAAGCATTACCTCTTCGTTCGTTGGGATGACGAGCACTTTCACTGGTGAATATGGGTGGCTGATATATACTTCTTCTCCACGGATATTATTTAAATCCGGGTCGCAGTATACGCCCATAAATTCCAATCCTTCAATAACTTTTGCTCTGATTGTGTCTGAATTTTCACCAATTCCAGCTGTAAAGATGATTGCATCGACACCGCCCATTCGCGCTGCATAGGAGCCGATATATTTGTGTATGCGATCCGCAAAAACATCGAGCGCAAGTTGGGCACGCTTATTGCCCTTGTTAGCTTCGATTTCGATATCTCGAAGATCACTTGAGAATCCGGACATGGCAAGCATACCTGATTCTTTGTTTAATACATCTAGTACTTCTTCCACCGATTTCCCTGTTTGTTCCATAATGTAAGGAATTAACGCCGGGTCGATATTCCCGGACCGTGTACCCATTGTTACTCCCGCTAGCGGCGTGAACCCCATTGATGTGTCTAAGGACTTCCCACCTTGAACCGCAGCGATACTGGCACCATTTCCGAGGTGACAAGAAATAAGTCGTGTCGTATTAAGTGGCCGATTTAACATTTCGGCCGCCCGCTCAGTTACATATTTATGGCTGGTTCCGTGAAAGCCGTATTTACGAATCCCATACTTTTCATAGTACTCATATGGTAGTGGATATAGAAATGAACTTTCCGGCATTGTCTGGTGAAAAGCTGTATCAAAAATGGCAACTGCTGGCACCATCGGCAAAGCTTTTTTAAATTCTTTAATACCGACCATATTCGCCGGATTATGTAACGGCGCTAAATGAGCTATCGTTTCAAGCTTCTCTAGAATTTCGTCAGTGATTAAGACTGAATCACTAAACATTTCTCCACCATGAACGACACGGTGTCCCACACCATCAATTTCATCATAAGATTTTACAATCCCCTCTGAAATTAACATATCCAACAGTAATTTTACTGCTGCTGCGTGATCTTTAATCGGTTGTTCTGTCTCTGTTTTTCCAAAATCGGATTTAATGGAAAACGTTGAATCGGTCATACCAATTCGTTCAATTTGACCTTTCGCAGTTACAACTTCGGATGGCATATCTAGAAGTTGATATTTTAATGAAGAACTCCCTGCGTTGATTGCTATAATAATCGGCATAATAAAACGACTCCTTAATTGTTTCTAAACTTTTTCACTTTAAATCTTTTTCAGCCCACTCGTCAATCTTTTGAAGAAAACGAGCCATTGCATTTTTATCTGACATGTTAGGCACTTGGGCCAATAATACATCTTTTAAGGGTTTTGTTTCAAGAAATGGCTTTTGTAGGACTAAGATGCTTTTTTCATGGGCAACATTTTTAAATAATGTCGCTGGCAGTTGAATGAGCGCTCGAATAATTGCTTTTTGCTTGAAAAATGGATGTAGTTTCGCAGCTTGTTCTGATTCGAATAAGTTCGCCGGAATGACAAAAATTCCGTAGCCACCTGGCTTTGTATGATTCATGGACTGTTCAATAAACAAATGATGGGCAAACGCATGCCCTTCTTCAGCCATTAGTTCATAATTCAAAGCATTATCATCATCTGGATAATAACCGACCGGCAAATCACTAATCGCAATATCCACCGGATCGATTAATAGCGGGCGTAAAGCATCTTGAACTAAATATACAACCTGTTGTTCAAGTAGTTCTGCAAGAACAGCTGAAAGTCTCACGAGCAATTCATCAATTTCTACTGCGCTCGCTGAAACATTTTTATCTAATGTATTCATGACTGAAAACAGCAAATTACCTGTTCCGACCGCGGGATCTAACAACGTAATATTTTCTTTATCACCTGCAAGTTTGCTCGCAATATGTCCGATTAATAACCCAATTGAATCTGGTGTCATTTGATGGTTCGGTTGAGCATGTTGTTTCATTCCTTTTAATACAGCTAATTGTATTCCTCGCCTAATTTCTTCTTTTGATACATTGTTCGTTAAAGCCGGTGCATGAGTGCCTTCAATCCATTCGTTGCACGCTTCGATGATCGCTTCCAAGTAAAGCATATCCGCTTTTTCGGCATATCGATCTATAAAATTGAATATATTCTCTGTATTCGTCATATTCTATCCCTCTACTTACAAAACCCACCCGTCTCCGAGTGGGTTCGTGAATTATTTTGTAGCGGCTTTTACAGCTTCAAGTGCTTTTTCGTAATTCGGGTGATCAGTTACTTCTGATACATATTCAACATAAGTCACTTTATCATCTTGATCGACTACGAAGATTGAACGTGCAAGTAATCTAAGTTCTTCGATTCCTACACCATACGCTTCTCCGAATGAAAAATCTCGGTGATCGGAAAGCATTTGTAGAGAGTCAACTCCACCTGCTTCGCTCCAACGTTTTTGTGCAAACGGCAAGTCTACTGAAATAGTCAGTACTTCAACGTCTTCTCCAAGTGATGATGCTTCTTCATTAAATTTTTGAGTTTGTTTCGAACAGACACCTGTGTCAATTGAAGGAACAACACTTATAAGTCTAATCTTACCTTTGGAATCTGCAAGTGTTACCGGATTGAGATCAGTACTCAATACTGTAAAGTCGGGTGCGTTGTCACCAACTTTAACTTCATTTCCAATTAATGTAACAGGATCGTTCTTAAATGTAACTTTGACCATTAATAAACGCCTCCCTTTCTTCATTTATCTTACTAAATGATAGTCCCGTCTGGCAACTGTTCGCCCCTATTTTCCACGAAATTGTGTAATTGTGCTTTTTTTTCGTAAGCATCTTCATGAATCACATTCGTATCTGCAAAGATATCGTGCAACGCTTCTTTTTTGGGTGTAAACGCTACAAGCAAGTAAGGAATGACTAATAGTTTTGAAATAAACCTTCCGATTATTTCACGAAAGATGATTGTATTCCAGGACAGTTGTGAATGATCATTCGATACTACTTTAATTCCCATAATTATTTTACCAACGGTTTGCTGCAAATACTTTGTCATTAATGCAAAGTAAAGAAGTAAAACGATGAGTATTGTCGCTTTATAAGTTGTAAAGAACAAAAACGATGGATTCTCTATAGGTAAATTGAATGCTCTAAAAATCGGTTTAATCATGATACCGCTTATGGCATATAAAACAATAATGTCAATCGTATAAGCCCAAAACCGCGTCCAAAAACCGGCCAATTTCTGTTGATACGCATTACTTTCTATTATTCGTTCTTTTTCCGGTGCGAGCTCATTCAATGGGGCTTCGACAACCGGATTTGTATCAAACTCGCTTTTTTCCGACATGCCTAGCCCTCCTTATTTTTCACCATATAAATACATCATTCTTGGTGCATTATAATCGGATAATAGTTTACCGATTAGTTCTGATTCGAGATTTCCGCCAAATAAATTTTTTGCTTTAAGTCCGAATAATGAACTCCAGCTCTCATTCATCGTGTATTCAAAAACAGTTGCTTTTTCTAGATTATGATCTTCCTGCATTGCAGCAATCACATCTCCAGCTTTACCGTATTCATCCGCAAGTCCGTTTTCGATTGCTTGTCGGCCATTCATAATCCGGCCATCCGCTACCTTTTTCACGTCAGCTACACTCATTCCGCGACCATCAGCGATAATGTCTACAAAGCGTTCATAAGAATCATTGATCATTTCTTGTAGCATTTCGTGTTCTTCATTCGTCATTTTACGAGAACCACTCATAATGTCTTTATAGGGTCCCGTTTTAATTGTATTAAATTCAATCCCATATTTTTCAGCAAGTCCCGCGTAGTTTACACTTTCCATAATGACACCAATTGAACCCGTAATGGTTTCATGGTTCACGTATATTTTGTCAGCAGGAGCCGCTACGTAATATCCTCCAGAAGCAGCCATTCCGCCCATTGAAACATAAACAGGTATCTCACGATTTTCTTGGATTGTTCGAATGGCATCATAAATTTCCGCCGATTCGACAACACCGCCACCTGGGGAGTTCACTTTTAAAATCACCCCTTTGATTGAATGGTCTTCATTTATCTCGTATAATTGGTTGAGAAAGAATTGGTGATTGTAACCATCGAAAAAAAATGGGGATCCGTTTCCTGTGTCTTGAATAACGCCATCCAATGAAAGAACGGCGATTTGATCATTCCCGCCTTCCTCAATTATGAGTTGACCATAGCCCGTAGAAGACGTTGCAGACAATTCCTCAAAAAACCCCGCCACATCTTTCGAAAAAATGTACGATAGCGTATTAATACCGATTGAGACGACTAACAGTGCTGATGCGACGATGATAGCAATCCATCGTTTTGTTGTCATATTAATTTCCTCCCTTTTAATTACATAACTCTATACGTGTATGTACGCCAAAATGTTTCATTCATGCTAGAATAATCATAGCTTAAATTAAAGGAGTTGTACAAGGTGACGAATAGAATGAATGCTTATATTTATAGTAAACATGATAATGACTCGCGTAGTAAAAAATCAATGGTGGAAGATTCCCTGACCCATGAAGGTTTCACAATAACTGATGATTTTAATACCGCAAATATTATCATTAGTATTGGTGGCGATGGATCATTTCTACAAGCGGTTCGGAAAACCGGATTCAGACAAGACTGCCTTTACGCAGGGATTTCAACAAGTGGCAAACATAGTTTGTATTGCGATTTCCATTACAATAACCTGTATGAAATGACGCAAGCCATCCGAGATACAAAAATTGAAGTAAGAAGATATCCACTAATCGAAGTGACTATTGACGAACACCGTCAATTTTATTGTTTAAATGAGTTCAGTATACGCTCGAATATCATTCGGACATTTGTCCTTGATGTGATCATTGATGATAAACTTTTCGAGACATTCCTTGGGGACGGGCTAATCATATCGACGCCAACAGGAAGTACTGCCTACAATAAATCCGTTAAGGGCGCTGTCGTTGACCCGTTATTAAATTGTTTTCAAGTGACTGAACTTGCTTCAGTGAATAATAATAAATATCGAACACTTGGGTCACCGTTTATTTTAAGTGGCGACCGAAAATTGAAACTGCATGTTCATCAAGATGGAAATGACTTTCCTCTTATGGCCGCGGATAACGAGGCACTCGGTGTTCGAAAAGTTGAAAACCTGAAAATCGAATTAAGCGATAAAACCATTAAAACGGTTAAATTAAAAGATAATTCATTTTGGGAAAAAGTACAGCGAATCCACCTATAGAACAAAAATTACAGTGCGCCGTTTTTCCCCGACAGGCATACCGTGCGACATGGCGATATTCGCCAAGGAAGAACGCAGTTCAATTCTTCCCAGCACGATTGCTTATGACCCGAGGGGCTGGCGCCTGGAGCTAGATGAGAAAAAGCCGTCCAATTATATGGCGGCTTTTTTCATCTTCACCATTTCAATTACTTTCGAATATGTGAACAGAATCAATCCAATCCAAATGAATATAAACGAAATTAAGTCAACTTGGCCAAAGCTTTCTTTATAAATGATTACACCAAGAAACAGCATCATGGTGGGTGCGATAAATTGTAAAAACCCTACCATATATAAGGGAATTCTTTGTGCGCCTTTTGCAAACAATACGAGGGGTAGCGCTGTTGCTACACCTGTAAAGATGAGTAATGTATCTGTTTTAACATCTGAATGAAGAAAAACTGCTTGGTTGTCTAGGAATAACCAAACGTAATAACTTAAAGCAAGTGGCGTAATAAAGAACGTTTCAATTGTCAGTCCGCGCAATGCGTCTAATTTAATTTGTTTCTTTAGTAGCCCATATACAGCAAAACTTATGGCAAGCACGAAAGAAAGCCACGGAAATTGGCCATAAGAAAATGTTAGGATGAAAACACCAATAGTTGCAAGGATAAATGCAACTTTTTGGGCATTAGAGAGCTTCTCTTTCAAGAAAAAGACGCCTAGCAAGACTGAAATTAATGGGTTTATATAATAACCAAGGCTTGTTTGAACAAGGTAGCCGTTATTAACGGCCCATATGTAAAGAAACCAGTTCCCAGAAATTAAGACTGAGGCCAGAAATAGCAACCAAAAGTTGAGCTGGGATTTCCAAAGCTTTTTAATATCTTCAAATAAGTATCGACCGTTTTTCAAAAGTAATATAAGCAACAGTGTTGAAATAAAAGCCCAAACAACACGACTGACTAATATTTCCGCACTTGGTACGTTGTCGATGCTTTTCCAATACACCGGTAATATACCCCATATTAAATAAGAAGAAATAGCCAACAGGATGCCACTTTTCTCATTTCCCATTTGACCATTCACCTCGCGTTATGAAATCCACTATTGCCATCCTCCACTACGACTTTCCCCATAGCCTCAATAGCAACCAGAAATTATTGCTCTTTTTTACGTAGTTCAACCCTCATAATTTTACCTGATGCTGTTTTTGGCATCTCGTCGATGAATTCGATTTTACGCGGGTATTTATATGGCGCGGTTAGTGATTTTACATGGTCTTGAATTTCTTTTGCAAGGCCCTCTTCGTTTTTTCTGCTTGGGTCCCGCAGGACAATGAAGGCTTTTACAATGTTTCCTCGTGTTGCATCTGGGCTTGCTACGACTGCGCATTCTTTTATGGCTTTATGTTGCAGCAATGCTTCTTCTACCTCAAATGGTCCAATCGTGTAACCGGAACTAATGATGATGTCGTCGCCGCGTCCTTCGAACCAAAAATAGCCATCTTCGTCCATTTTTGCACGGTCGCCTGTCACGTAATAATCTCCGCGAAATTGCATGCTCGTTCTTTCAGGATCGTTTAAATATTCCTTAAACAAAGCTGGTGTCGATACATGAACCGCAATGTCGCCTACCTCACCTACAGCTGCCGGTTTTCCTTGATCATCGATAATTTCCACTCGATTCCCGGGTGTTGGTTTACCCATTGAGCCCGCTCTCGCTTCCATGCCGACCATCGTTCCGACAAGTAAAGTATTTTCGGTTTGTCCATAACCGTCTCTCACTTCCAATGAAAAATTATCTTGGAATGTATTAACGACTTCCTGGTTTAGCGGTTCGCCCGCAGATACAGCGTTTCGAATCGATGATAAATCATGACTACTCAGATTTTCTACAATGGCCATGAAGCGGTATTCAGTCGGTGTGCAACATAAGACATTAACATTGTTTTCTTTAATTAATGTAAAATACGTTTCTGCATCGAACTTGCCGTCATAAACCAATCCAGTAGCACCGCTCCCAAGAACAGAAAGAAATGGTGTCCAAATCCATTTTTGCCATCCTGGTGCCGCAGTTGCCCACACGACGTCGTTCTTTTCAATACCAAGCCAACTCGCTCCGGTCGTTCTTAAATGGGCGTAGGCCCAAGCATGTGTATGTACAACACCCTTTGGCGCTCCTGTTGTTCCTGAAGTATAGGATAGGAATGCCATATCCGAGCTTTTGGTTTCTGGTTGCGCAAAATCAGTTGAGGCCAGTTTTAATAAATCTGTTAACGATTTTTCATCGTTATTTGCTTTTCCAATAACGAAGTGTTGAACACCATCCATATTTTCTACTTCACTAAATTGACTTGAAAATGCATCATACGAAACGATTGCCTTCGCATTACTATGGACCAAACGATAATCAATGTCCGAAGGTCTTAGCATTTCGGAACTTGGGATTACAACTAGACCTGCTTTTAACGCACCTATATACGTAACGTATGCTTCGATTAAACGAGGCACCATGACTAACACGACATCACCCTTGTTCAGCCCATTCTCCATAAACACGTTCGCGGCTTGATTGGCTAAATTCATGAGCGCTGCATAAGTAATTTCTTTCTTTTCACCTTTTGAGTTTATGTAAATAAGGGCTTTTAAGCTTTCATTTTTTGCATACTTTTCAAACTCACTCACAAGATTATATTGTTCAGGTGCAACTAGTTGTTCTCGATTCATAATATTTCCCCCCTTCGTAATAATCTAAGTATACTAAGAGTAGCTAGATATTTCAAAAAAACTTTAAAAACCGCCTCGGAATAAATTCCGAGACGGCTTTCATTTTATAAATTATTAGTATTGTTGTCCGTTCATTTGTGATTGGGCTTGACGGACTAATCGCTTTGTAATTTCTCCGCCGACGGATCCGTTGGCACGCGATGTCGAATCTGGTCCCAGTTGAACTCCGAACTCTGATGCGATTTCGTTTTTCATTTGATCAATTGCCTGTTTTACACCTGGTACTAGAAGTTGGTTTGAGTTACCACCACTGTTTGGCATGACTAACACCTCCTTGTGAAATATAGAATGCACCGAAATGAAAAAATCATGCACAACATTTGATAAATATTTATAGAAAATGATCCACAAAAACTTTAAAAGCCGCCCCGGAATAAATTCCGGAACGACTCTCATTTAATTTTTTATTAGTTTTATTTCCCGCTCATTTGTGACTGGGCTTGACGGACTAATCGCTTTGTAATTTCTCCGCCGACGGATCCGTTGGCACGCGATGTCGTATCTGGTCCCATTTGAACACCGAATTCTGAAGCGATTTCATTTTTCATTTGATCGAGTGCCTGTCTAACTCCTGGTACTAGAAGTTGGTTTGAGTTCCCGCTGTTGTTGTTTGGCATGACTAACACCTCCTTGTGAAATATAGAATGCACCGGAATGAGAAAATCATGCGCAACAATTTAATGGTAATTTATTCATTAAAAAAACCAACTAAAAAATGGACAAGCTTATTATAGAAAGTCTGCAAACACGTCTTTCTCTTGTCGTGGTAAATTATAAATTTTTCGTTCCTTAATTGCAGCTTCAATTAATGGATCAAAATCGACGAAGCTTTCGTAGTGCCTAACCTTCTCTAACTTCGGTTTTGTTTTAGGTTTAGCTGGCGTAAAAATTGTACAACAATCTTCATAGGGACGAATGGAAATGTCATATGTGCCAATTTTGGTTGCTAAATCGATAATTTCAAGCTTATCAAATGAAATTAACGGGCGTAAAACAGGTGTTGACGTGACCGCGTTAATAGCGGTTAAGCTATCGAGCGTCTGACTAGCTACTTGGCCCAGGCTTTCACCCGAAATTATACCAAGGGCATCAGCTTCAACTCGGACTTTATCAGCGATTTGCATCATTATTCTTCGAGTTGTTGTCATTAACTCACCATCTGGAATTTTGTTCACAATTAATTGTTGGAGTTCGGTAAAAGGTATTACATGAAGCTTAACTGAAGCGCCGAATGAACTTAATTTTTCAGCAAGGTCAATTACTTTTTGTTTTGCAAGTTCACTTGTAAACGGCGGACTTTCAAAGTGAATCGCGTCAATTGCAACACCGCGTTTCATCAGTAAATAACCAGCTACAGGACTGTCAATGCCACCTGATAACATAAGAAGTGATCTTCCATTAGACCCAACCGGCATTCCCCCAGCACCCGGATAGACTTTGGACGTCAGGAATGCCCCTTCTAGTCGAATATCTACAAATAATAGGATATCTGGGTTTTTCATTTGCACGGTAAGTTCCGGGAAGTTCCGAAGTACATGCGAACCAATTTTTTGTTGCAATTCATTTGTTACAAAAGGAAATGATTTGTCAGTCCTTCTAATTTCAACTTTAAATGTTTTACCTTTTGTTTCACCTGAACCAACAACATCAAGTGCTGTTTTCAAAATATCTTCCATAGTTGCTGAACATTTCGCAACTGGACTGAATGATTGGATCCCGAAAACGAACGGCAATCGTTTTATCGCTTCTTCCATATCATCCTGTCCGTCGGCGTAGAGAAACATACGGTCACGTTCAGATTTAATTTCAAATGAACTTAAATCACTTAAGGCCGTTTCTATATTATTTTTTAACTTTCGAATAAAATATTTACGATTTCTCCCTTTTAATGAAAGTTCACCGTAACGAATTAATAACTCATTCCATTTCATTTGACTTCCCCCTCTGTAAAATACGGGCGAAACTAGAAAATACTTCTTCAAATTTCACCACATCGGATAATTCATTATTTTCGCCGAAACTAATGCGAATGACGCCTTGTTTATACGGTTCAGTTAATCGAATCGCATCAATTACATGTCCCGCTTGTCCGTTTTTTGATGAACAAGCACTGGATGTAGAAACAGTAATCCCATTTTCTTGAAAATGATTCACAGCGACTTCCCCTCTAATTCTAAAAAAGGCGATTGATAATATATGGGGTGCGCTATTTTTTTCCGCGAGTATGAGGACGTCTTTTGTATCTTTTATATAATTCACCAAACGTTGTCGCCAGTTGGAATAATTTGCAGCCATATTTTTCTCGGTTGTGAGCCGCATAGCTAATGCAAGTGCTGCCGCATCAGGGACAGAAACTGTTCCACTACGGACACCTAATTCTTGTCCGCCGCCAAAGTTTATCGATTCTGGAAGAAGACCTTTACGCGTGATTAATGCACCAGAGTTTTTTAATCCATGAAATTTATGCGCAGATACTGTAATTGCATCTAGACCTATCTTAGCCATTGAAATTGGTAAATTTCCCATACTTTGAACCGTGTCAGAATGAAATATTGCACGAGAATGCTGTTTAATAATTTTTGCGCACTCTTCAATAGGTTGAATTGTTCCAATTTCATTATTTACATGCATAATGCTTACAACTGTAGTATCATCTCTGAGTTTTTCGGTCAATTCATCCAATGAAATCATGCCGAATTCATTAACCGATAAATAATCGACAATAAATCCTTCTCTTTCAAGTTGTTTAGCAGCATTCATAATTGAAGGATGTTCAATTGACGTCGTAATAATATGGTTTCCCTTAGATTTATATTTACGCGCAAATCCTAATAGCGCTAAATTATTCGCTTCTGTTCCGCCCGAAGTATAAATCACCTGACCGTCAGGCGCACCAATGATCGACAGTATTTGTTCGCGCGACCTGTCAAGAAGTGCTTCCGCTTCTTTCCCAGCAAGGTGTAATGATGCTGCGTTTGCATAAAATCTTTTATTCACTTTGATAAAAGATGATAGCACTTCCTCGTTTGGAGCCGTCGTTGCACTATTATCTAAATAAATCATGAAAAACCATTCCTTATTTTTATTTGCCCAGATTCTGGACAGTTATTCACTTCTATTCGTGACAAAGCCACCTGCACAACAGATAAGTGTGCGGTGGCTGAGTTACTTCACAACTTCATTTAAATTATTTTCTTGTACAAGTTCTTCAATTCGATTCATCGCGCCAGGTTCAACATCCTCTACAGCAGTCGCAGCTTCCTCAAGCGCTTTTTCATAACGGAACTCTCTGAAGGAATTCTCGGCTTCTAACAGGCGTCTATGTACTTCTTGGTTTGATGTTCGATAACGGTTTCCATATTGGATTATCCGTTCTATAAGCATGACATTTTCCAAAAGTTCACGTACTTTATCACTAACAATATCTACTGATTGCTTTGCGTTCTCTAAATAATTATTGACTAAATTCATATTTAAAGGAACTTCTTCCAAACTTTGGTTAACGATATAGATTTGCTCTTCAGCTTCTTCCAAGCGCGCGTCCATTTCATCAGGAATTCCAGGAATATTTCCTTTATAAAGAGAACGTTCGACATCTTGTAATTTCTTTGTTAACCGATCAAGTTCTTTACGCACAGTGTTTTCGTCGATTCGCAAGCTCTTAATCCGTTCTGCAAAACTTTCTCTGGTAATGGCGATTTGATCTAGTTCGGACTCAATCGATTTCAATTCTTCTTGTAAACTTGACGCAGCTGAACCTTCGTCCTCAATGCGCATTGTTAATAATTCAAAACGTTTGTTTAACTTTTCGAGTTGTTCCATTGCTTCAGTGGGTATTTCTGAATCTTCCTCATTTAAACGATAACTCTGTTGGACTAATGCCGCTTCATCATATGTGGCTTTCGTTAAATTGGTAACATCAGCCAGTTTTTCTCCAATTAGCATATAACGACCATCAACGAATTGTTTTGCTACGACTTCATTTTCAAGTGCATCGTAATATGAATCGATTTTTTCGTTGATAGCGTCTATTTCTGATTGAATGGTGTCAATTTCAAGCTTTTCTATTTTACCAATTAATGTTTCAAGTGTCTTTTCAATCTTATTGAATTGTTTCGGAAGCTCCAAATGTTGCAAGTAGTAGGATTGATCTTCCATTCCTTGCGATCCGATTCGAAGTTCACGGATTGAAGCTGGAATTTTGTTTTGAAGCTCAACAAGTAATGATGGGATACGATCAATTAATGTAAATAGATACTCGCCTTTACCACTTTGCGCGATAACAATTTCACGTGCTTGTAAGTAGTTGCCATTTGCAGTTAGTTCGTCGTATTCGGCGAATTTCGGATTAAATGATTCAAGCCCTTCTTCAAGCGGTTTAACCGCCATTCCATAGGAGTGTTGGTGAGCTAACACTTTTTTCCGTGCAGCGCGATGCTGTTCTTTTAATAGTTCCATTTCAACGCGATTCTTCTCTTCGCTACCAACTAGCTCATTTAATTCAGCAAGAATGTTAGTCATTTGCTTGTCGCAGGACTGAATTTTCTCTTCAATTTGCCCTTCGACTTTAGTCGCTTTTCCGAACTGGAATCGATCGACGTAATCTTCGGCATCGAATAATAATGAATCGATTTCAATCATATGTATGTCCATTACTTCGGTCCACTCATGTCGCCAACGCTCGAAATTCTCTTCTGTTTCGCCTGTCATATTTAATTGCTTTATTTTTGTCATTTCTTCAAATATAGGTTCATGTTGAATCCTCAGCTTTTTCTCCTCTAGTTTAGTGATTTGACGAATATGTTTCCGCCTATATAAGAAGGTGATGATTATTAAAGTTATAAGTGCGATAATTGGAATGATTAAGTATTTCATCGTCGTCCTCCTGTTCAATTAACTATACCCTTACATTATCCCATATCGTATCACGTTTGAATACTATTTACTCGAAAAATGATATAAAAGTTCTTTTTCAGTCGAATGGATTTACGTTTTTTGTCTTTTCGTGCCGACAATTGTATACTAAACCTTAATAAATTAATTGAATAGGAGTGTTTTTATTGAATTCAACTGTAGAAACGAACCATGCGATTTCTAAAGCGTATACGCAACTTTCCAACCAATTGGATGCACTTCTCACTGGCGAAAGTAACTTATATGCAAATTTAAGTAATGCTTCTGCCTTATTGAACCAATTTTTCGATCGCATTAACTGGGTTGGGTTTTATTTAATGGAGGACGGAGAACTTGTTCTCGGGCCTTTCCAAGGACTTCCGGCTTGTGTGCGCATTAAGGTTGGAAAAGGCGTGTGCGGAACTTCTGTTGAAAGAAGAGAATCGATTGTTGTACCGGATGTAAATGCGTTTCCAGGTCATATTGTCTGTGACGCTGCTTCACGTTCTGAAATTGTTGTTCCAATTATTAAAGATGATGTCGTATTGGGTGTGCTTGATATTGACAGTCCGGAATTAAACCGTTTTACTGAGGAAGATCGTGTGGGACTTGAACTGGTTGTTTCTAAGTTGGTAAAGCATTTATAAAAATAACTTTTGCGAGTACTTGAATGTTTCATTATTCGGGTACTCGTTTTTAGTAAGACCGTTGATTTCCGTGGCGGGCTGCGCTTTCCTGCGGGCGAGCGTCGAGGGCGGAAAGATATAGTTCAATCTTTCCCTGCCGCTTCCCTCGCTGCGCTCAGTCCAGGGTCTCGCCTTTCTCGCTATTCCCGCGGGAGTCTCCGCCCGCCACTCCAATCAACTACCTTTTTTATAGAAAGAAAGTTATTTGGTGCTGTCTTAAACATTAATAAAGTAAGTGGAGGTTATGTCGACTCCACTTACTTTTAGATTTGTTATTTGTTTGAACTCACTTCAGTTACTTTCATTTTATCAAAAGCGCCTGCCAGGTCTGCTAGTAAATCATCTGCATTCTCTAGACCTACTGATAGGCGTAATAATGAATCTGTGATTCCCATGGCCAGGCGATTTTCTTCTGGTACCACGGAATGCGTCATTGTCGCTGGGTGTTGGATGAGCGTTTCGGCATCCCCTAAACTAACAGCGATTTTAATAAGAGATAAGCTGTCCATGAAGTGTTGCGCACCTTCCCGACCGCCTTTGATGGTAAATGAAATGAGTCCCCCGCCTGCTGACATTTGGCGTTTTGCAATTTCGTATTGTGGATTGTCTTTATCGAATGGATAAAAGACTTTTTCAACTGAAGGATGACTCTTTAAATAAGTGAGAAGTTTTTCAGCGTTCGAAGTGTGTCGTTCCATTCGGACATGTAAAGTCTTTAATCCACGAATTAATAGCCAAGCATCAAATGGAGATATGATTCCGCCGTAATCCTTTTGAACACTCATTCTAATTTGATCCATTTCTTCTTTATCATTACCAACAAGCAATCCGGCAATGACATCCCCATGTCCGTTAATATATTTAGTTGCACTGTGTAGGACAAAATCTACCCCTAGCGTTAATGGGTTTTGTAAATAAGGCGATGAAAATGTATTATCGACAACGACTTTTAAACCATGGCGCTTTGCAACGTTCACAACTGCATGAAGATCGACGAGTTCCATCGTTGGATTAATCGGTGTTTCGACATAAATACAAACCGTTTCTGGTTTAATCGCTTTCTCAATTTCATCTTCGGTACCCATCTGGATTAAATCATGTGTGATATTATACTTTTCTTCCATTATAGACAACAAACCAAAAGTACATCCGTAAATACCGCGTGTACAAAGGATATGATCACCCGTTTTTGTTAAATGTACAAGAATTGTACTTACCGCGGCCATTCCTGAACCGAATGCAAGAGCGCCTTTACCGTTTTCCAACATCGTCATTCTTTCTTCGAGAACATGCACAGTCGGATTCCCTAATCGTGAATAAATCGGTCCAGCTTCTTCGCCGGCAAAACGTTGCTCGCCTTGTTTTGCTGATTCAAACGAAAATGTTGAAGTTTGATAGAGTGGCGTTGTTAAACTTCCATGATGAGCTTTATCGTCATAACCTTCATGAATAACTAGCGTGTCTTTGTGCAATTTATTTTCCGTCATTGTTTACACCCCTTCTTCACTTGAAAGTCCTTCACTTGTCACCTATACTATAGACCTCTTTCTTTAAAAGGAAAAGAAGAAATTATGAGATTGTACTAGAGTAAATGAAATCGTACAAAAGTGCTTGACTCTGCGGATGTAACTTGTTATGATAGTCGTTGTGTAAAATAGTTGCAGCAGTTATGTGTTTCGGTCTGTTCAGTCTATTCCTTTTAAGAGGTGCACCGCGTAACCTTCAGGCTGCGAAGGCGAAGTTGCAAGATTATAGAATGGCAATCGAATTGAACATATCTGGTCTTATTTTACAACAAAATAAAACCAAATTAGAGGAGGAGTCTACTATGGCTCGCTATACAGGTCCAGCTTGGAAATTATCTCGCCGTCTTGGCATTTCACTTTCAGGTACAGGAAAAGAAATCGAAAAACGTCCATACGCACCAGGACAACACGGTCCAACTCAACGTGTTAAACTTTCCGAATACGGAATGCAGTTACAAGAAAAACAAAAACTTCGTTTCATGTTTGGTGTAAACGAACGTCAATTTAGAACTCTATTTAACAAAGCTGGTAAAATGCCTGGTAAACACGGTGAAAACTTCATGATTCTTCTTGAAACTCGCCTTGATAACCTAGTATACCGCATGGGTCTTGCACGCACACGTCGTGCTTCACGCCAACTTGTTAACCACGGCCACATTTTGGTTGATGGAAAACGCGTTGACATCCCATCATTCAGCGTAAAACCAGGACAAGTTATTTCTCTTCGTGAGAAATCTCAAAACCTTGATGTTGTAAATGAAGCACTTGAAGTGAACAACTTTGTTCCTGAATATGTTTCATTCGACAAAGACACTAAAGTTGGTTCATTCGTTCGCATGCCTGAACGCAGTGAATTAGCAGCAGAAATTAACGAAGCACTCATCGTTGAATTCTACAGCAGAAAGTAATATTTCGGAAAAAGAGTCCTTTATGGGACTCTTTTTTTGGTTTCGGAGTAGGTCGAAAGTTACGTTTTGCGGATATGTGTGTAAAATGTGCGGATATGTTGGTCTAAGTGTCGGATATGCATCTCATATTGTCGGATAAAATCATCGAACTGTCGGATATCTGATCCAAACCTACGGAAATCCATGGCCGTCTACTTTTCATTGTTCCAAACCTCTATTTTTAAACTTCAATATTGAAACCTTATAATCAATATATGCACCAATGAACCCAACAGGTATACCGCCTGCAGACACCGATAGTAAAATAATGAATAAATTTATTTTCTCTACCTTTTGATACAAAATGAAAAAGACTAGGGCAATTCCGATTACCATGAATATCATTGTGAAATAATATGTAATTTGGGTAGTCTTTTTTACCTCTTGTTCCTCCCCTGCCAACCTTTCAGTCATATCATGCCCTCGTTTCTTGGAACGATAGTAATTTATATCATTATTTACTCAACAGTATCGTTTCAAACAACTTTCATTATAATTTTGAAAGTTAGCAGGGCAGTTTTCATCTGTATGAACCACTTAACTGTCGGATATCCACTTTAAACTTACAGATATCCCAATGCACACTCCCCCTCCTTCTGCTAAACTTAAGTAAATAAACGTGAGGTGATGTTCCATTGAAACTAATTTCAATTTGCCCGAGTAATACCGAGCTTCTGGCCTATCTTGGTATGATTGATCATTTAATTGCTGTCGATGATTTTTCGGATTGGCCTGAATCTATTAATACCCTTCCCCGCCTCGGTCCAGATTTATCAATTGATATGGACAAGGTAGAATCGTTTAAGCCAGATTTAGTATTGGCTTCCTTAAGTGTTCCCGGAATGGAAAAGAATATTGAAGAACTAAAAAAACGTGAAATTCCACACATCGTATTAGATCCACAAAGCCTAAATGATATTGCGAATGACTTGTTATTAGTTGGAAAAGCCTGTGGGATTGAGGAAAGAGCGAATATTGTTCACAAAGAATATTTGGAGTTTATTGTTGAAATGAAAAAACGGGCTTCGAAGGTGACGAATACACCCACACTTTACTGGGAATGGTGGCCAAAACCGATATTTACGCCTGGTCGGATTAATTGGTTAACAGAAATCAGCGAAATTGCGGGTGGAGCAAATGAATTTCGCGACGTAGAACTTGCCAGCGTACAAACTGACTGGGAAGATGTATTGCAAAGAAATCCTGATTACATACTGCTTGCATGGGTGGGCGTTCGACCTGAAAAAGTGAATAAAAACGTGGTTTTAAAACGACCTGATTGGAAGGACTTAATGGCTATTAAAGAAAATCGATTTTCTATTATGGAAGAGGAGTTATACTGCCGCCCTTCCCCGCGTCTATTAGAAGGTGCTTTAAAGCTCGGGAAATTGATTCATCCTGACATTTACAATGATTTGCAACTACCGAAATGGGTTACAAGCGTATAAATAGAAAAAAGGCTATTTTCCTCAATATAAGGAAAATAGCCTTTCCAAATTAAACGAACTTAACCATCGTGTAATTGCGTCTGCCTCTGCGAACGATTGTAAACTCATCTTCCAATCGATCAGCAGCGCCGACTACATATTGCGTATCCGTGATTCTTTCACCGTTAAATGAAATCGCACCGTTCCCCACGTCTTCCCGACCTTGTCGTTTAGATGATGAAATACCCGCTTCAACGATGAAGTCGACGATATTTTTATCTTCTTTCGGCATTTCGGAAGAAGGGACATCTTTGAACGCGTCTTTCATTTCATCCGCGGAAAGCGATTTTAAATCTCCGCTGAACAAAGCTTTTGAAATGCGGATTGCATTGTCCAATGCTTCTTGACCGTGAATAAGTCGCGTCATTTCTTCCGCTAATGCTTTTTGTGCTTTACGCAAATGCGGTTCTTCTTTAACCGTTACTTCAAACGCTTCAATTTCTTCGCGCTCAATAAACGTGAAGATTTTCATGTATTTAATTACATCTGCATCGGCTGTGTTAATCCAGAACTGGTAGAACTCATAAGGTGAAGTTTTTTCAGCATCTAACCAAACTGCGCCACCCGCTGATTTACCGAATTTTGTTCCATCCGCTTTTGTAACCAATGGAATCGTAATCCCGTAAGCTTTCGTTTCTTCATCATGCATTTTTCGAATGACTTCAAGTCCCGTCGTAATATTCCCCCACTGATCCGATCCGCCAATCTGTACTCGGCAACCGTAATTGTCATATAGATGGTTGAAGTCAATTCCTTGAATTAGCATGTAAGAAAACTCGGTAAATGAAATCCCACTGTCCAGTCGTGATGCAACATTATCTTTTGCGAGCATGTAGTTAACACCTAAATGCTTCCCGAAATCACGTAAAAATTCAATAATTGTCATCGAGCTGATCCAGTCATTATTATTGACCATCTGCGCCCCGTTTTCGGAATTGAAATCAAAAATTTGTTCCATTTGCTTCTTGATGCCGTGTACGTTTTTGTCAATTTGTTCTGTTGTTTGCAGCTGTCTTTCTTCTGAACGGCCAGATGGATCACCGATCATTCCTGTTGCCCCACCGACTAGTAAAATTGGGCGATGTCCGTGCATTTGAAAACGACGCAACGTTAAAAGCGGCACGATATGACCAATATGCATACTATCTGCCGTAGGGTCCACTCCGCAGTACAGAGAAATCTTTTCTTTGTTCAATAAATCCTCAAGACCTACTTCATCAGTTTGTTGATATAGCAGGCCTCTCCATTTCAAATCATCCAATAATGTGTTTGTCATTTGAACTCCTCCTAAAATTAAAAAATCCCCACATGATTTAATAAAAAATCATGCAGGGACGTTAATTTTTATAATAACGCGGTACCACCCGGCTTGAGAATAAATTCTCCGCTCGAAATCGCTTTAACGCCGCGAACGCGCCACACTCCAAAGCTGTAATTCGTATGCGGTGTACCGAGCAACTTTCACCATCCGTTGCCTCTCTATACGGTCCCACAGCCACTACTTCGGCTCTTTCAATGTGTAGATTTAGTATATATTTATTAATAATAACTTATTAAATAATAATGTCAATAAAAGTTGTTTGATAGCTATACAATTGTGCTATAATAGGAACGATTTAAGGAGGTCGATCAGATTGAGTGAAAAACAAAATAAACCAATCAAAGAACGGTTAAAACAAATAGAAAACAAGCTAGATTCACTGACAAATACGAAGTGGGCGAAGAATTTAAGAATCACATCAGGCGTTTTTTGGAATTTATTTCTTCTATCTATCATTTTCGGAATCACACTTACCATATTCGCAGCTTCAGTGGGTGCTGGATATTTTGCATCTTTAGTTGCAAAAGAACCGCTTCGTTCGAAAGATGAAATGCGTTCTACAATTTTTTCATACGAAGAAACTTCCGAAATATACGCTGGCGATGTCTATATTGGCCCCGTTAGTGCAGACATAACAAGAAAAGAGATTAAGCTTGAAGATGTTTCTCCCTATGTCATCGACGCCGTTTTCGCAACTGAAGATGAATACTTCGAAACGCATGAAGGAGTCGTGCCAAAAGCAATTTTCCGGGGATTATTTCAAGATGTAACAAATGCTGATAGCCAAACTGGTGGTTCAACATTAACCCAGCAATTGATTAAACTTCAGATTTTAACAAACGAAGTTTCATATGAACGTAAAGCAAAAGAAATTTTACTCGCGATGCGACTTGAACATTTCATGGACAAACATGAAATATTGGAAGCGTACTTAAATATTATTCCTTACGGCCGAAACTCCAATGGCGATAATATCGCTGGAATTGAAGCAGCTGCGGAAGGCATATTTGATTTAAAGGCAAAAGATTTAAACCTTGCTCAATCAGCTTATATAGCCGGGATTCCACAAGCGCCGTTTGCCTATACGCCCTTTTACAATCAAAATCAGGGTATAAAAGAAGATGAAAATTTGAAACCCGGTATTAATCGTATGAAAACAGTGCTTTTCCGTATGAAAGAAACAGGATACATCACGGAATCAGAATATAATGAAGCAATTACTTATGACATTAAAAAAGATTTCCGCAAGGCCCCATTACGCACAAATGAACGCTATCCTTATTTGACGCAAGAAATCCAAAATAGAACTGTAGATGTTCTTGCGAAGGTATTAGCCGAAAAGGACGGAATCGATCCAGATCGTTTAGATAATGAAGGTAAACTAAAAGATAAATATATAATTTTAGCACGTCGAGAAATGACAAGCGGAGGCTATCGAATTTATTCGACGATTGATTTGAAACTGTACAATCACTTTCAGAAAATAAAAGATGAATATAAACTTTATGGACCAACATTCACTAAAAAAGCTAAGGATAAAGAAACCGGAGAAGAAATAGAAGTACCATACCCGGTTCAAGTTGGCTCAATGGCCATTGAAAATAGCACAGGTAGAATCCTATCTTTTATTGGCGGTCGTGATGGTCACCAAGACAACTGGAATTTTGCTACACAAGAATTTAGACATAATGGTTCATCTATAAAGCCACTACTGGTATTCGGACCTGCGGTAGAACTTGGTGTAATAGGCGCTGGTAGTCCTGTAGCAGATGTTTGGTTTCAAACAAGTAAGTATGGTCCTGGTGCTGATGGTGGGCCATATTCGCCGAAAAACTTTATTACTAGCGAACAAATGGGTGTAATTCCAGCGCGTCAAGCATTGGCTTCATCTCAAAACGTTGCCACCCAGCGATTATACGAACAAATTATTGATAAAAATCCCGCCCAGTATTTAACAAAGATGGGATTCACAAATACTGCAGTCGGTGGTATTGCTGATGCTTTAGGAACAGTTGAAACATCAGTAGAAGAAAATACGAATGCTTTTACAACGTTTGCTAACGGCGGAAAATTCATCGATGCTTATATGATTGATCGGATAGAAGACATGGAAGGAAATATTGTTTATCAGCATGAAGTTGAGCCAGTCGACGTATTTAGTCCACAAACGGCTTATATTATTACTGATATGTTACGCGATGTTCTAACTAACCGACGAGGCACTGCGCAAGTCATGAAACAAAACTTGAATTTCAATGTCGATTTAGCGGCTAAAACAGGTACAACGCAAAGTTATGGAGACGTATGGCTTGTTGGCTACAACCCGAATATAACACTTGGTGTTTGGCTCGGTTATAAATACCGAAATGATAAACTAAGTGAAGGGCAAAATACGTATGGCCCACCAAGTAATCGCGTGAACAAACTATTTGCTAATTTAATGAATGGCATCAACGAAGTCAGACCTGAAATCCTTAAGGCAGAAACAAAATTCAAAGTGCCTGAAGGTGTCGTTACACGCTCAATGTGTGGTATTTCTGGACTTGCTCCATCAGCAGAATGTTCAGCTGCGGGATTAGTCACTTCGGATTTATTTAACGCAAATGTATTTGTACCAACAAAACCAGATGATAGTCTCACTTCTTCTTCCTATGTTCAAATGAATGGGAAAAAGTACAGAGCACTTCCATCAACACCTAGGGAATTCGTTGTTTCTAAAGGCGGAATTGGCGTAACTCAAGATTACATCGACTGGATACTGCGCCCTTTCGGAGGTAATCCTGAATATCTATTCCCTAATAATTCATCGTTCTCTCAGAATGTAATTTCAGAATCAAATTTTAATGCTGATGATGCTGCACCGGCTGCAGTGAGCCTAACGTTAACAGACAAGAAAATAACTTGGGCGGCATCTGCATCAAAAGATGTTATCGGTTATTATGTTTATTCAGGTGATAAAAAGATTGCAACAATTCACGATGGTGCGTCCTACTCTCACTCGATTGGACCTGGTTCTTATAGCGTAAAAGCCGTTGATATTACAGGTAAATTATCTGCAGCTTCTAACATCGTCAAGTTAGAAAAGGAAGAGCCACCTGAAGAAAAACCGGAAAAACCAGAGAAACCTAAAGATCCACCGAAAGATGAAGACCCAGAGAAGCCTGAAAAGCCAGGAAAACCGGAAAAACCAGGAAAGCCTGGAAAACCGGAAGATCCACCGGAAGATGAGGATCCTCCTGGTACTGATCCACCTGAAGATGAAGAATGAAAAACATAATAAAAAGCTTGCTCTTACGTGTAAAAACGTAGAGAGCGAGCTTTTTTACTTTCTATAGATCATGCATGCAATTCCCATGATTTCAATACACTCCGCATTATTTTACCACTGCGGGTTTTCGGCAGTTTATCCTTAAATTCGATTTCTTTCGGAGACGCATACGCGGCTAGTCCTTTTCGAACAAAACTTTTTATATCCTCTTCGAGTTCACTTGACGGATCAAAACGTTCTTTTAATACGATATATGCTTTGATGATTTCCCCTTCCACAGGATCCGGTATTCCGATTACACCGGCTTCTTGAATCGCTTCGTGTTCAAGTAATTTTGCTTCGACCTCAAAGGGACCGACCCGTTCCCCACTGGTCATAATAACATCGTCTACACGGCCTTGAAACCAGAAGTATCCATCTTCATCCATAAAAGCAGAATCGCCGGTAATATACCATTCATCATTAATGAAGCTTGAATCGAATATTTCTTTATTATTCCACACACTGTGCATCATCGCAGGCCAACCTTTTTTAACTGCAAGATTGCCCATTTCATGTGGCGGTAATTTATTCCCTTGGTGATCAATGATAGCAATTTCGATTCCTGGTACGGCTTTCCCCATTGAACCGGACTTTATTGGCAAGCACTGGAAGTTCGCAATCATTTGTGCACCGGTTTGAGTTGTCCACCATGTATCATGAATCCGTAAGTTAAATGAATCGACTCCCCATTGAATAATTTCAGGGTTCAATGGTTCTCCTACTGAAAGAATATGCCTTAATGATCCTAAATCGAATTTTTTCATAAGACTTTCTCCGGCACCCATCAGCATCCGGAAAGCAGTCGGGGCACTATACCATACGTTGACACTATATTCTTCAATTACCTGGTACCAACGCTCCGGAGAAAACCGATCGCCTAGAACAACTATCGTTGCGCCGGCAAGCATCGGCCCGAACATGCCATATACAGTACCAGCTACCCAACCCGGATCCGCTGTGCACCAATAAATATCCTCATCACTTAAATCGAGTACCCAGCGCGTCGTTTGCAGTTGCTGAACCATCGCTCTTTGAGTTAGGACAACACCATTCGGTTTTCCCGTAGCCCCCTCAGTATAATGCAGAAGTGTTGCATCTTCTTTTGTTAACCATATTGGTTGGAATTTTGGTGATGATGATTTTAAGTGCTTCAGAAAATCAATTGTCTTCCCATCTTCTTCTATATCTTCGCCAACAACAAAAATCGATTCCAAATGCGGCAATTTATGCACTGGTATTTGATTGAAAAGTTCTGGTGTTGTGACAATTGCTTTTGCTTCACTGTCTAAGAGTCGTTCATAAACAGCATCTTCCTTAAATACATCAAATAATGGCGCGACGATTGCCCCCAATTTTAATGCCCCGAAAACGGAAAAGTAAAGTTCAGGCGAACGCGGCATGAAAACAAACAGCCGATCACCTTTTGATAATGAAGACTGATTATGAAAAACATTCGCGGCTTTATTCGTCATCTTTTTCATTTCAAAATACGTATACGCTTCTTTTCGTTGACCGTCTTTATAATAAAGCGCTACTTTATTTTTCCGATAAGACGTTGCATGACGATCAATTGCTTCATAAGCGATATTTATTTTTCCACTCTCATACCAACTAAATTCCTTTTCAGCATCTGCCCAATTAAATTCAGCGTTTGTTTGATAATAATCTTTTAACTGATAGTCCCCTTTTACGACTGGAAGCGTTTTCATAAAGTATTTCCACCCTTTCAAAAACTAGTACACATTCATTCTACAACAGATACACTGAAATGTGTAAATAATTCTTCATTTCCATTTGTTTTCAGTATGTCACAGTAAATAGGCTTGCACGAGAACTTTATGTTGTATACTATTATTATAGTTATTTATAAGTGAGGCGGTGGCAAATATGAAACACAAAAAAACCTATAATGCAATGGAAATTAAACATAAGAGCGGCGATATAATTATCGAAGGCCCTATATCTTCGGAGAAATTAGCCAATCTTGATTTTCATGAGGATTTGACGGCATTTCGAGCAGCTCCCCAGCAGCATGAAGCGCTCGTGAATATTGCGAAACTACCTGAAGGGCGAATTATTATTGCCCGTGAATTGAATGAAGTTGTCGGTTATGTAACGTATGTGTACCCTGATCCAATGGAAAGATGGTCAGAAGGCAATATGGATAATCTAATCGAACTAGGTGCCATTGAAGTGATTCCCAAGTTTCGAGGTGGCGGTGTAGGTAAAGCGCTTCTAGCTGTGTCGATGATGGATGACGCGATGGAAGATTATATCATACTAACTACTGAGTATTACTGGCACTGGGATTTAAAAGGTACGGGGTTAAACGTTTGGGAATATAGAAAAGTCATGGAAAAGATGATGCAAGTCGGCGGACTCGAATATTATGCGACAGATGAACCCGAAATTAGTTCTCATCCGGCAAACTGTTTAATGGCCCGTATCGGAAAAAGAGTTGACCCGGAATCTGTGCAACAATTTGATAATTTACGATTTCAAAATCGCTATATGTACTAACTCTCTCGAAAGTAGGTGTAGTCATGTTAATCGAAGAAATCATGAAACTAGATGTAGTCACGCTTTTTCCATCAAATACAGTGAAAGATGCGCTTGAAATTATGTTAGAAAACAAAATTCGGCATCTACCAATTATTACAGAAGACCAGGCAGTCGTCGGAATCATTACCGATCGTGATTTAAAGGAGATTGTTCCCTCAACGATGTCTGACAGTATCGATAAAAATGTTTATGATATTAAGTTATCCGAGGTAATGACCAAAAATCCAATCACAGCTCACCCGATGGATTTCGTTGAAGAATCTGCAGTCGTGTTTTATACCAATCAAATAGGTTCATTACCGATTGTTTCAAATAATAAGCTCGTTGGCATCATTACGGAAACAGACTTACTTTATAAGTACATTGAACTTACCGGGGCACATCAGCCAGGTTCGCAAATCGAGGTACGCGTCCCAAATATACCAGGTATTCTATTCGAAGTATCCAAAGTATTTTACGAACATAAAACAAATGTATTAAGCGTCCTTGTTTATCCTGATAAAGAGAATTCGGCCAACAAAATACTAGTCATTCGAATTAAAACGATGAATCCGCTTCAAGTCATTGACGGACTTAAAACGGCGGGATTTGAAGTTCTATGGCCGAATGTACCGGGAATTTCGTGATGAAGAAAAATGCTGTGTTCATTTATTCAAAAGAACAACTTGGATACTCTTTTTCTGATTCACATCCATTTAACCAAAAAAGAATCGTTTTAACGTTGGATTTGCTAAAAAAGTCTGGAGCCATAACCGATTCTGATATTATTGCGCCGCGAACCGCAACGGATGACGAACTCTTTCTTGCACATGATGCAAAGTTTATCGATGTCGTAAAAAAAGCGGGTAAAGGTGAAATAAAAGAAGCAGCTTGCGAAATGTACGGAATCGGTACAGAAGATACGCCGATTTTTCCGAACATGCATGAAGCTAGTGCAATGCTTGTTGGTGGGACCTTAACCGCAGTTGATGAAGTTATGAGTGGACGCGCTCGACATGCCCTGAATTTAGGCGGTGGGCTCCACCATGGCTTCAAAGGACGGGCTTCAGGATTTTGCGTATATAACGATAGCTCTGTTGCGATTAAATACATTCAACAAAAATACGGAGCGCGGGTTCTCTATATTGATACAGATGCACATCACGGTGACGGAGTTCAATGGAGTTTTTATGATGATCCTGACGTTTGTACTGTATCGATTCATGAAACCGGCCGTTATTTATTCCCCGGGACAGGTAGCATTACTGAACGTGGAAATGGAAAAGGGTACGGTACGTCATTTAATTTTCCTATCGATGCTTTTACCGAAGACGAATCATTTCTTGAGGTGTATCGAACAGCGATTAAAGAAATAACAGAGCACTTTAAACCCGATGTCATTTTAACTCAAAACGGGGCTGATGCGCATTTCTTCGACCCCCTCACCCATCTCTATGGAACAATCAATATTTTTCACGAAATTCCGCGTCTCGCACGTGAAATGGCAAATAAGTATTGCGAGGGTCGATGGATTGCTGTTGGCGGTGGAGGTTATGATATTTGGCGAGTGGTCCCTCGCGCATGGGCGCATCTATGGATTGAGATGAACGGTCTTGATGCACCTACAGGCCCTTTGCCTACCGACTGGGTAAAGAGGTGGCAAAGTGAGTCACCTGTGTCGTTAATCGAAACTTGGGAAGACCCTGTTCCCTTATATAAACCTATTCCGCGTAAAGAAGAAATCACAGAAAAGAATGCTCAAATGTTGGAGCAGGCATTGCAAATTATTCGAGAAAAACGCGAAAGTTGTTAGTCAGGCTAAATATAATTAAAAGAACAGCTCTTAATTCGGAAGAATATCCGGGGTAAGAGCTGTTCTTAATATTATTATTTAAGGGAATCTCGATCTTCAAATCGATAAGGGAGTTCAACTTTTTTATCTTCAACTTCTTCATTATTCATTAACTTCGTTAATAAACGCATAGCAACTGCACCTAAATCATAAAGCGGAACAGCTACTGTGGAAAGTTGCGGTCTGACGATTCGTGCGAGGTTTGAATGTTCGAAACAAATTAGTTCATAATCATTTGGAACTGACAACCCGTCATCTCGAATACCATTTAGTACACCGACTGCTAGGGTGTCATTCGTTGCAAATATTCCAGTTGGTTTAGTTGATAATTCCTTAATGTCGCGCCAACTTTCATATCCAGTGTCATATGAATTTTCAATTTCAATAATTAAAGATTCGTCTATATCGATGCTCGCTTCTTTCAACGCACGTTCATAGCCGAGTTTCTTCGCACCGTTAATATCGCGGGTAAGAGGACCCGTTAGGAAAACGATGCGTTTATGGCCATTTGCGATTAGTTTTGAAACCGACTCGTAAGCTGCTTGCTCATAATTGATATTAACCGTTGCAAATTGACCGGCTTCATCTAGTGTGCCCGCCAAAACGACTGGGACGCTACCTCTTGACATTTCAGTTCGAACTTCGTCAGAAAGTGCATCACTCATAAAGATTAACCCATCAACTTGTTTCCCGAACAGATCCATCAGTAGTTCGACTTCTCGATCAGGGCGCTCATCCGAGTTTGAAACAATAATATTATATTCGTACATGGTTGCGATGTCTGCAATTCCGCGGGATAGTTCCGCATAAAAACTTATTGAGATATCTGGAATGATAACACCGACTGTCGTTGTTTTTTTACTTGCTAATCCTCGCGCAACAGCATTTGGTCGATAACCAAGCTCTTCAATGACGCCTAGAACTTTTCTTCTTGTAGACGGTTTGACATTGGGATTTCCATTAACGACACGTGAAACTGTTGCCATTGAAACATTAGCTTCTCGTGCTACATCATAAATTGTTACTGCCATTGAAGCCTTACCTTCCTTTCCTATTAAAAACGCCGGAACCACGAATGGCCCGGCGCTCAGTTAACTAACATTACTTGTGAGTTTTCATGAAGTCCATCATAGATGCATAAAACTCATCGAACTGGTTAAGGTCCATTTGCTGAGCTGCATCAGATAGCGCTACTGCTGGGTCTGGATGTACTTCTGCCATAACACCATCTGCTCCCACAGCAATTGCGGCTTTCGCAGTTGGTATTAACAGATCGCGTCTACCAGTTGAGTGAGTGACATCCACAAATACCGGTAAATGTGTTTCCTGTTTCAATATTGGAACCGCTGAAATATCAAGCGTGTTTCGCGTTGCACGCTCGTATGTACGAATTCCGCGTTCACAAAGGATGATTTGATCATTTCCTTGCGAAATAATATATTCGGCTGCATTGATAAACTCGTCAATTGTTGCAGAAAGTCCGCGTTTCAGAAGTACTGGTTTATTGACAGAGCCAGCTTCTTTCAGCAATTCAAAGTTGTGCATGTTACGAGCGCCAATTTGAATGACGTCAACGTATTCAAGTGCTTCTTCAAGATGTGAAGGCGTAATAATTTCACTAATTACCGCAAGGCCTGTTTCATCAGCTACTCTTCTTAAGATTTTCAAACCTTCTACACCTAGTCCTTGGAAATCGTATGGGGAAGTACGTGGTTTATAAGCCCCGCCTCTTAATAGCTTTTGTCCTTTTTCTTTCATAGCTAGTGCTACTGCCAAAACCTGCTCGTAAGATTCGACGGCGCAAGGTCCGAATATAAATGATGGTGAACCGTTTCCGATTGCAACGCCATTTACATTTACAATTGTATCTTCTGCTTTCCTTTTTCGTGAAACTAGAAGTGCATTGCGCTGTTCATCTTCTTGAATTTCTAATGCTGACATGAAAATCCCTTTAAAGATTTGATCCATTACGCCATTAGGAAGCGGCCCTTGGTTATATTCTTTTAGGAAATTAAGCATTTCACGTTCTCGGATCGGGTCATATCGATTGACACCTTGCTTTTCTTTTACTTTCCCAATTTCTTGAACAAGTTCAGTGCGCTCATTGATCAGATCTAAAATTCTAGTATTCAATCCATTTACCTGGTCTCTTAATTCTTCTAGATTAAGGTGTCCCATATGTCCATCTCCTCCCCATACAATTCATTCGTTGTTTATTTATATGAACTGAATGATTGTAAGAATTTTTGATAATAGACTTATTATAGAGAAGACTTTCGGAAAAGTCACGCATAATCTAACTATTTCTAACATCATTCGCTTTTAATCGCGTTTTTATAACCAAAAAATAAAAAATACCCCTAAATCTTAAAATGATTTAGGGGCTCCATCTTTTACTTGTTCGACGTTTCAGTATTTGTTACTGCCTCTTTAATGGCTTCTGCAGTCGTTGTGACGACATCTTCGTCACCTAGTTGTTCTGTAGCCTGATCAACGAACGTAGTAGGCTCTTCTCCTTCAGCTGACACTGTTCCGTCATCTAATGGAATCGTGGTTTTCGATTTGATAGATTTTACTTTATCGACTAGTTGACCGGATTGCTCTTGAATTGTCTTTGAAACTTCCCCAGTCTTCTCTTTTGCAGCTGCGGAGAATTCTGTCGCCTTCTCTTTCGCTGCTGATGAATATTCAGTTGCCTTATCTTTTGCCACTGAAGAGTATTCCGTCGCTTTATCTTTTGCGATTGTTGTATATTCTGTTGCTTTGTCTTTTGCTACCGTGCTGATTTCAATCCCTTTGTCCTTCAATTGACTTGCTTGGGTTGTAAAATCTTCACGCATTTCCTTCCCGGTTTTCGGCGCTAGGAATAGAGCCGCGGCTGCTCCGATAACGCCGCCAACAATTGCACCGACTAAAAAGCTTCCTGCCCCTGAATCCACGTATTCATATTCATCATAAAATGAATCTGTGTATCCACGGTCGTTATAGTCATATTGGTTTGGCATATACGATTGATCATTTTCTGATTGATGGTTAATGTTTGTTTTTACGTTGTTATTCATAGTGATTCCTCCTAATTAGTTATCAATGTTATTATATAATCTACTTTGGATTATAACTTTTCCAACCTCGCGAGCCCGCGCGTCGTTCATTCAACTTATCTACTACCCCGATTGCAACTTGACTCCACTGAATCACTTGGGCAACTTTGTCGCTATTGCGTTCAGCTTCTAGTGTTACGGAATCTGTTACACGACGTACTGACGTATTAATGCCAGTAACTGATTCACCTACTCCTTTTACAGCTTCAACAACTGAGTTCAGTTTTTCAGATTTTTGACTGATATCATCAGCGAGATTATTCGTCCGCTGAAGTAGTTCCGTCGTTTCAGTCGTTACACCTTCAAGTTGAACAGATAGGCCTTCCATTGTTTCAGAGACGCTTTGTAACGTGCCTTTTAATGAGAACAATGTCATCGCCAGACTTACGCATAATATTAAAAATGCGATTGCAGCGACAATAGCCGCTATGTACAACAAAACTTCCATGGCATGTCCTCCTTAATATTATTTAATCATAGTGTTGTTTTACCCTACTTCCCCGGGGATTAAACGTTATGACATAGTATACTTTCGACATTCTCCATGATAACCCTTTAATTTAATAATAATCCTATTGATTTTTTAAAAAAACAGCTTGATCAGAAAGATCAAGCTGTCTCTTCACTAACTATTTCTTTAAATGCATTTAAATATTTTTGAACGTCTCCGGCACCCATGAATAAGTAAACTGCATTACCGTGTTGTTCTAGCTCCACGATGTTTTCTAGTTCCAAATGTTTTGCACCCGGTAGCTTTTCAAGTAATTCATTGATTGATATCTCGCCTGTTTTTTCACGAGCCGAACTGAAAATATCACATAAATAAATGTGGTCGGACGTTTCTAAACTATGCGCAAATTCGTCTAAGAGTGCTGCGGTACGAGTAAATGTATGCGGCTGAAAAATGGCGACAATTTCTTTGTTCGGGTATTTCTGTTTAGCAGATTGCAAAGTCGCTTTAATTTCAGTTGGGTGATGTGCATAATCATCGATAATTACGCGGCCTTTACTTTCCATTACAGTAAATCTTCTTTTCACACCATGAAAAGTCGAAAGTCTCTCTTGAATGACAGAAGCTGGAATTCCTTCATAATGACATAATGCAATTACGCCAAGCGCATTTAAGATAGCATGGTCCCCTGTCAACGGGATTGTGAATGTATAATACAATTCACTTCGCACGTAAACATCAAATGTGCACCCCTCTGAATTTTTAACGATATTCTTCGCTGCAAAATCATTTGACTCGTCGAAACCATAATATACAACGGGTACACTTGCTTGGATTTCCTGTAAGTGGTTATCATCCCCGCATGCAATAATTGCTTTTTTCACACGTAAAGCCATATCGCCAAAAGCATCAAGGACGTCATCAAGATTTTTAAAATAATCAGGATGGTCAAAGTCAATATTTGTCATAATTGCATAGTCCGGATTATAGGCTAAAAAATGGCGCTTATATTCACAAGCTTCAAATGTAAAGTACTCAGCATCTTCCAATCCTTTACCCGTTCCGTCCCCAATTAGGTATGAAGTCGGTGCGTGACCAGAAATGACATGTGCAAGGAGTCCTGTCGTTGACGTTTTCCCATGTGAACCCGTAACTGCAATCGAAACAAACTTTTGCATATAATCTCCGAGAAAATCATGATAGCGTACAACTTCAAGACCAAGTTCATGTGCTTTTTCAATTTCGGGATGACTATCGGGAAAAGCATTCCCCGCAATAACTGTCATGCCTTCTTTTATATTATTTTCATCAAATGGATAAATCGGTATATTTCTCTCATGCAAAGCATCCTCTGTAAAAAAATACTTTTCCACATCGGAACCTTGTACTTTATGAGCGGAATCATGAAGGATTTGAGCAAGTGAACTCATGCCGGATCCTTTAATTCCAATAAAATGAAACAATGTCATATGGTAACCTCCTGGGACCTTTTTGGTACCCTTTATACTCGTTTAATTATTCCCGTTTCACCTGTAAATTATGCACAATATATATAGGTTGGTTTAATATATTCTTTAAAAAGTAACATCCGAAAGCCGTTCCAAATCAGTTTCCGTAATGAAGACATCACGCGCGCGACTTCCTCTTTGCTCAGATATGAAACCATGCTTTTCAATGCTGTCCATCAATCTTGCAGCCCTGTTATAACCAATACTGAAATTACGTTGCAAGAGTGACGTAGAGGCACTTCCTTGTTCATAAATAAATAAACAAGCCTCCTCAAATAAAGGATCCGTTTCCTCTTCTTCCACCGCTGTTTTCAACAACTCTTCTTGCCCAAACAAATATTCAGGCGATGCTTCACGTTGAACGTGTTCTATTATACGTTCAATCTCGTCATCCGTTACAAATGTCCCCTGCAGACGAACAGAGGCTGATTGACCATTTCCTAGATACAACATATCCCCTTTACCTAGAAGGCGCTCTGCACCTATTGTATCGATAATTGTTCTAGAGTCAACCTGCGATGAAACTGAAAATGCAATTCGCGTCGGTATATTGGCTTTAATCGTACCCGTAATTACATCGACAGACGGACGTTGGGTAGCGATGATCAAATGAATGCCGCAAGCACGCGCTTTTTGAGCGATTCGAATAATTGACACTTCCACGTCAGCAGGCGACATCATCATCAGATCCGAAAGTTCATCGATGACGATTAAAAGATAAGGCATTTTCAATGAATACTGCTTATTTTCCTCGACAACTTTGTTATAGCGTTCAATATCGCGAACGCCCATATGCGCAAGTAATTCATAACGTCTTTCCATTTCAGTAACTGCCCACTTCAATGCAGCCGTCGCCGCTTTCACATCTGTAATAACAGGACTAATCAGATGCGGTATGCCATTAAATGGCGCCAACTCTACCATTTTCGGATCGATAAGCATCATTTTCAAGTCCGAAGGCTTCGCCTTATAAAGAAGACTTACAAGAAGCGAATTTATGCACACGGATTTACCAGAACCTGTAGCTCCGGCAATTAATCCATGAGGCATTTTTCGCAAATCAAGTGTTACAGGCTCGCCAGTTAAACCGAGGCCTAGAACAGCCTCGAGCGGTGAAGTTGAAGTTCGAAATTCTTCGGATTTAATCACTTCTGATATTCGAACCGGTCTCGTATTCCGATTCGGTATTTCTATGCCGATTGAACTTTTACCAGGAATCGGCGCTTGAATGCGTATTTCTTTGGCAGCTAATGTTAGTTTCAAGTCATCCGTCAAATTTCGAACGCGGCTAACTTTGGTCCCCTGCCCTACCGTCAATTCAAAACGAGTTACTGTAGGCCCTTGAACGGCATCAATCACTGTGGCCTTAACGCCGAAATGGGACAATGACTCTTCGAGTTTACCAGATTGGGATTCTAGCCAATCCGTGTCTTCGATTTGTAATTCCGGCGCGATTAATAATTGCGGCGATGGAAACACATAATGTTCTTCAGCAACGCTTTCTGAATGATTTTCAATTGCTTTTTCAACAATTTCTGGTTTTGTAACTTCTGGTTCTTTATTGATCTGGACTGATTGTTTAGTAGATAACTTAGCTTTATCACTTTTCAACATAAGTACATTAAACGGAACGATGCGTTCTCTTTTCTCTTCAATAATCTCTGGCTGTTGTTCAATCTCGTCAATCGAATCGATAATCGGTTCCGGTTCATTATCAATAAAGTTTGTTTCTTGCGCTGTAGAATCTTCAGTCTTTATTTCTGGTTCCAAAATAGACTCTTGGGTCGACTCTAAAATGGGTTGTGTATCTACTTTATTGGATTCATCTGGTTTGTCCAGCGAAAGTTCGACTTCCTCTTCAACGATGGCTTCTTTTTCAGTATCAATAAAGTGCGCATCTTCTTCAATACCGCTGAATTCCATAGAATCTTGATGTTGTTTCTCTACTGAAGTAGCTACATCGGTAGTGTCCAAGGTGAATTTATTTTCTACAGGCTCAGGGTCAGATTTGATTTCTTCATTAATTTGATTCGTTTCTTCTTCATATGATTCTTCTACTGTTGCTTCCGTTTCTAATATAGCATCTTGATTAGAATCTAAAAAAGTCTGTTTATCTTCTATAGTAGATACATCTAAATTTTGTAAGGTCAATTCGTCTTCCATTGGCTTTTTGGGTTCAGTGGTAATTTTTGATTTTTCCTCAACGATTTCGACTTCTTTTTTAAATCCTACAGTCGGTTTGCGATTTGAAAAGCCATATATCGGTGATGGTACATGCGTTGGATTGAAACTCCGCGTCGACTTAATTGACGGTTTACTTTCTATAGGAATATCGATTGTTTCTGTTTCAATCGTACGCTTTTTTTCCGTTTGTTTTCTTGCCCTATGAATATTCGTCGTAACATCTCTTCCAGGCCATCTTTCGTTTTGATACAATGGAACCGTTTCAAATTCATCAATCGTTTCATTTGTTTTTTCTGGTACATTTTTGGTTTTTTCAATTTGTGTAGTCGCTTCGTCTTCGTCCCAACCATAAATCTCTGCATCTGTAATGATTGGAAAACGAAATGTTGGACGTTCTTTTACTTCCTGTTTTACAGTAGCGTTAGCATTTTCAGCATTTTCGTTGAATGCCTCTTCGCTATCTTCATCTTTTTCAGTAACTAATCGGTCTATAATTCTTTTAAACCAACTCAAACAAATCACTCATTTCATGTCGATTAGTCTATTTTAGCAGTTTAACAAAGCTTAAATCAAATTTTATACTAAAATAAGAAAAACGTACCAGAAGGCACGTTTTCTTATTTGTTACTTGATATATGGCTGTCCAACAACACTATTTTCATCTAAAACTAGTATCCCTGCACCTTCCTCAGCATCGGGCAAGGCTAATTCAGATGCAGAACAAATCATTCCAGAGGACGGAACTCCGCGAAGCTCAGCATCTTTGATGACTAATCCGGAAGGCATAACCGCTCCTACTTTGGCAACGACTACTTTTTGATTAGCCTCTACATTTGCTGCACCGCAAACGATTTGTAGCGTTTCGTTTCCAACGTCTACCTTACATACATTTAGTCTGTCTGCATTGGGGTGCTTATCTTTTTTAATAACGTGGCCGATAACAAACTTTGGCGATAGATCGACATCGAGTTCCAATTCCACACTATTCTCTCGTAGCGCAAGTTGAACTTTCTCGATCAACTCTTCCGTTAATTCAACTTCACCGTTAGCTTCCACCGCTACATATTTCGAAGCATTGAATAGATTAAAAGCCACGATTTGCTGTGTTTCTACATTTTTAATCACGGTAATATCACCGATACTTTCACTCATTGTCTCTTTTGGTTTTTCTAATTCCAGCTGGGCCAATAATACATCCCCAACACCTTTTTCATTGTAAAAAATATTCATTTTATTATTTTCCTTTCTTTCGTGTAACACGATTTTTCGCCATGATAAAAATAGGCTCTAATTGTCCGTTTTCATATATAAACGATAGTGATGTAACAGGAACAGTTCCTTTGGTAAAGAAATGCATCGTCATTTGCGCAAGAACATCATAACCTGTTTTATTTCGAATATCACCAATAATTAGGACATCCTGATGCGGGACTGAAACAGTCATATCACCTTGGATTTTCTCTTCCATTTCTTTTAGGAATGCGCTATTCAAGATACGGCTTGCATCGTACCCATCGTTATTGTTAATGAAGTAATAACTATTGCCATCGACTTCATCTTTTTTCATAGCTGTCGGTAATGATCTTACGCGGAAAAGCGCCGCCTCCATTAGTTCATTTGCGGATTGACCAAGCGCTTCCAGCATTCCTTCATCTATTAGGCGATATGTTTTTCCTAAATCCAATGCATAATAAATTCTAGTTTCAGCCGTATGGTCTTTCATGATAAACCGTTTTCCTTCGGCTGTTTCCTCTGGAAATGAAGTAGATCTAATGACTGGGTAAATCGGGCGATCAGCATTAAAGCCTTCAGCATGTTCAAGTTCCATCGCTTGGAATGTCGCTTCAATCGTATAAACGATTTCATCTATTGCAACGTCTTTTTTCTCTGTATACCTCGATAAAATCTCGGGCAATGAAATATCCATCCCTTTGTTTAAGACTTTATGATCAAGACGAACTCTATCTGCCTTCGCATCAAATTTCCACACGAAGTTCTCTGAAGGCAGACGTTTTTTCAGAATGTTTACAAGTTCATTCGATTTCATTATTTAAGAGCCTCCATTAAAAAGAACGGTTTCCGTAAATACCCCGGCATACCGTTCGTTATTTTTTTGTTATAAGTTTTACTGAATAGAACGCAAGATTTCCATCATAACTGATAAATGATTCTCAATGTCCTTTTTAGTCGAAAGTGTTGTGATTTTCGAACCACCAACACTCGTTATAAGTTCGACAGTCTCGTCATTTTCAATCACTGCTGCAAAACCAAATGTGTCGCCTTCTGTAAATGACTTCTCTTTAATAATCTTTTTTGTTTCATCGGCTTTCAATAAATCATAAAAAAGGTGACTATCTTTCTCTTCATTTGGATTATTGAACAAGATAAAGGTATCGTTTTTAGACGTAAAAATGATGTTTTGTGAATCTGAACCTTCTTTTATCGCAAAGCTACTAGGTCTGTAAAATTTTACGCCATCGATTTCCTCGTTTGCAAATTTATTGTTTTCATAAAATACTTTTTCAGCAGATCTCAATCCTTCACCGACTCTGTCTTCTAAGGATTTACCACATGCTGTAAGTAATAATACTGATATGATTACAAGGATTTTGAATTTCCATGAGCGGAACATTCGATATTCTCCAATCTGTATAAGGTTTGTTCTTATTTTAAGGTTCTTTCGTTGTACTTGCAACCCTTTAGACTGTACGCAAGAACTACTTCGTTTGTTCTATTCCAGTCGAATATTGCCATTGTCCGATTAACAGATGTAAAACGTGGGCAAAAAGCTCAGTTCTACTAACTGCACCATTCGTCAATATACCGATTGCCCCTTCATTATGACGAACATTTTTCTTACTAAAATATTGATCCACGACGGGTCCGAGTTCTTTCCCGTTTTGAACTTCCCTTGCAAGGTCATCCGGCAATAGAATTTGTGCGCCGCCTGCTGTGAATTGATTTCCGTCTGGTAGATGTAACGCACCCCAATTGCATATGTATAGCTTGTCGTTGAGTAATCGAACGCCGCCTTCTAAACCGATGCCAACAGCATTTCGTCCAAAACCACTGGCTTTTCTGGCCCGGTTCAACGCCCCTTCTTGCGTTTCTTCATCACCATAGGGTTGATCTGGGACATCTGAACTGACACTTCTGCCAGTTATTTTCGATTGTGGATAGTACGCTTTCAGTACTTCTTCACATGCTTGCAGTTTAGCTTTATTTGTTGTTCCGATTATAAAGTCCATTTCATTTTCACACCTTCACTTGATTGTAAAATCCGTCTTGCACGCGACGTGCAAGACGGCATCCGAATTACACGTTACTTTTGATTGTCTCAAGTGTCGTTTTATCGCATGTTGTTACCAGTTTAACAAGTAACTCTTTCGCTGCAGCATAGTCGTCTGTATGGATGATGGAAGCCGCTGTGTGAATATAGCGGGAACAAATACCGATAACAGCACTTGGAACCCCTTCATTGGCCATGTGTACGCGCCCTGCGTCAGTTCCCCCTTGCGAGATAAAGTACTGATAAGGAATATTATGTGTCTCAGCAGTATCAAGTATGAATTCTCGCATTCCACGATGTGTAACCATTGACCGGTCCATAATACGTAAAAGTGTCCCTTTACCTAGTTGGCCAAATTCATTTTTATCACCGGATGCGTCATTTGCAGGACTTGCATCAAGCGCAAAGAATAAATCAGGATCAATCATCGTTGCTGCCGCTTGTGCACCACGAAGTCCCACTTCTTCTAAAACGTTTGCGCCGGAATATAATGTGTTCGGTAATTCATTCCCGTGAACTTCTTTCAACAATTCAATCGATAGACCGCAGCCGTAGCGATTATCCCATGCTTTTGCGAGAATTTTCTTATCGTTTGCCATGGGTGTGAACGGACAAATTGGGACAATTTGCTGACCTGGTCGAATGCCGATTTTTTTCGCATCTTCTTTATCGTCAGCGCCTATATCAATCAACATGTTTTTTATATCCATTGGTTTATTACGAATTTCATCACTGAGTAAATGTGGTGGAATCGATCCAATAACGCCGATGACCGGTCCATTATCCGTAATGATTTCTACACGTTGTGCGAGTAGTACTTGGCTCCACCAGCCGCCAAGCGTTTGAAATCGAATCATGCCGTTGTCTGTAATGCCACTTACCATGAAGCCAACCTCGTCCATATGCCCAGCAACCATGATACGCGGACTATTTTCGGAACCTTTTCTAACCCCGAATATGCCTCCAAGATTGTCTTGAACAATTTCATCTGAGTACTTCGTAAGTTCTTCTCGCATATAGTTGCGCACCGCATGTTCGTTACCTGGAGCACCCGGTAGTTCGGTTAGTGTTTTAAACATTTTTAAAGTTTCGCTTTTCATTAACAATACCCCCATTTTTTCAGTAAAAGTAGTGCCGCCCTTAAATATGTACACTATTCAGTGTAGACGATTATTCAGAAATATTCCATCTAAAATTTAGGGAACCGAAATATTTTTTTGCAATTCAACTATTATTAAAGATTTCCGTATAATTTGTGATACACTAAAGCAAAGACTTATTGGGAGGGTAATCCTATGAAATTTAAAGATTTTCTAGCTGGCATTTTAACAGGCATCGCAGCTGGTGTTGTCGTTGGTAAGGTTATTGACCGTGTCGATCCGAATGTTCCTGCTGATTCCGTATTAAAAACAATTAAAGACTCTTTTAAAGAAGAAGGCCCGATTGATGGCTCATGGATTGTTATGAAACCTGAACCATTTCAAAATAACGTGATTAAAATGACTGTTTACCGCGGGGGCATCTCCCGCATCAAAAATGGTGAGCTTGAACAATTCGAGTTTGCTGCCAATTCCTCAACAGGCACTGTGGTTGAACTTACTAAAATATAAAAAGAAAACCGTTACCCACCGGGGATTTCCCAGAAGGTAACGGTTTTTCGTTCTATTTATTCATGAAACTTCGATTTTTTTAAGCATTCGACAATTTTTTTGCCGGACTCGTCCCATTTCACAAGTCTGTAAACTGCATCGTGGTAGAAACTGAACCAGTAATTCCCTTCCAGTCCTTCCTTCATGAGTTTTTCTTTTGCATAAATGGAATCCATTGGATAATCGTCATACGCCAGTACCCAAAGTGGATTACTATGCGCGTGCGTCGGCATTAAATCGCCCATATGTAGAATCGCTTCATCGTTTTGGGTTAATTTTATGACAGAATGTCCGTTACTGTGGCCGCCCGTATGAATCATTTCAATCCCCGGCAGTATTGTTAAATTACTTTCGAACGTTTTAACTTGTTCCTGAACGGGATCCCAATTCTCTTTCCAATATGTGTTTCGAGAACGAATATTAGGGTTTCGCATTTCATCCCATTCTACTTGAGATGTGTAAATGATTGCATTAGGAAATACAGAAACAAGCTGGTCGTTTTCCCACTTTGTCAGCCCTGCTGCGTGGTCATTATGTAAGTGCGTCATAAGTATAATATCAATATCTTTTGGCGTAAGACCGAGTTCACTTAGGTTGTCCTCGACACGCGATTCAGCAGTCACACCAAGATTGCGCTTCATTTTCTTATTAAGTTTTCCATTCCCCAAACCAGTATCTATTAAAATGTTTTTATTTTCATATTGAAGTAAAATTGGATCCGTTCGCAATTCGATCAAGTTGTTTTCATCCACATTATATCTGCGCGACCACAAAACTTTAGGTACAGGACCAAACATTGTTCCCCCGTCTAAAAAGTTTAGCCCACCATTTAACCAGTTCAATTTCATTTCATGGAAAATAAATTCATTCAATTAGTTCTCCCCCAATAGTTGTTTTAGATAAACCCCTTTAATGGCTTCGGTATTTGTGTAGAAAATGCATCTTGCAATTTTTTAGTAATCAAACCCCGTTTACCGTTTCCGATTTCACGTCCGTCAATGATCGTAACCGGCATGACTTCCGCCGTTGTCGATGTGTAAAAGAATTCATCCATTTCAAATGCTTCGTCCAGTGTAAAAGCCTCTTCTACCACCGGAATATCGAGTTCCTTACACAAGCCTAGAACGACGTGACGTGTTATGCCTTCTAAGATTAAATTCGATACAGGGTGCGTGTAGACGACACCATCTTTTATGCCGAACATATTTGTTGAGGAGCCTTCTGTCACCAGTCCATCACGGTGAAGAATCGCTTCTGGACAACCAGCTTCACGCGCTTCTTGTTTTGCTAGGACGCTTCCCAGTAAATTCAAACTTTTTATATCGCAACGCAACCATCGAATATCATCAACAGACTTAACCGCTACCCCATTTTCCATGTCTTCCACTGGTCTTTGGGCTTCTATCGCATATGCCGTTACGACAGCAGGCACCGCTGGATCAGGAAAATGATGTGTTCTAGGTGAAGAGCCGCGCGTTACTTGCATATAAATATGGCCGTCCGATATTTTATTAACCTTTATTAATTCTTTGGCAACGTCGATTAGCTGTTGTTCGGAAAAAGGAATTGTCAATTTTATTTTCGCCGCACTTGAGAACAATCTTTGAAAGTGTTCTTTCAATGTGAAAAATTCATCATTATAAACTTTAATGACTTCGTATACGCCATCTCCAAAATAATAGCCTCTGTCGTCAATCGAAATTCTTAACTCATCACGTTTTGTAAACTGCCCATCAATAAAATAAATCATTTAGTCCATTCCTCTTTTCATTTTCATAACGTCTACTATTAGTATATTCTATCTCCTCTTCTATTTTCACATGTTTACCTAGTAAAATAAAGCACATTCTGTTATTACTACTATTTCATTGAATTGCCGTGCAATTTGTTAAAGTATAAGGTATAATTATATTAGCAGAACATTCCAACCAACTAGACGATTAACTAAGGGAAGGAAGTGCGGCTCAGAAACAATTTTCAATGTATAGCAACATTCACGGATCTCATGACCAATGGCTTCTTGGAGTATGATGAAAAAGGAGTGTTTTATCACTTGAATATTACAACAACTGATCGTATGCTTACCCGGGTTAAAGATGTCTATCTGTATGTACGTGAAAAAGGAACAGTGACAACACAAAACATTGTCGACGAATTTGATATCACTTCCCGAACTGCACAGAGGGATTTAAATGTTTTAAAATATAACGACCTCGTCACAAGTCCAGTTCGTGGAAAATGGACGACCACATCTAAAGAAGTAATTTATTAAAAAAAAGGCCGATACGCAAATGCGAACGGCCTTTTTCTTATGCACCTGTTGTTGAATATAATCGTTCTACTTCTTCTTCGGTCAATTCCCGATAAGCGCCTAGCGGTAATGTTTCATCAAGCTGTAACGGCCCCATAGAGAGCCTTTTTAAATAGACAACTTTCTTGCCAACTGCTTCGAACATTCTTTTCACTTGATGAAACTTTCCTTCTGTAATCGTGAGTTCGATTTCAGATATTTCACCCGCCGAGATTATTTTCAATATGCCCGGCTTAGTCTCATAGCCGTCATCTAATGTCACTCCAGCCGAAAAACTTTCAATATCCGCTTCTGTTACGACACCTGAGACTTTTGCGAAATACGTTTTGGGAATTTCCTTTTTAGGTGATAGTAAGTTATGAGCCAGTTTACCATCATTCGATAGAAGCAAAAATCCTTCTGTGTCTTTGTCGAGTCGACCAACAGGAAACGGTTTAAAATGACGAAATTCAGCATCTAACAAATCGACGACCGTTCTATCATGTCGATCCTCTGTTGCCGATAAAACGTCCTGTGGTTTATTCATCATAATATAAATGTATTTCCGATAGACAACGGGTTCTCCCATAACGGTGACTACATCATTTTCAGTATCAATGTTTACGCCGGGCTTTTTTTCCGTTTCACCATTGACACGTACAGCGCCATTCTTCTGTAACTGACGCACTTCTTTTCGTGATCCGAATCCCATATTTGATAATAATTTATCTAAACGCATTTTCTTCCTCCTAAAACCCTAACTTATCTGTAAATCTCGTGAGACGTTCACCAAACAATTTTTGCGCAAGGCCTGTTTTTAACGATAAATAACCGTAAATAGCCCCGCCGACACCTGTACAAATCAGAATATAGAAGAGCGCATGCATTTTACCATCAACCGCGCTGAATGCAGTTAAACCTTTTAGTGTGAAATATACGCTGACGAACATGACTAAGTTCAAAATACCGATCAGAATAATTCTTCTGAAGACCATTCGTGAACGGTATTGAAGAGCTTTTGTTATTATCCCGATATTTAAACCTACAGCAATCGTATAGCCGATAGCTGTCGCTAAGATTGCGCCATTCGTTTCAAATAATTTTATGAGTGGAATGTTAATCACTAATTTAACAAGCAAACCGACCAAGGAGTTGAAGATAATCCATTTATGCCGATCGATTCCTTGTAGAATTGCAGCTGTTACCGTAAACAATCCAAAAAGAATAGCGACCGGCGCATAACTCGCAAGGATTTTCGCGCCCATTGCGTCTTGTTCATATAGTAATTGATAAAATTCATTTGACAGAACCATGAGCCCAATAACAAGTGGAATCGTTAAGAACATCATAATTTGATATGTTTGATCAAGTGAGCGTGTAATTCCCTTTTGGTCATTTTTCGTGAAATAGGTTGTTAGTACAGGAATTAGCGCCATGGAGAATCCTGTTGCAATCATTACTGGTATCATAACGAATTTATGAGTTAGTAAATTTAACATTGCCAAGTAAACATCCGACACAGTTGAACGTCCTATCGATTTCATAGCATCGTTAAACGTGACCATATCAACGAATTGATATAAAGGATTTATGACTCCAACCAAAATAAATGGCAATAAATATGAGAATAACTCTTTGTACATCGAGAAAAATGAAGTTTCTTCTTCAGGTTGGATACTATTATCCAACAAAGTATTGAATTCTTGTTTATACTTTTTCCAATACCAATACAAAACACCAAGTCCTGCAATTCCACCGATAAATGCTGCGAACACAGCAAAGTTAATCGCTTTTTCAGGTGATTCATGCATGAAATTGACTACGAAATAGGCGCCAATCAGGACTGCAATTATCCGAACAATTTGTTCGACTAATTGTGAAATAGCTGTCGGTTCCATTTTGTTATACCCTTGCAAGAAACCTCGTACGATACTCATTAATGGGACGACGAGCAATGCGTAACTTACCCAGCGAATGACAGATGTAATTTGTTCTATGGAAAATATTTGTTCTTCATCTCTAATGACGAGATGAGCAATTGGTTCAGCTAAGAAAAACAATGTTAAAAATGCCAAGATTCCCGAAATTGTCATAACGAGCATTCCGGATTTCATCAATTTTCTTCCCGTCGCATAATCCCCAAGCGCGTTATATCTGGCAACAAACCTTGAAACTGCTAACGGCGCACCTGATATAGCGATTGAAAGCGCGATATTATACGGGATATAAGCATATTGGTATAACCCCATGCTTTCCTTCCCTACGATTGCATATAAAGGAATTAAATATAATAGCCCGAGCGCTTTGGAAAGAAAAAGCCCGATGGTTAAAATGGCAGTACCTTTGACAAGTTTAGACGACATAGTTTTAATCCTTCCAATCTATCTTAAATCTACTCTTAATAGTTTACCCCCGAATATCGTATTTAACAACGAATATCCGCGAAATGTGTATAATAGAGGAAAACGAAAGCGTGGTCTATATATGTATGATGTAATAATAATTGGTGGTGGGCCATCTGGCTTAATGGCTTCCATCGCCGCGGCGGAAAGCGGACAAAATGTCCTTCTGCTTGAAAAAGGAAAAAAACTTGGCACTAAGCTCGCCATTTCCGGTGGCGGTCGTTGTAATGTGACGAATCGATTGCCTCAAGAAGAAATTATTAAAAACATTCCGGGTAATGGCAGATTCTTATACGGACCGTTTTCCGTATTCAATAACGATGATATTATCAACTTTTTCGAAGGACTTGGTGTTGCTTTAAAAGAAGAAGATCACGGGCGCATGTTTCCCGTTTCCAATAAAGCACGTGATGTAGTCAATGCAATGCTAACTGAAATGGACCGGTTACATGTAGAAAAAAGACTTGAAAATCGGGTTGCCAAGCTTCTAATGGACGATGACAAAATACTCGGCGTCCGATTAACAACTGGTGAAGAAATCCGCACAAAAGCTGTTGTTCTCGCTGTCGGCGGTAAAGCAGTACCACAAACTGGAAGCACGGGTGACGGATATCCATGGGCAGAAAAAGCTGGCCACACGATTACAAAGTTATTTCCAACCGAAGTCCCTTTATTGTCGAATGAACCATTTATCGTTGCAAAAGAATTGCAAGGACTCGCACTTCGCAATGTAGCGGTTTCCGTTTTGAACGGGAAAGGCAAAACATTGATTACGCATCAAATGGATATGCTATTTACCCACTTCGGATTAAGTGGACCTGCCATTTTAAGATGCAGCCAGTTTGTAGTTAAAGAACGAATGAAAAACGGAAATGTTCCCGTTGACATGAAAATCGACTCTATGCCATCTATGAATGAAGAACAAGTATTTCAACTACTGAATACGACAGTTAAAGAAGATCCGAAAAAACAAGTAAATAATACTTTGAAAGGCTTAGTACCCGAACGATGGTTATTCTTTTTATTTGACCGCGCAGGCATTGAGCAATCCGATATTGGCGCAACAATGTCCGCAGATAAACTTCGGGCACTCGCAAAGCTACTGAAAGCTTTCACGATGACTGTGAACGGCTCACAACCGATGGAAAAAGCATTTGTTACCGGCGGCGGTGTTTCCGTTAAAGAAATCGTTCCGAAAACAATGGCATCTCGCAAGAAAAATGGTCTGTACTTCTGCGGTGAAATAATAGACATCCACGGCTATACGGGTGGTTATAATATTACATCGGCATTGGTTACAGGTAGAATAGCAGGTATGAATGCTGGCGAGTATGCCGTTGAATTAGTATAGGCGATATCGCGCAAAGTCCTATTTTCTTCTCGACGCAATGCGGCTTACTCTCGTATATACCTAAACAAAAAAGTGCGCTTTCCTTATGGAAGGCGCACTTTTTTTAATGGTCACTTACTTTTACAAGATTGACCAATTACGGAGCAACGATATTCACCAGTCTGCCCGGAATTCCGATTATTTTCTTCACTTCTTTACCATCGATGAACTCTTGCACTTTTTCGTCTTGTAGCGCCAGTTCTTCAAGCTCTTCTTTCGTGCTATCTTTCGCAACGACAATTCTCGCGCGAACTTTTCCGTTAATCTGAACGGCGATTTCTACCGTGTCATCGACAAGTTTCGATTCATCATATGTTGGCCATGGTTCGTAAGTAATTGTATCCGTATGGCCAAGCTTTTCCCAAAGTTCTTCTGCAAGATGCGGCACAATTGGCGAGATTAATTTAACAAAGCCTATTGCATACTCAGTCGGGACTGAATCGGCTTTGTAGCACTCATTGATAAATACCATGAGCTGAGAAATTGCCGTGTTATTATGCATCGCTTCAAAATCATCAGTCACTTTTTTCACAGTCTGATGATACACTTTCTCGAGTGGTCCAGTTGATTCTCCACCAATTTTCTCGCCTAATGAACCATCTTCATTTACATAAAGACGCCAAATTCGATCCAGGAATCTACGTGAACCATCAAGGCCATTCGTATTCCATGCTTTAGATGCATCAAGTGGACCCATGAACATTTCATATAAGCGAAGGGAGTCGGCACCGTGTGAATGGACAATATCATCAGGATTAATGACATTCCCAATCGATTTCGACATTTTTTCATTGCCTTCACCTAAAATCATGCCTTGGTTAAACAGCTTTTGGAACGGTTCTTTTGTTTCAACTACGCCGATATCATAAAGAACCTTGTGCCAAAAACGCGCGTATAACAAGTGCAGCACGGCATGTTCCGCCCCACCCACATAAATATCGACAGGCAACCAACGTTTTGCAAGTTCTGGGTCTATGATCATTTCATCATTATCTGGATCGATGTAACGTAAGTAGTACCAACAGCTTCCAGCCCACTGCGGCATCGTATTCGTTTCGCGTCGACCTTTCATTCCAGTTTTCGGGTCAACTACGTTAATCCACTCTTCGATATTCGCAAGTGGCGATTCACCAGTTCCGCTTGGCTTAATATTATCAGTTACCGGTAGCGTCAATGGCAATTCGGATTCGTCAAGCGCTGTCATGGTGCCATCTTCCCAATGAATAATTGGAATCGGCTCTCCCCAGTAACGTTGTCTTGAAAATAACCAATCGCGTAATCGATACGAAATTTTCTTTTCGCCTTTGCCTTGCTCAACAAACCATGCAATTGCTTTTTCGATTGCATCATCTTTTTCAAGTCCATCTAAGAACCCGGAATTAATATGTGTTCCATCACCAATATACGCTTCTTTTGAAATATCGCCGCCGGCCACTACTTCGATAATCGGCAGGTCAAACTTTTCGGCAAACTCATAGTCGCGTTCATCATGTGCAGGTACAGCCATAATTGCGCCTGTACCGTATGACGCAAGTACATAATCCGCAATCCATATCGGCATTTTCTCGCCGCTTGCTGGGTTTATTGCATAAGCGCCTGTAAATACGCCTGTTTTTTCATCCGCAAGATCAGTTCGTTCAAGATCGCTCTTTAGTTTCACTTCATTCAAATAATTAGCAACTGCTTCTGTTTGTTCATCAGTTGTAATTTGTTTCACCAATTTATGTTCTGGTGCGAGTACCGCATAGGTTGCGCCGAAAATCGTATCTGGACGCGTCGTAAAGGCTTCAAAAGATAAGTCAGTTCCCTTAATCTCAAACTTCAATTGCGCACCTTCAGAACGACCAATCCAATTCCGTTGCATATCTTTTAAGCTTTCCGGCCAATCCAGGTCATCCAAATCTTCAAGTAAACGGTCAGCGTAATTCGTAATTCTAAGCACCCATTGGCGCATCGGGCGTCGCTCAACCGGATGTCCACCACGCTCGGACAAACCGTCGATGATTTCTTCATTCGCTAAAACCGTTCCAAGCGCTGGGCACCAGTTCACATCAACTTCGTCTACATACGCTAATCCTTTATTATAAAGTTGGATGAAAATCCACTGTGTCCATTTATAATAAGAAGGGTCTGTCGTATTGATTTCGCGGTCCCAGTCATAGGAAAACCCTAAATCATTCATTTGACGCTTAAAAGTCGCGATATTTTTCGCAGTAAATTCAGCCGGATCATTTCCTGTGTCAATCGCATATTGCTCAGCAGGTAAGCCAAACGCGTCCCACCCCATCGGATGAAGAACGTTATATCCTTGCTTCCGTTTAAAAGAACTTAAAATATCCGTTGCGATATATCCAAGTGGATGCCCAACATGAAGGCCCGCACCTGACGGATATGGAAACATATCTAGACAGTAAAACTTCTCTTTGGAAGGATCATCGACCATTTTATATGTCTTATTTTCTTTCCAATAATTTTGCCATTTCTTTTCAATTTGACCATGATTATAACTCATGTCTTTTTCCTCCTTCAAAATAAAAAATCCCGTCCCTTAAAAATATAAGGGACGAGATTTGTTTACAAACTCCCGCGGTGCCACCCAAATTGACGGATAACCGTCCAACTTGTTTCCTTAACGCGGATAACGGTAAGCGCTACTACGATTCGCGCTTACTGGCTCCGAGGCGAGTTCACCTAGCTATATCACGTATCGACTTGCACCAACCGCCGACTCTCTAGTTGTGATATAAAAAGACTACTGCTCCTCTTCAATGCCGTTACTATTGGTTCTAGCTTACCCGAATTAAGTAAATTAAACAACTATTATTTTACATTTTCGATAACATTTTTCACAATCAATGTTGCCTCTGTTGAATCGATGACGTCTTGAATCGTAAATCCTTCGAAGACTTCTCTCAATTCCAATCCGTCCGGTGTGACATCGATTGCCGCACGTTCGGTAATTATCTTATGGACAACTTGCTTACCCGTTAGTGGAAGCTCGCACTCTTTTTTAATTTTCGCTGAACCATCTCTGGCCACATGATCCATGATAACGATGATTTTCTTCGCACCGTGAACCAGATCCATTGCGCCGCCCATTCCTTTAATCATCTTTCCTGGAATCATCCAGTTAGCTAAATCGCCCTTTTCAGAAACTTCCATTGCACCAAGAATCGCTACGTCAACATGACCGCCGCGAATCATTGCAAACGATTCGGCACTCGTAAAGTATGCAGAACCCGGGATGGATGTTACGGTTTCTTTTCCGGCATTGATCAAATCAGGATCCACTTCATCTTCTGTTGGATACGGTCCAATTCCAAGCAATCCGTTTTCAGATTGAAGGACGACTGTCTTATCGTCAGAAATATAATTTGCGACTAATGTCGGCATACCGATTCCAAGGTTGACATAGTTGCCGTCTTTAATTTCTTTTTCAGCGCGTCTTGCGATTCGTTCTCTATAGTTAACTTTCCCCATTTTCAACTATCCCCTTTCCGTCGTTACCGAGTCGTTAATCGCTCGATGCGTTTTTCTTGGTCCGCTTGCAATAGCCCTTGCACGTAAATGCTCGGTGTATGAATTGTCTGCGGATCCAAATCGCCCGTTTCGACAATTTCTTCGACTTCTGCAATCGTCACAGCACCAGCAGCCGCCATCATCGGATTGAAGTTTTGGGCAGTTTTGTTATAAATGAGATTGCCGAATTTATCTGCCTTTGCTGCGCGTATCAACGAGAAGTCCGCTCGAAGTGATTCTTCAAGGACATAGTCTTTCCCATCGAATTCTCGTATTTCTTTCCCTTCCGCAACAGTTGTTCCAACACCAGCTGGCGTAAAGAACGCTGGAATCCCCGCACCACCTGCGCGGATTTTCTCAGCCAGTGTGCCTTGTGGTGTCAATTCGACTTCAATTTCGCCTGATAACACCTGGCGTTCAAACTCTTTGTTTTCTCCCACATATGAGCCAATCATTTTTTTTATTTGTTTATCTTTTAATAGTAATCCAAGTCCCCATTCATCGACTCCGCAGTTATTCGAAATAACCGTTAAGTCTTTAACCCCTTTTTCAACGAGCGCTAGTATTAGTTGTTCAGGAATTCCCACAAGCCCGAATCCGCCGACCATAATCGTAGCGCCGTCCCCGATGTCTGCAACCGCTTCCTTCGCAGATGAATAAATAGGTTTCATCATGCATCCCCCTTTGAATCTTTTATGATTAATATTCAATCTATCTATCCAATTAAATCAAAGTTTACGTAATCTTGCAATGAAAGTTAGTTTCCATTAATAAGAAAATTATTGAAACGGTTGATTTTTCGCGGTCTTTAAGGAAGTTTAGAAGGATTTTTTCAATCACTGAAGTTATTTTTTTTTGCTTGCACCTACAAGCTGTTTCCTTGAAGTTGGCAGTGGTTTGCTTGCAGTTATATACCGTTTGCTTGCACTAAAATGATTTTGCTTGCAAGTCGGGACTTTTCACCTGTACAAAAGCTGAGGAAATACCGTGAAAAAATTCGAATAACTAACTGGAATGAAAAACAACTTACCGCAGAATAATACGAGTACTCGAATGGATCATCCTAGTACCCGCTAAAGTTATATTCAATCTTTCAGTATTCCCGCACCTCATAACCAACCTTCTTAATCGGCCGATCATAAAATAACGTCGTGAAAATCGATAAACACGTGAGCGCTGTTAATATAATTAACATCATTTGCATTCCATATAAATCAACAAGTATACCACCAGCCAATGGGCCAATCATACGACCGATTGTAGCCGCGGAATTAACGATTCCCTGATAGAAACCTTCACGGCCTTTTGGCGCGAGTTGGTTAGCGATTGTGGGAATTGCTGGCCAGACAAACATTTCACCAAAAGTTAAGATGGCCATAGAAACGATGAACATCTTAAACGAACCAGCATAACCGACAACAATAAATGAAATAATGAATATCCCAATGCCGATTAACATTTGTGCTTTAAGTTGATGTTCAAGCCTTTTAATAATCGGTTTGATCAAAGGTTGTCCTAGCACAATGAGCAACCCATTCAATGTCCAAATGAAACTATATTGCTTTAATGTTATTCCCAAGTCTAACGCATGCGTCGAAATTGTCGTTGACCATTGAGAATAGATGAGCCATGTTAGTAAATAGCCAGCACATATAATCATCAGTGCATAAAAAGGTGCTTTATGCTGTATCTTTTTCCTTTGCATCATAACATTTGTGTGCTGTGTAGGTTCGATAATCATGTTTTTATAACCAAAATAAGCAATAAAGAAAAATACGGCATAAAAAAATAAGTTCGCAGAAAAAATATAGTGGATATTAACTGAAGCGACTAAACCAGCAAGTGCCGGACCAATCGCTACACCAAGGTTTTGAGCAAGGTAGATAGAATTGAACGCTTTCCTTCCGCCATCAGGCCATACGGTGCCGACCATCGCATACATACTCGGAAAAACAATTCCGCCACTAAAACCAAGTATCGTCAGAAATACAACGTATTGCGGCCAATCATGCCAGAAGACTAGACACACTAAAGCAATCAGTGAAATGACGATGCCGCCAATAATTGATTTAAACCCGCCAATCCGGTCAAATAAAAAGCCACCCAACAGATTTCCAAAGACACCAGCCCCTGCGTTCAACATTAAAACAATTCCAGCAACCGTCAACGATTTACCTAAATAGTCGTGTATGTATATTGTATTCAGCGGCCATAAAAAAGAGTTCCCTGTCACATTGACGAGCATCCCGATGATCAATAACCAAACTGCTTTTGGCATATGTGTGCCCCCTCTCAAAACCCAATTCCCCTAATTATATTCTTTATGCAGTGAATGAACAATACTATTTAATATTTGAGGAATACGTTATTCTAAACATGGTATAATTTTTAATATAAGGAGTGAACAAATATGAATTCTTCAGCGCTTCCGTTCCCTACAGAAGGGAAAAGGTATTATACATGGTCCAGGCATTTAAAAGATGAATTTGGTTTTAAAGTATTTAAAGTTGCGTTAGACGCAGGATTTGATTGTCCAAACCGGGACGGCACTGTTGCTTTTGGGGGCTGTACATTTTGCAGTGTTGCAGGATCGGGAGACTTTGCGGGGGACCGAGTGGATCCAATCGATGTTCAGTTTGCTGAAATCAAAGCACGCATGCACAAAAAGTGGAAAGACGGCAAACCAATGGCGTATTTTCAGGCTTACACGAATACCCATGCGCCGCTTCCGAAACTAAAAGAAAAATTCGAAGCTGCATTAGCACAAGAAGGTGTGATCGGTTTATCTATCGCGACCCGTCCAGACTGCCTTCCCGATGATGTTGTTGAATATTTAGCGGAATTAAACGAACGCACTTATTTATGGGTTGAACTTGGTTTACAAACCGTTCATGAAAAAACTGCTAACCTTGTGAACAGAGCACATGATTACGCTACATATGTAGAGGGGGTCGAAAAGCTTCGTAAGCACGGGATCCGCGTTTGTACACATATTATTAACGGACTTCCTATGGAAGACTATGACATGATGATGGAAACCGCACGCGAAGTTGCAAAACTCGATGTCCAAGGTATTAAAATCCATTTGCTACATCTATTAAAAGGAACACCAATGGTAAAACAATATGAAAAAGGCGTACTGGAATTCCTTGAAAAAGACGAATACATTAATCTTGTCGCAGATCAACTTGAAATACTTCCACCTGAAATGATTGTTCATCGAATCACAGGAGACGGCCCGATTGAACTAATGATTGGACCGATGTGGAGTGTTACAAAATGGGAAGTATTAAACGGTATTGATAAGGAATTAGAAAGACGAAATAGCTGGCAAGGAAAACATTATAAAGGAGCACTCAATTTACTATGAAACTTCTTCGCGTACTTCCGATGGCAAAGCAATTGCTAACGGAGTCCGTAAATTCGGGGGAAATTGTCGTCGATGCCACAGCGGGAAATGGTAACGATACGCAATTTTTGGCAGGACTTGTCGGTGAACTCGGACATGTCTATGCTTTCGATATTCAACAAGCCGCTTTAGATTCTACAGCAAAGCGCTTAGGCGAATTAAATAGCCGCGTATCTCTTATTTTAGATAGTCATGAAAATGTTGATCAATACGTAAACAATGAAATTGGCGGGGCTATGTTCAATTTAGGTTATTTGCCACACGGTGAAGATTTATCAATCGTTACAAAACCTGATTCTACAATTGATGCGTTACATAAATTGCTTAACCTATTGAAAGTTGGGGGCATTGTTTCAATAGCTGTTTATGATGGTCATGAGGGCGGGGCTGACGAACGAGATACTTTACTAAACTTTGTTCAATCGCTTCATCAAGCAGATTTTCAAGTCATTAAATACCAGCAACTCAACCGAATAAATAATCCACCGTTTCTAATTGTTATAGAAAAAATGAGGGGTTTATCCCAATAAAAAAAGTAGGCGTCCACTGAAGACTCAGTCGGACACCTACTTTTTATAAATTACGAACATCTGCAATCGGACCAATTGTTTTAAAATCATCCCGTTCCAAAACCGCCATAAGCTTTTCGGCTGTTTCTTTTGCGCTACTCAGCATCCCTTGTTCTTTGTATGTAACAAATTGATCAAGGAGTGGAAAAGATTCTTCATCACTCGAACGAATTGTTTCCTGCATCCCCGTGTCAATAATTCCCGGAGCGATTGAAACAATTTCGACTGGATATTTTTCTTTCACTTGCTCCATTGCCACAACACGTGAAAAATGATCGAGTCCAGCTTTCGTGGTACAGTATGCACCCCATCCTTCGTACGGATTACGCCCGGCCCCTGATGAGATATTTAAGATTCGTTTCACCTTATTTACATCACGTAATTTATCAATAAACGTATTTGAAAGAACAATCGGTGCGGTTAAATTAACTGCAATCGACCTTTCAACTTCGGCTACATGTAAATTACCTACCAAACCGATTGGATCTACAATACCGGCATTATTAATGAGTGTAAAGGATGTAGCTTCCTCACTATTTTCATCAATAATTGAGGATAAGATGTCTTCAAGAAGATTTGTATTTGCCAAATCAGCTGTTACAAAATTCGTCGCATCATGATTACCAGTTCTGGCAATCCCAATCACTTTCTTACCCAGTGCTTGCAATTGCTTTGATAATTCCAGACCAATACCTTTCGATACCCCTGTTACAATAACGACTTCCACCAATTATTCCCCCTCCGTATAAGCCGATACCCATTTATCAATATCATCGGTCAATTTTTGTTGAATCTTTTCCTTAAATATCTTCGGGTCTTTAAAATCTACTAATGTCGTGCCAAACCACTTTTCAACGTTTTCACGTGTCACAGTATATGATTCATCATCTATTAGTAATTTAATCTCTTGTAAGTTTCCAATAAGCGTAAAGGCAGCAGTTGTGTTATATATTACCGCCTGCTTCATTGTTTCTGTAGACACATCTGCATCCAAATTATAATCGACGATAAGCGAAAAGTTTTCCGGATTCATTTCCAATGGGCCTCTATAATTATTTAACGGCAAGGCACTAAATAGCCCGACCATATTCGATGCATCCCCCATATATGGATCTGCATATGATGTTACTTTTTCAAATTCATGTGTTAATGGATCCTGCTGTATTTTTTCTTCACCAATTTTAACCTTGTTTGGCACCTCAAAAAATTGAATCCAAATAAATAACGGAACCACAAATAGTACTACTAGGATTAACATAAGTCTACGTTTATCCATTTCCCCACCACTTTTCCAACAAGTTTGTTTCAATTGTTACAAGCATATCATTTTCATTACAAAAATCAAAACCTCTTTTTACACGATATGTTATTACAATAATAAAAACAATATTACAATAATAAAAACAACTATTCTATGAAAATATAATTAATTATATTCGCAATTGAAATAAAGTTCCGATGCAAACTGTTGGGTTTTATCTTATAATCTAAAAAAAGCTTGTTAACCATATCGGTTAACAAGCTCTTACTATTTATTAATCTAGCACTTTTATTTTTACTTGTTTACGTCCCCATTTGAGCGCTTCGCTTTGCGTCGGGATGAACACATCGATTTTGTTTCCTTTAATAGCACCGCCAATATCTCCGGCTACCGCATAACCATATCCTTCTACATGAACTTTAGATCCCAGTTTGATAACCGATGGATCGACGGCGATTACTTTTAAGCCTGGATTTTGTTTCAAATTAATACCCGTTTTCGTTATTCCTGAACATCCGTTACAATAAGCTGTATAGGCAGTTGCTGTTACCGTAAATTCTTTGACCGCTTTTTGTGAAGTTGAACGGGATGGCGTTTCTACTTTTTTGCTCGCTTTTGCTTTTGTAGATTTAGTAGGTGCCGTTGTTTTAGCCTTCGCAGCAGATGTTATAGACACGTTTGCAATTGAACCTACTTGAAGCTTTTGTTTCGGGTAAATCACGGTTGATTTCAAGTTATTTTTCGCCATTATATCAGCGACAGAAACGTTATGCATGTTGCCGATTCTATACAACGTATCCCCTTTTTCAACCGTATATTCTTTCGTTTTGGATGCTTTTGATACTATCAATCCTTCCGAAATTGTAAGTTTCTGGTTTGGATAGATGATTGTTGACTTTAAATCATTCCATTCCGTTAAGTCACTTACGCTCACATTATGCGAAACAGCAATTTCGGATAATGTATCACCTTTTTCAATCGTATATGTCGAGGATGATGCCGAGCTATTACTCGCACCAAATGTCACTAAGCCTGCAGAAACAACAAACATTGTAAAAATCTTTTTCAAAAACTTCATCTCCTAGTTTTTTAATCTATGTTCATATTAACAGGCCCAAATTACAGGCATATTACAGATCGTCGTTTTTCTAATTACAAATATCTGGTGAAGTATTACAGGGTGGAGGCGGTGAATATTCATGGATAATCTGGTCATTAGACAAGCAACACACTATGATACAAATGCTGTAGTTTCGGTATTAGTCAAGAGTCAATGGTTTACGTACAACCAACTTTATTCAAAAAGTTATATTCAAAACTTAGTTGACCAATATTACAATGAACAAAGGATTAAGAGTGAAATCATGTTAATAAGCGATAAATGGAGTGGATATTTCCTTGCTGAGAAGGATGGCAACGTTATTGGTGTCATAGGAGGTGGTATGATTAACAGTACGGCGGCTGAAGTTTATGTTTTTTATATGGATCCGGACTATCGTGGGTTAGGAGTCGGGACACGATTACTCAACTTTTTTACTAAAGTACAAAAACATTCGTATGGCGCCACTGAACAATGGGTTGCTGTCGCAAAAGGAAATGATTACGGCATCCCCTTCTATGAAGCACGTGGATTTATTTTTCAACACGAGGAATTAGCATACGGAACTTCAGTAGATGATCAAGATATTTCATTAAAATACAAAAGACAAATCTAAAGAAAGAGGGTTTATCAATGATTGAAATTAAAGGAAGACATAATACAGCGATTGTTTTTACAGATGAAATTGAGGAAAGTGCTAAGCAACAAGTTTATGATTTATGTAATCAAGAATTTCTGCAGGACGCAAAAATTCGAATGATGCCCGACTTGCATGCCGGAAAAGGCTGCACAATCGGAACAACAATGACCATTAAAGACAAAATCGTCCCGAACTTTGTAGGTGTCGACCTTGGTTGTGGAATGATTTGCATCGAATTGGATATTAAAAAGGAAGATATCGATTTCAATAAACTCGATAAAGTGATTCGGCGAAATGTGCCGAGTGGGATGAACATCAGAAAAAAAGCACACCGCAATGCTTCAGATATTCCGTATGATGAAATTATTGCGCCTATTAATGAAGGAAGAGCACGAGGAAGTATCGGAACCCTTGGTGGCGGAAATCACTTTATCGAGATAAATGAGGGTGAAGACAACAGCGTATACTTGGTCATTCATTCTGGCAGCCGTAATCCTGGGAAACAAATTTCAGATTACTATCAACAAGTAGCGATTGAAACAAATCAGGATCCGAATGTATCAAGAGATATGGCGTACCTCGAAGGTCAAAACATGCAAAATTACTTACATGACGTGAATATCGCTCAGAAATATGCAGCCTGTAACCGAAAAACAATGGCGGAAGTCATTATGAGAGGCATGGATTGGCATACAATATCTGAATTCGATACGATTCATAACTACGTCGACATTGAGAATATGATTCTACGAAAAGGTGCTATTTCAGCCGGGGATGGCGAAGTTGTCATTATCCCGATGAACATGCGGGATGGGTCGCTCATTTGTCGTGGGAAAGGAAACCCTGATTGGAATTATTCAGGTCCGCACGGCGCTGGAAGAATTATGAGCCGTTCTCAAGCTAGACGCGAAGTGAACTTAGCAGAATTTGAAGACACGATGAAAGATGTCTGGAGCACCTCCGTTACCAAGTCAACTGTCGACGAGTCCCCTTTCGCCTACAAAAAGATGGATGATATCTTGAAGCATATTGGAGATACAGTTGAAGTATTAGAGGTGATTAAGCCGCTATATAATTTTAAAGCAAGCAGATAACCATGACTAAATTAGAACTAGGTGATCCTTTTGACTGCAATTTTGGGATATATTCAGGCAATGCTACCATTTATGATGGTAGCATTGCCCATTATCATTTTTTTCCGCTTTATCTATCATAAAATCCGCAAGTTTGAAAGGCCAAATTTCTTTCATGAAGTGGGCGTTGTTATTTTCTGTTTGTTCCTGATTGCTTTGTTTTCTCAAACGATCATGACGCGTTTTTACACTGGACCTGTTGTGACTCGCTCATTTTCTAATATTAATCTTGTCCCCTTTCGAGTTTTTCGGGATAACTACTATGCCATTACTGAACTGAATTATTGGCAACCGTTTATCATTAACTTTTTGGGTAACATCTGCATTTTCATGCCAATTGGATTTCTTGTCCCATTATTATGGGGCAAGTTCAACCGTTTTTGGAAAGTGGCCTTAATTGGGCTGGCGACCTCTCTGTTTATCGAAGTCACTCAACTTTCACAAGTCCGAAGTAGTGATATCGATGATTTATGGTTGAATACTTTGGGGGGCATGTTAGGATACGGGTTTTATTATTTTTGGAATAAAAAATATCCACAACTAACACAAAAATTTAAGAGGTGATTTCTATCTTTAAAGCCGTGACTTTGTATACGAATCGATTGAGCGAGTTGAAAAGTTTCTATCAAAACATTTTAGAAATGCATTTAATTGAAGACGGCATTGAGCGCTTTACATTACAGATTGGAAGTTCTACATTAACTTTTAAGGCGAGCCACCTTCCCGCCTCCTATCATTTTGCCTTCAATATTCCCGGCACTCATATGGCTGAAGCCAAAAAATGGCTACAAGCACGGGTAGAGTTGAACCACGAGGACGGTAATGATGAAATCTATTATAAAAGATTCGACGCTGACGCAGTGTACTTTGACGATCCAGCTGGAAATGTTGTTGAATTTATAGGTAGAAGATCGAAAGTCGGTGTTGGTCATTTTACGTCCAATTCCTTAATGAATATTAGCGAGATGAGCATAACGACTTCGTTTGTATCCGATGTAGCGATGAAACTAAAAGAAGCCGGCGTGACAAGTCGCAACAATGTTCCGATTGAACCGGACTCACTAAACTTTCTAGGCGAAGATGATACCTTAATCATTCTCGTTCCACCGAAGAGGAGATGGTACTTCTCCGATAAGTTTAGTGAAGTCTATCCACTAAAGATTGAGCTTGTTAATGGACGTTCGCTTTTGATGGATGAAAAAGGATTCATCTCAAATAGGTAGATAGTTCGACTATTTAACATGTATACTATAAGAAATGTATGAACTGGATGGTGCTAAAAAATGCCGATACCTTCTGATTACTCAAAACCGAAACGAAAGACAGCGAAAGAAACTGCTTTTAACCAAATTCAACAGTGGATTATTGACGGGACATTACATCCTGGTGAAAAGCTTTATGATACTGAACTTGCGAAGGCGTTAGGTATCAGCAGGACGCCTGTCCGTGAGTCACTGCAAATTTTAGAAACGCAAGGATTTGTAGAAATGTTTCCAGGGAAAGCGACGCAAGTAACGGCGGTTGAGAAAGAATCGATTACGGATCTTCTCCCCCCTCTTGCTGCACTGCAAGCATTATCTGCGGAACTTGCGATCCCTAATCTGACCGAAGAACAGTTAACTCTACTTGAAGATACAAATAGTCGTTTTGCAAAAGTGATTGATTCCGAGGATTACTTTAAAGCGTTGAAAATCGATGAAGAGTTCCATCAAATCATTGTAGATGCAGCAGACAATCCATATATTTTTTCAATAGTCGACTCCCTACAAGCCCATGTTCGAAGATTATTTTTCCATAATTCGATTGTTTTAACTAGAAGTTCAATCGATGAACATAATGATATTATTAAATTAATGCGAGATAAAGACGTAGAAAGTGTTTCAACCCTAATGCGCAAAAACTGGTTACGCGCGATTGAAAAGTTTCGTATGTTAAATGCAGAATGATCTATGAAAACGAGATATTGAACCTTCACTCTAAGTCGCCTAGCATTAGGCGGCTTTTTATGATTCTTGATAGGTTGTTCTAAGTTTGCTTGCACTTAAAAGATTTTGCTTGCAAGTCGGGACCTTCTGCCTGTATAAAAAAGAGGCGATAATAAAATTTCAATTAATAAATGAGGCCCTGTTAAATAATATTGCTGATAAGACTAATAAAGAAAAAAGGACCCAAAAACAGGTCCTTTTTTACGATAATCTTCTTCTAGTGGCCTCTTTTAATGATGAGGATTGTTAAACAATCGCGCCCGATTGGTGAATTCTATTATTCTTTTACTGAATCAACGATTTCTTTTGCATCTATTATTGATAAACCATACTTTTCTCTCAATGATTTAATAGTCTTTATTTCTGGAGTGATTTTCAACATCTCCTTCGCGTCAGCTTTCATATCTTTATATTCACCAGTCTTTTTCATAAGCCTCGTATTTTCCTCTTTTAAACGACTATTTTCACGCATCAAACTAAAAGTCCAACCTAAAAGTAGAAGCATAATTAAGATTGAACTTATTTCTGTCCATTGAATTTTAACCACATCCTTTTATTTAATTCTGGCACGATTGTGTTCCATTATTGCACCCGACAGCTTGCCTTTGTTCACTCTTTTTGTTTAGAACAATCTATACAAAAGATTTTGCTCTCGTTTTTCAAATATGCTTTAATTTCTACCATCCCTGCATATTGTGGCACTTTCATTTTTGCATATATTACTTCTCCTGGTTGAACTTCACGATTACAATTAGAACAATACAACTTACGTTTAAACAATTGACTACCTCCTCACCCTGCAAGTAATTCCTTTGCAATTGGGCCCGAATATAGCGTAACCCTTATACATTAATCGCACCCGATTAACGAAAGAAGGTGGCGTATATAATAAATCCAAATATCAATAAAAGAATCATCAGTCCTGTGCCTTTCCAACCTAAGCCACCTACTAAATCAGAAAGTACGCTTCCGTGAATACTGCTTGCGGGATGCTTTAATTCCTTCTGCCTTAATCTTTCACTTCTTTCTTCAGGAGTTTCGTTATCTCTACCCATTTTACCACTCCTTAAATTTCTTTAGTGTGCTTCGAACTGGCCGGATTGAGGCACTGTCCTTATCCCGCAAACGCACCCGTTTCTGGAAGACAGTTATTATGAATAACTATCTTCCTTCTTGCTAAAAATTTCATAAGCAAAGTATCCAAATAACATACCTATTCCGGGTCCCCAAGTAATTGCAGATAGAAAGGAAAAGAGTTTAAATATGCTAAGTATTATAGCAACAGCCAAACCAATCATCATTCCGAATGGTATTAAGCTATCTAATATATTTTGAGCACTTACTGTTTTTTTCTTACCTAGAGTTCCTTTCTTAGACTTATGTTTCATTCTTAGAATTACAAACACTCCAATCGCACCCACTGTTACAAGTGGCAGTACAATACGCGCAATTTCCAAAGATAAATCCATACTATAACCCCTCCTTTCTTTCGCTTTTAAGTTGATTAATTTTCAACATAGTTTATTCCGTTAAATGCCCGCTAGAGGTACAGTTCTTATTCAACAACTGCACCCGATGACGGTATAAGATCTACTGGCTCATCTTATAGTTAATCGACTCTTTTTCAGAAAGGTGTTTTTAACAACAAAGTAAAAAAGTGCAGCAAACACAAGTGCAAATGGAACAAATAAAAGTTGAGACATATTACCAGCAGGAGCATCAAATGCCCAAGCCAAAACATTATTTAACGCTAACATTGACGTTAATAACACTAACTGAATGACGACATAACTTAAAAATAATGGTCGATATATTTTTATGAAGATCATTGCGATGCCCACAAGTGATAATACTAAAAATACCATTTCAAAAATTAAGGCATAGCTAGATAGTGTTGCAAGTTTGGTGAAGGTCAACTCTGTTATCTCGGTATTTTTAACTAATGAATTACTAAATTGAGATTTATAAATTTCAATTGACACATAAACCATATTAGAAATTAACATTAATAAAATAATAAAACGAAATACACCACTCTTTTGAAAAACATTCTCTATTTTCATTTTATCCCACCTCTCATACAATTACGGTTTTGCCACTACTAAAGTTTCACAATCTGGCTGTTTGTTGAACTATGAATCTCAACTTACTTTACCAAAAGTATAGCAGAATTGTTAGGAAAGTTCCCATAAATCTAATATCAACAGAGCTATTTAACAGAGCCATAAATAAAAAGTCTGAGAGGAAAATAAGCATCCCTCTCAGACTTTTATTTTGAATTTATTGAGCATGCACCGGTGAAGGCTTAAGCAAACGGACAAGTACGCCAGTCACAAACATGATTGCCAATACAGGTAGTAACCAGCCTAGACCTTCATCATAGAGTGGCAATACTTGCTTATAGAATTTAATAATTGGATTCATCCAACCGAAGTTTTCTATTTCCAATAATGTACAAAGCGTTTTTAATCCATCAATGACACTAATCATGAATGCAACAACAGTCGCCGCAACATAAACAATACGTGAATGATTAAACAACGACGATGTAAATGTCAGTAGCATTAAAACTACTGCAAGTGGATATAGGAACATTAATACTGGAATCGAATATGTAATAATATTCGACAAGCCAAAGTTCGCAACTACCAAACAAAATGTCGTGAAAAACGTAACAAACATTTTATAACTGACTTTCGGGAATAAAGTATGGAAGTATTCACCGCAAGCCGTCATTAGCCCAATACTCGTCGTCAGACATGCCAGTATAATTATAACGCCAAGAATGATTGATCCGAAAGTCCCCATATAATGCGTTGATGCACCGCTTAATACCGGTCCCCCGTTTTCCATCAACCCAAGAACCCCAGTACTCGTCGCGCCTAAGTATGCAATTCCAACATAGAGAATCGCTAGAAAAGTTGTCGCAACTGCACCGGATTTTGCCGTAGCCACAAGAATCTCTCGTTTATTCGTAACACCCATCGCACGGATCGCGTTAATGACAATGATTCCGAATACAAGAGACGCAAGCGCATCCATCGTATTATACCCTTCCGTAAAACCTTTCATAAACGGTCCGCTAATATAAGTATCCTGCGGTGATCCGATAGCGCCCATCGGATTCACGATAACCATGACAAGCATGACAAGAAGTAAAATAATGATGCCCGGAGACAGGTATTTCCCTATTCGGTCAACAATTTTAGCGGGATTCAATGATAGCCATAAGGTAACGCCAAAAAATATTAATGTGAAGATCATTAAAGCAATCTTCATATTTCCTTCACCAATAAATGGTGCAATCCCGATATCAAACGCAACAGCGCCTGTACGCGGAGCTGCAAAGAAAGGTCCGATTGTTAAATATAAAAGTGATGTGAATATAACTGCATAAAGCGGATGAACTCTACTCGCAAGGTCTTGTAAATTGCGACTTCCCGAGAATCCCATCGCTAGAATACCTAGAAAAGGCAGCCCCACGCCAGTGATTAAAAAGCCAATTATCGCAGGCCAAAGATTTTTTCCAGCATTTTGACCAAGTTCGGCTGGAAATATTAGATTCCCTGCGCCAAAGAATAACGCGAACAACATGACCCCAATGAGAAGATATGATGAAAATTTCAGTTTCGTTTGCATAATAGTAGTTCCCCCTATGTTTTAATCTAGTTGTATGCAATATATCGCTGAAACCAATACTACTCTCCTTTGTGAAAAAATTCAATATGTTAGTGATAATTAATCTATACCAATTTTCTCCTCTCAATTAATAATTAACCAAAAAAGCCCATTTACAGCCGTTTTGAACTGTAAATGGGCTTTTTCGCTATTTAATTATTTTAATAGAAACTTTGTATTACTATGGCCCTCTCTTGATTTTCGAACTTCGAGAATCGCTGGGAATGCCGCTTTTAATTCTTCAACATGTGAAATAACGCCGATAACACGACCCGACTTTTGCAAATCAATCAATGTATCAATTGCTTTATTCAATGACTCTTCATCTAGAGAACCAAAACCTTCATCGATAAACATCGTATCGATGGAAACCGCACCTTGGAAACTTTGAATTACGTCCGCCATACCAAGTGCTAAACATAAGGAAGCGTTAAACTTCTCTCCACCAGAGAGTGTTTTGACATCGCGCGTTTGGCCCGTATAAGCATCATATACATCAAGACCTAATCCACTTTGCCTACCCCGAACTTCTTGGCGATCACTGCGAATTAACTGGAATTGACCATTTGACATCTCTCTAAGTCTTTCATTCGCCGATTGAATGATTTGCTCCAAATATTCGATTTGAATATAGCGTTCGAATGATAATCGCAAATTGTTATGACCCCGAACAACGTCGTAAAGATTTGAAACTTCACCATATGTTTGATCAAGTTTAGCTATTTTTTTTGTTGATTCATCAATATTATCTTTCAATCTTGTAATCGTTTTTTCAAAATCCAATGAACGATTATATTCTTTATAAGCAGTTTCATAGGCTTCTTTTAATTCAGCTAAGGTTTTGTCTAGCGCACTTAAATCTGTCTTTTCTTGTCCCTCAAGCTGCTGTGATGATTCTTTCATTGACTCCCGAACAGCATAATATTGTTGTTTGAAATTATCAATTTCATTTTTCAATCTTGTCCGTGATGGCTCATCCAGTTTCGATGCTTGATAAGCTTCTTCAGTTGGAAATTCAGACTTGTCCAATGCTTCAACAAATCTTTTCTCTGCGTTGACTTTCTTTTCCTCAGCTTCAGAAAGCGATGTTTTCGCATGTATTTCAGCAGATTTACTAGAAGAGAGTTGCTCGCGTCCTTCTTCACGTAGTTTTTGAATGGCTTCCCATGCAAGATCCATTTCACTTTTCTTCGTATTAAGCGCGTGGATTCTTTGTTCCAATACATTCAACTCTCGAACCTCTTCAGGAATTGTATTTAGTTCATGATTGAAGATCGCTTGTTTTGTTTCGAGCGATGCACTACTTTCAAGAAATGCCCGTTCTAATTCATGTTTAGCTAATAATAATTCTTCTGTTGCATTGGTTTGAACGGCTAGTTTCTCCTTGAGTGTGGATAGCTGATTTCGAGCTTCGCGAAGTTCTTTTACTTCATCATTCAAATTGTTTTTCAACGTATGCAGTTGAACACTAGATTCATTAATCGTTTCAGCGTCTAGTTCAAGGCGAACAAGCTCTTCATTCTTTCTCGTTAACTGGTTCAGCATGCTTTGGTAGTTTGCATCTGAAGTTCGGAAGTTACTTTCAATTTTCGCCAATTGTTTATTTGCCGCATCAAGCGCTTCTTTTGTTACAGCATTTTCTCCACGATGTGCTTTTTTAGGATGTTCATTGCTTCCGCATACAGGACAATTTTCGCCGTCGTGAAGCATTTCTGCCAGTGTGACAGCTTCATTATTCAACCAATCTTTTGCCATTTCATCGTATTTTTCCCGGGATGATACATAAGCAAGTTCATGTTGGATTTTCTCTTTTTCCAGCGTAGAAGCCTGCTCATTCATTGCAATGAATTCATCAACGACGCGGCATTTTTCTGTTGTACTCGTTAGCAAATCCACTTTTTCATCATATGGTATTAGTTGTTTTTCTAATTCTGCAACATTATTTTTATATAAAGTTACTTTTTCAATTTCGCCTGTTGATTGATCAACGGTTTCATTTAATTTAAGTTGTAGTACGTTATGTTCCTTCTTACTATCCGAAAGCGCTTTTTCTTTAGTCGCTAATTCCGTCACCTTTGGAAGTGTATCATTTAGCCGTATAAGGTTTTCGGTTATTTTTTCTCGTTCAGGCTTCTTAGCTTCTTCGGCATGATATTGACTTTCAATTTCTACAAGTTTTTCTGAAAGGTTTTTAACGAACATAGATGCTTTTTCAAGATGCTTGGTCTTGTCCGCGACTTCTTTTTTCAGTTCCGCATACTGCACTTCGATTGGTTCAATAGAAGATGCACGCTCTGCATCGCCAAGCTGTTTCGACTTCTTTTCTAAAACCGGAATTTGTTGTGTGAGTTCCGCGTAACGTTGCTTTCTTTTTTCCAATTCAACAAATTGATCATTAATACTTTTCGCTTTATGGAATTGCTCTAGCATTTTTGCATGTTTTTTATTGGCTGTTACGTATAAGTTTTGATCATGAACCGTTTTTTCATTGTAATATTTTAACTCTTCTTCTAATCCGCCTATAATTTGATTTGCATTATGGTGCGCTGTTTTTAACACCCCAAAAATAGTTGATTCCCGTTCTGGTAATAATGAAGGAATTTGTTCTATGAAACTTGCTCTTTTTTGTTCTTCAGTTTGTAACATCGTCTTCGCTTCATCTTGTTTACCTTTTAGGCGCACAACAATCTCTCGATAAGGTTCCGTCCTGAATATTTTCCGCATAATCGTTTCTTTATTTTCTGTATCAGAAGTAAGGAACTTCCTGAATTCTCCTTGGGGCAACATGACAATTTGACTAAACTGCGCCTGCGTAAATCCAATCAATTCTTCCGCTTTCTTATTAATTTCCGAAACGATTTGCCGATCAACAATTGGGATTTCCCCGTTCGCGGTCTGTTCATAAAACTCGCAATTGGCTATCGTTTCGGTTTTGTTTCCTTCCTTTGTATAAGGAATTTGCCGCATAATCCGATAAGTCCGGCTATGAATTTCAAATATTAACTCGACTGTAGTTTGTGTATCATTATCGGCAAAGTCACTTCTCATTGCACGGATGTCCGTGCGGTCTTCCCCGCTTGCTTGTCCGTATAACGCAAAACAAATACCGTCAAAGATGGTTGTTTTCCCGGAACCTGTCGCACCGGAAATAACGAATAAGCGATTATCCTCAAGCTCTCTGAAATCGACAATTTCCGTTTCTTTATACGGTCCAAACGCGGTCATGGTCAATTTAATTGGTTTCATGTCACCCCTCCTCCCTATTCATGACTTCGTATAGTACTTCTTCAAATAAGCTTTTCGTTTCTTCATCAACCGTTTCGCCCATCATTTCTTTATAAAATCCAGTAAAGAGTTGGATATCGTCCTTCTTGCCTTGCTCTGTTTTCGTCCCTGTTTCAATGGTCGACTTCGGCACTAACATCTTCCGTTCTACATGCATCGCATTCGGATAGACCGATCGAATCTTTTCCATTGGAAATAAAACCGGCGTCTCGTCAAGAAGTTTTACAAAAACGTAATCCTCGCTAATTGGATGTTTCTGAATTTCTTCGATGGTTCCTTCGACTGTTCGCATATCCCGATTTGGAATCAATTCACGTTTTTCAACTGTGGCATTGCCTCCACCGTCTAATTCAACGATGAAAAATCCTTTATTATGATGTTCTTCTGAAATTGAATATTTAAGTGGCGATCCTGCGTAACGAATGGTTTCATTCAGTACGTAATGGGCTTGGTGTAAATGGCCGAGCGCCGTGTAATGGAATGGCTCAAATAAATGTGCGGAGACGTATTCCGCTCCTCCAATCGCGATTGGTCGTTCTGAATCACTCGTATTCTCTTCACTTTCTCCGCGCTTTGTAACAAAAGCGTGTCCAACAAAGATATGACGTGCTTTGTCATCCATCTTTTCGAAAATACCCTCGGTAATTTTCTTCATGGCATCCTGGTGATTTGAGATTGTTTTATCTTCGTGAAGATGCCTAATCACAGATGGATCCGCAAACGGCACCAGATGAAAATGGACCTCGCCGAACTCGTCCTGTAAAACGACAGGATCAATTTCTCTCGAAACTTGTCCAGCAATGTAATATCCGTTCTTCTGCATAAGCGTACTTCCGAAATGGAGACGCCCCGGGCTATCATGGTTTCCACCAATTGCAATGACAGGAATTTTCATATCCATCACAATTTTCTCAAGAACTTCATCAAGTAGTGCCACCGCTTCTGTTGGCGGAACTGCTCTATCATACAAATCACCAGCAATGACAATCACATCTGGCTTTTCTAATTCTATCGCTTCGATGAATTGATTTAATATATAACGTTGTTCGTCAGTCATATAAACACCTTGAACGAGTTTCCCTAAATGCCAATCTGCCGTATGGAAAAACTTCATAGCTTACATCCCCCTTTGGTACTCTTTCTTACTACTTTACAGCAAATTTGATATTCCTTCTACCTTTCTTCCTATTTCTGGTGAATCATTTGACCTTCTAAATTCTATATGCTTATACTTAAGTGAATCCAATTTAATATGATCCACCACTAGGGGTGCTCGAGAAGAGCTGAGACTGGCATATGCCTAAACCCTTTCAACTTGAACCAGATAATGCTGGCGTAAGGAAGAGGTGCTGACGAATAAATTCTACCCGTCTATTTTCGGCGATTATATTCGACTGTCTTCAACCCACTTCTTCTTCAAGGAGTGGGTTTTTTATTTGGAAAATTTCTTAGGGAGAGTGTTCTACATGAAATTCACTGACCGCTTGCATGGGAAGACATTACCAATTTGGAGACAGAATCATAATCATCCATTTGTAAAAGGAATTGGCGATGGAACTGTTGATCAAGAAAACTTCCGATTTTACATGGTGCAGGATTACTTATATTTGATTGATTACTCAAAAGTATTCGCAATCGGTGCTGTGAAAGCCGACGATGTCGAGACGATGGGGAAATTTGCGGGACTGCTTGAAGGAACTTTGAATACGGAAATGGAACTTCACCGCAAATATGCTGCAAGATTCGGCATTTCCCAAGAAGAGCTTGAAAACGCGAAGCCCTCCCCTATTGTCCTTGCCTATACGCATTACATGTTGCATGTAAGTCAAAAAGGAACGCTCGCGGAAGTTGTCGCAGCTGTACTGCCATGTGCTTGGAGTTATTGGGAAATCGGGAAAGAATTAAACGCCATCCCCGGGGCTGCAGATCATCCACTCTACGGCGACTGGATTCGCATGTATTCATCCGACGCATTCGGTGAGTTAGCAGGATGGTGCATCGATTTGATGAATGAAGTTGCTGATGGAAAACCTGAACACGAGCTACAAAAACTTGAGGAAATCTTTTTAAATACAACACGTTTTGAATACATGTTCTGGGATATGGCAAATAACCAGCAAATGTGGCCAGGCGTTGTAGGCGTTGAAACTGCTAATGTTGAAGTTTAATAATGTTTCGTTTGGCTATGAAGAAAATAATATGATACTAGACGAACTTTCATTCTCAGTTCGTCCAGGTGAATTCATTTCCATCTTAGGAGTTAGCGGGTCCGGTAAAAGCACGATTTTCCGCCTTGTCACCGGTCTAGATAACCCATCGACTGGTGACATCACACTGGAAGACGAGGTAAATGGACACCGGCTTGGCAAAGTGGGCTATATGCCTCAACAAGATTTGCTACTACCTTGGCGAACGATTTTGGAAAACGCATATTTACCACTCGAAATCATTGGCGTTGATAAACAGACTGCTTACAAACAAATAAGACCTTTATTAAAAGAGTTTGGGTTAGCAGGAACAAATGATAAATACCCTTCCGAACTATCAGGTGGCATGAAACAGCGCGTTGCATTTTTGCGCGCTGTTCTTTCCGGAAATCCGCTTCTCTTACTCGATGAACCCTTTTCTGCACTCGATGCAATTACTAAATTATCGATGCAGGAATGGCTGCTTGAGCAATGGGAGAAAAGACAGTCTACGATTCTATTCATCACGCATGATGTAGATGAAGCGCTATTTCTTTCAGACCGTATTTTCTTATTGAAAAATAAACCTGTTACCGCTATTGAGGTAATCACAATTCCACTAGGACGAGAGCGAACGCGCAAAGATTTGCACCGCCCTGATATATTGGATTTGAAAGAGCGTTTGCTTAGTACGCTGCGGAATGAGGTTACATTATGAGGAATACGGCATCTTCATTGATTGTGATAATGTTCTTAGTCCTATGGGAATTTAGCGCAAGGTTAATTGATAAAGCATTCATACTTCCTTCTCCATCTCAAATTTTAGTTCGCCTCTGGGAATTAAAGGACGTGCTATTTTTAATCCACTTGCCGGTGACTTTATTGTCAATCATCATTGGGCTAACGCTTTCAATCATTTTAGGAACAACAATTGCAGTTTGGATGTCTCTAAATACTAGTGTTCAAAGAGCAATCTATCCGATTTTAATTGCATCACAAATGGTCCCGGTGATTGCGCTAGCACCCATTTTCGTTTTATGGTTCGGCTACACAATTTGGAGCAAAGTCGCTGTAGCCGTTTTGATCACGTTTTTCCCAATTACAGTGAACGCCTTTGATGGATTGTCTTCCGGAAAGAAGGATACTAAGGAGTTATTTTTAACAATGGGTGCTACGAAAAAAGATATATTCTTAAAATATTCCGTACCCATTGCACTTCCCCACTTCTTTTCAGGATTAAAAGTAGCCGTAACGCTAAGCGTAATCGGTGCAACAATTGGTGAATGGCTAGGCGCACAAGCTGGACTCGGTTATTTTAGCCGTCGCATGATGACGCAATTCGACGGAGCGGCAGTATTTGCACCGATTTTCGTTCTATCCTTTGTTGGGATTCTATTATTTGTTTGTGTGACATTCATTGAAAAACGCATGTTAAAATGGAGGACAAAAAGTTGAGAAATATTAAAGTAATTTTAGGAAGTATCATGCTTTTATTTGCATTAAGTGCCTGTAATAAAGAGGAAACAGAAAAAGTAAGCATTATGCTCGATTGGTATCCAAACGCAGTACATAGTTTTCTTTATGTTGCTGAAGAAAAAGGCTATTTCGAAGAAGAAGGAATTGAACTGGATATTCAATTCCCAGCTAATCCAACAGACCCGATTAACTTAGCTGCGGCTGGGAAAGTGACGATGGGTATTACCTATCAGCCAGATGTCATCATCGCGAAAACGGAACAAGATATTGCAGTGAAATCGGTCGGCGTACTTGTTCGATCCCCGCTTAATCATTTAGGTTTTTTAGAAGAGACCGGCATTAAGTCTCCTAAAGACCTTGAAGGAAAAACAATTGGGTTCACTGGAATCCCACTTAATGAAGCAATGGTCGAAACGATGATGGAAACGGACGGTGCAGATTTCAATTCGGTTACAATGGTCGATGTCGGATTCGAATTAAGTTCATCAATTGTTTCTGAAAATGCAGATGCAGCTGTCGGAATGTTTATCAATCACGAATTTCCAATGTTGGAATACGAAGGCTATAATCCCGGACATATTGACCCAACAGATTACGGAGTCCCCTCTTTTTATGAACTCGTAGTCGTAACAAGTGATGACACTTGGAATAAAAAGCAAGCGAATATCGAAGCATTTTGGCGCGCGGCTAGAAAAGCGTTCGACGACATGGAAAAAGATCCAGATGAAGCACTCGCGACCTTGTTAAAGCATCAGGATAAAGCGAACTTCCCGCTTATTGAAGAAGTCGAAAAAGAATCGTTATCAATTCTGCTTCCAAAGATGAAATCTAGCGGTAAATTTGGCTATCAGGATGCGGAAGTATGGGAAGTCACTGCAGATTGGATGACAAAAGCAGGTTTACTCACAAAAGAGCCAAGCTTGGACGGGATTTTTGTTAATCTGGAAGACTGAATCAATAAATTACATCAAATTCCGTGTTCGATTTTCGATAATTCTTCGCTATAAACGTTGCTCGATAGTTTAAAAACTGGCAACCACTATTACACGGTGGTTGCCAGTTTCGTCATTAAAAATCAGTTAAAGGTACAATTTCCCCAGTTACCGCATGAACGCCTTCTGCGGCATCCAATAATCCGCATAAAGTATATTTTTCCGTAACGGAATCGTATACGTATGTTGGGGTGAGCGAAATATACGACACTAACTTTTCAAACGCCTCTTCATGGGATACAACTGCATTTTCAGCGGGTTCGAATGTGTCGAAGATCTCGAACACTTCCCCGTTATCTACGTAAATTAGTAAGGTCATCGTTTCTGGATTGATTAACACGACGAGTTTACGATTAAAGACAGACCTGGCCATTTCATCCATGCTGCAAGTCGCTTTGATAAAATGTTCAAGTCGTTGTAGTGTGTCAAGTTTCCACATACCTGATTCCTTTGGAAACTCTGATTGAAAGACATCACGAACAATATCTTTAGATTTTTCGATTTGATCTGATGTCATCACTAGTTTTTCTTCAATGCCTTTCCCTTCAAAAGCATCTTCAACAGTGGCTTCAGAAACTAAATCGATTTGTTCGCGCACCAATTCTCCAGTGAACGGCTGAGTCCATTCGATTACTTCATCCACTTTCACTTCTTCGCGCTCATGATCTAAGAATGGTATAACGCGAGAACCGTCCAAAGTGACATAAACTTCTTCCATTGCATAAATAGGGACGAATTTCTTTTCTGCTTCTAGAGGAAAGTTGACTAATTGCAGTTGTTTTCTTACAAGTGGTTCGATTTCCTCGAGCGTCAATGTGAACTCCGCCCACTCAAGGTCTCCGCTAGATGGAATTGGATCATATAAATTATAAGACGTCAGTTTCCCGTCGTTATCAAACTCTACCTCTATCATTCCAACGGGTGTTATTTCAACTCCCTCGATGTTTGGGCTAAATTGAAAACCGTTTTCTAGAACTTCTGTCATCACAAAATCTTTACCATATGTTAAGCCTGTTTCTGACTCAATCCAATACCCGACCTCTTCTTCTGTTTTCCCTGGAAAATGAGTCATCGTTGAGAAAGATTTATCTTCTACAAAAATAACACTTTCCACAATTTCTTTTTGGATATTATAATCAACTATTGCTGTTCCTTCAGGATTTAAATCTTCCACAAGCTCGCCTGAAAACTCATTCGGAAAAAATTCGATATTAAATTTATAATATGCTTCCCCTAAACTATTACGTTCTTTATGTATTGAATAGGTTTCCAGTTTGTAATCATCGAGTCCATATTTCACTTTAATATCATCAGCAATCTCCTGTATACGCTGGTCCATATCGTCACCTTTTCCATATATAGTTGAAAAAAGCTGAGTGCATAGAGCAATCAGCTTTTTCCTTTATTTATAATATACTTTATCTACATTGTATTTCGCAAATTGCGTGTTAATAATATACGTTTCTAAAATATCGCGTTCCATAGGCTCTTCCACTAACAGAATCTCTATTTTATTTACTTCATCGCGGTGGTTCTTAAGCGGTGAGACATTGTCATTAAAATGCTTGCTCACACGTTGACGAAGTTTGCGCGCTTTGCCCACGAAAAGTAATTCATCTTTATGATTATAAAATAAAATGAGACCGCCTTTATCGCGTGGAATTTCATGAAGATCGATAAAACCATAAACAGGCTTTATCTTCGGTGCATCGGTATTCTCATCTTGTTTTCGTTGAACGATTGTAATATCAGGATTTGGTACTTTGATTGTAATCAATTCACTTTCACGTCCTCTTCTATTCTAGAGCTAAATATTACCACAAAATACTGGAAAAAGCGAAGGACAGCAATCATTAACACATGCTTTTTATAAAAAGGTTTAATTTACCTAAAAGCGCTTCAGTTCCTGCATGGTTTTTCAAATTCGACATCATCCCTTGTATGACCGGTTTCCGATGATTTTTTTCCGAAAGTTCCTCTTTAATTACATCTAAACTAATTAACAAATCCTCATCTTTCACTACATGTTTGAATAACTCGATGTCTTTCAATAACTCATCGGCAGTTATCATCGTGTTACTACCGTTAACACGATAACCTATTAGCTGGTCAGACTTCAAGAATGGTTCGGATAAACCTGCCACAATTGAATCCGTTCGTTCCACAATATAAGCCCCTAGTTCGACATAGTTCAATTCATCTTTATTAAATATGATAATTTCAATATACCCTTTAATAAGCCCACTTAATAAAACGAGGAGATCAGGCATATGTTTACGAATACCATCCCCATAGACTTCAAGCAGTAATCTTTCCTGCACCTTATATGTTCTTTGGCGCAATTCATTGATTAACGCTAACATTTCGGCGTTTCCGGGGCTTGTCTGTTCTCGCATTTGCATCATAATAAAGTCCGAGTAACGTGCAATCTCTTCAAATTGGACACTGAAGAATAATTCGAATCTTTCCCTAGTACCGATTTCCAAGTCCAATAAACCGCCCATTCTGGCAATTAGTTTATCACTAAAGTATTCGAAGATTGAAAACAACAGATTTTCCTTCGATTTAAATGAGAGATAAAAAGCACCTTTCGAAATTCCACAGGCATCTGTAATATCTTGTACTGAAGTCGCATCAAAACCGTTCTCCGCAAATAGTTCAGATGCCTTTTCTATTATTAATACTTTTCTTTTCGTCAAGTTAAACAGCCCCTAAGCCTATTGATGATCTAAAATATCGTTATGCTAGCCCTCCTGACTGACTGGTCAGTTACCGTAATAAAGTATGTTTGATTGCCGGTGAAAAAATTAGTCTTTAAAGAAGTTTAATCATTGACAATTGACTGACTGGTCATTTAATATGAGTGAGTACATCATTAGAAGAATATAAAAGTTAGTTTGGAGGTATCGAATTATCTAACACTGCATTTCATCATTTATATATGTGGAAAATATAATAGTTTTCTAGATTGTTAATAGTAGACATATTTGCTTTATACGCGCGTCGAATGACTGACTGGTTAGTTATTATGATATCGTAATAGAACGAAATAGTCAAAAAATCATTTATTGGAGGGTATTATGAAATCAATTGTAAACTTTGTTATGAAAAATAAGTTAGCTATCTGGCTTCTTACATTCATTATAACAGCTGCCGGTCTTTATTCGGGGACGCAGATGAAATTAGAAACAATACCGGATATTACGATTCCAATCGTTAGTGTCACAACAATTTACCCAGGAGCGACTCCTGAACAGGTTGATCAGGATTTATCGGAACCGCTGGAAAAAGCAGTATCTGGTCTAAGCGGACTCTCTTCCGTAAGCTCTACTTCCTATCAAAATGCATCGTCACTTCAAATTGAATTTAACTATGGTACAGATATGGATAAAGCAACAAGTGAAGTTGAAGAGGCGTTAAAGAATGTCAACTTACCTAGTAATGCAATGGATCCAAGTGTCGGTAGAATAAGTATTAACGCATTTCCAGTTCTCGCAATTAGTGTTTCTGATAAAGATGCGAATCTTGAGGAGTTAACGAAGAAAGTAGAAGATACTTTAATTCCGAGTATCGAAGCCATCGAAGGTGTCTCAAGTGCAACTGCATCTGGACAGCAAATTGAAGAAGTTAGTCTAACTTTCGATCACGAAAAAATGGCTTCACTGAATTTGGATGAAGAAACGGTAAAAATGATTATAAAAGGCTCAGACGTGAAGATGCCTTTAGGACTTTTCCAATTTGGCGATCAAGAACAATCAGTAGTTGTTGATGGAAACATTACAACTGTTGACGATTTGAAAAACATTTTAATTCCCGTGATGCCTGCAGAAATGCCGGGTCAAGGTACAATTCCTGGTATGGAAGGAATGCCTGGCCAAGATGAGATAGGCACCGAGCCTTCAGCGGCGGCAGGACAAAGTGCTGAACTCCCTACTGTTAAATTAGGAGAAATTGCAACGATTGAACTCATCGGAAAAGCAGAATCTATTTCAAGAACAAACGGTGAAGAAGCGATTGCACTTCAAATTATTAAATCACAACAAGCGAATACAGTTGACGTTGTCAATGCTGTGAAAGAGCATGTTGAACAGTTTGAAAAAGAAAATAAAGGTGTAACAATTTCTACAACGTTGGACCAAGGTGAACCTATCGAAGACTCTGTAAATACGATGCTAAGTAAAGCCCTCTTCGGAGCACTTTTTGCTGTACTTATCATCATGTTGTTCCTTCGTAATTTCAAATCGACAATCATTGCAATAGTATCCATCCCGATGTCGTTACTCATCGCGATTATTCTTTTGAATTTGATGGATATTACATTAAACATGATGACACTTGGTGCAATGACCGTAGCAATTGGTCGTGTAATCGATGATTCGATTGTAGTTGTCGAAAACATATTCAGACGAATGAATCTAGCAACCGAAAAACTGAAAGGTAGAGCGCTAGTACGAGAAGCGACACTTCAAATGTTCAAACCAATAACGTCGTCTACACTCGTTACAGTTGCCGTATTCATCCCTATCGGATTAGTTGGTGGAATGGTCGGCGAATTGTTCATGCCATTCGCATTGACAATTGTATTCGCACTAATGGCTTCATTACTTGTAGCTGTTACAATTGTGCCAATGCTTGCACATTCATTATTTAAAAAGCAAATCTATTCAAACGAAGTTAGTTCAAAGGCTGACAAAGGCAAAGGGAAAACAGCTACTGCTTATGAAAAAATATTAAACTGGACATTGAATCATAAACTGATTACATCAGTCATTTCCATTGCTTTACTCGTCGGAAGTTTATTTTTAGTTCCGATTATCGGCGTAAGTTTCTTACCAGAAGAAGAGCAAAAAATGATGTATATTACGTACACACCTGAACCTGGCGAAACACTTGAAGCTGTAAACGAAAACGTTGAAATAGCTGAATCGTATTTAATGGACTTAAAGGACGTTGAAACAATCCAAGTATCTGTTGGCGGTGAAAACCCTATGGCACCAGGCGCCTCTAATGGAGCGCTGATGTTTGTGACATTCAATTCGGATACTGAAGAGTTTACAAAAGTAACAGAAGATACAATACTTGAACTCCAAGACTTATCAACGACAGGTGAATGGAAATCTCAAGACTTCGGTATGGGTGCGAGTAACGCATTAAGCTATTATGTTTACGGAAATAGCATTGAAGATATTGAACCAGTTATCACTGATATCGAAAATATCTTGAAAAATGAAACAGAATTAAAAGATGTTAAAACGAGTCTAGCAAGATCGTATAAAGAATATACACTGGTTGCAGACCAAGAAAAACTAACACAGTTTGGTCTAACAACAGCCCAAATCGGAATGAAACTAAATCCGATGCAACAACGTGAAGTACTTACAAAAATTGCAGATGGCAACAAAACATTTGACGTTTATATTGATGTTGAAGAAACTGAACAGAAAACAATCGATGATTTACTAAAAAATACTGTACAATCTCCTTTCGGCATGGAGGTTCCAATTTCCGAATTTGTTAAAGTGAAAGAAGGAACAAGTTCAGATACAGTTTCCCGTAGAAATGGAAAAATCTTCGCAAGTGCATCCGCAACTATAACAGCAAAAGATGTAACTAAAGTTTCCGCGGACATTCAAAAAGAAATTGACAAACTAGACATCCCTTCAAATGTTGAAGTGAATACTGCCGGTGTTACCGAAGATATCGCAGAAGCCTTTACACAGCTTGGTCTAGCAATGTTAGCTGCAATTGCAATCGTGTATCTCATTTTAGTTGTTACTTTCGGCGGTGGACTCGCACCATTTGCAGTACTATTCTCACTTCCGTTTACAGTAATTGGCGCACTGGTTGGCTTACTCATTGCTGGTGAAACAATCAGTGTTTCATCTATGATTGGCGTTTTGATGCTAATCGGAATCGTCGTCACAAACGCGATTGTCTTAATTGACCGAGTGATTAATATGGAAAAAGAAGGCCTATCAACTAGAGAAGCTATCTTAGAAGCTGGAACGACAAGACTTCGCCCGATCCTGATGACAGCACTCGCAACAATTGGTGCCCTTATTCCATTAGCCATTGGTGCAGAAGGAAGCGGACTTATCTCCAAAGGTCTCGGCGTCACGGTTATCGGTGGGCTAACAAGTTCTACATTACTCACGCTGATATTCGTACCTATTGTTTATGAGTTCTTAGGAAAGTTCCGTAAAAAGAAAGTTGAAGTAGAAACAGAGTAAAATGAAAATGCGTGTCACGATGATTCAGTCGTGACACGCTTTTTGTTTGTAATTGTTGTTAATCGAGTAATACGATTAATGTAGGCTCCCCTTCCCCTCTTACATTCTGCAACGAACGCAAAAACACTGTTTAAAATTAATATTCAAAAACGTTTGACAATCTGAATATTATCATGTAACTTAATAATCAATACTTAAAAGCGTTGAAGAGAAAAGTAGAATGGTCGATTTTTTAACAGAAAGCTTCGGTAGCTGAAAAGAAGCAAAAAATCTTTCATTTGAACAATGGCCTCTGAGCTCTGAGTTGAACATGCAGCGACCTGCATAAGTAGATGTCAGCGGGAGTTGGTTCCCGTTACCAAAACCACAGTCTAGAATTCATCCATATAGAATTCTGTACTTGTTGAGGTTGCTTACGAGAGTTCGCAGCGAATAAAGGTGGTAACACGAGAGATAATCTCGTCCTTTTCAATCTTAGGATTGATTTGGGCGGGATTTTTTTGCACCCTTTTTTACTCCACAAGACTGTTCAGCAGGTTTTTAAGTAAAAAATAACAACGAGGAGTGTTTGGAAATGACAAAAGGTTTATTAGTTTTTCAATCGGATTTTGGTAATAGCGATGGTGCCGTGAGCGCAATGCACGGGGTGGCAAACACAGTTCAACCTGGACTCTCTATTTTTGAAATTACGCATCAAATTCCACAGTACAATTTATGGGAAGCGTCTTATCGATTGCTCCAGACAATTAGATATTGGCCAGAAGGAACTGTATTTGTATCGATTGTCGATCCAGGGGTTGGTTCAGACCGTCGTGCTGTTGTTGCAAAAACCACGAACGGCCAATATATTATAACGCCGGATAATGGTACGCTGACACATGTAAAACAATTCATCGGAATAACTGAAGTTAGAGACATTGACGAGACCGTAAACAGACTACCAAACTCAGGTGAATCTCATACATTCCATGGTCGAGACATTTTCGCTTATACGGGCGCCCGACTCGCTTCAGGCGTGATTAACTATGAGAATGTTGGACCAGCATTCAATACGACTGAAATTGTATCATTGCCACTTAAAAATTCATCAATTGAAGATGAAGTTATTACAGGCAATGTTGACATTATCGATAGACCGTTCGGAAATCTATGGACGAACATTAGCCGGAAACAATTTATTGAAATTGCAGAGCAACATGGAGATTCATTTGAAGTGACAATTACAACGGACGGACGCACAATTTACAACAACATCATGACATACGGTCGCTCGTTTGCAGATTTGCATATCGGTGAACCACTTGTCTATGTAAACTCACTAGACAATATTGGGATTGCGATCAACCAAGGATCTTTTGCAGACGCATATCGTATTGGAACGGGAACGAATTGGGAAGTTGTCATTCGTAAGGCACCGCGTATTGTTTATGAATAAAAAAAGCTTTCGCAGGCATCCAGATCCCGCGAAAGCTTTTTAAATTTCAATAGCGGATGTATCCCCGAAAAACTCGCTATACTTTTGCTTAGTTTTATTTTTAATCTCATCATCAATATGCTGAACTACTTTATAAACGGCTGCCGCAATTACAGTCGCATCATCAGCTAGACCTACTACAGGTATGAAATCCGGTATGAGGTCGACTGGGAAAATTAGATAACCTAACGCTCCGACAATAATCATTTTAGAAGAGTTGGGTACTCTCGGATCTTTAGCTGTGTAAAATAGAAGCAAGCTATAATAGACTGTCTTTTGCCCTGCTTTTTTGCCAAACTTCTTCAATTTATTCCAAAATTTCTTATCAGAATAATGTTTGTCCATATTTTGAATCGCCTTCTCAGAATCCATTGTTCTTAATACTTCCTCATAATCTTTTTTCTCCGACATTTCGAAACCTCCCTGTCCATCATTCTTTTTATTAATCTTACACCGAAATTTGCACCCTGTCATTCGATAGCATTTAGTCGTTAATAGAGCATTCAATGCATCTTCCCGCTGATTATTTCTTAGACATAAAATCATTTATCTGTCGCAAATCAACATTGCCTCCAGATAAAATAGCAACAATATGTTTGTCCTCGACATTTAACTTCCCTGAAAGAATCGCTGCAATTGTCACCGCACTGGACGGCTCGATGACCTGTTTTGTGCGTTCTACTATAAAATGAAAAGCATTTTTTATCTCTTCCTCTGATACAAGTACAAGGTCATCTAGATATTCTTTCACGATAGGAAACGTCAAATCTCCAGGTTGAGATGTACGAAGGCCATCCGCTATCGTTGTTGTTGCAGGAATCGCAGTGATTTCACCCGTTTGGAAAGACAAAAAAGTATCGTTCGCGGTGTCTGGTTCAACCCCGACGACTTTTATCTTCGGATTAAGTTGCTTCACCGCTGATAAAATCCCACTGATTAATCCCCCGCCGCCAACAGGCACGACGATAATCTCAGCATTGGGAACCTGTTCTAATATTTCAATTCCCACCGTTCCCTGTCCCGCAATTATATATGGATCATCATAAGGCGGGATAAAGACGCCATCATTTTGTGCTGCAATTTCCATCGCTTTTGGAATCCGTTCAGCTGAAGTTGTTCCGCATTTAACGATTTTCCCATTGTACGCTTCAATCGCTGCAATTTTCACTGCATTTGCATCTTCGGGAATGACGATGGTCGCTTGAATTCCTAATTTATTTGCCATATATGCAACTGCTTGTCCGTGATTTCCAGAGGACGCCGCCGTAATATATTGCGCTCCCTGTCTCACAGCTTCCTGAGCCTTATTCGCAGCCCCTCGAATTTTGAATGAACCCGTCTTTTGCAAATGCTCCGCTTTCAAGAAAACCCGGTTCCCACAAAGATCATCTAATTGTGCAGAAGTCAGCATCGGCGTGTAATGCACAAATTCTTTATTTCCAAGCTGGGCTTTCTTTACATCTTCCAATGTCACCATCAATAAGGTCCCCCGTTCCCTAAGTACTTATTATACTGGTTCAACATATAATTCTTTATCACGCTCGAATGAAAGGATGTTGTTAGTGAAGTTTCCTGTTCGAATTATTACTAAAAAGATTCCACATAACTCACCGAATGTAAATGTCTATTTTCCCGCCGTTACCAACTTAAATAATCCGGATGCCCAAGCTAAAATCAATCACGGAATCATGACGTTATTAAATGAAATCCTAATCGAGCAAAGTTACTATAAACCCGAACTAGTTGAAATGGTAGCTTACTACGAGATTAAAAATAATCAACGGGGCATTCTTAGTTTAAACCTGATTGTTTACTCCTTTACTGGCGGCGCACATGGCATGACAATTATTAAATCGCTGACATTTGACACCGCCACAGGAAAAAAATATACATTAAAAGACTTGTTTAAAGACGGTAGCAATTACGTAGAACAGATATCTGCGATTATTAAAGTAGACATCAAGAAATGGAAAATTCAATTGCTCGACTAATTCAAAGTCATTCGTCCCGAACATGATTTCTATATTGCGGATACATCCCTAGTTGTTTATTTCCAACTCTATGAGATCACGCCTTATTACTTAGGTTTCCCTTACTTTCCGATACCTATTTTAGATGTCGCAGATATTATAAAACCCAATAGTCCGCTAGATACAATGATTACATTTACCTGATTTTAATATGCGTCGGATATCCATCCCTAGGACAGATATCCGACTTACACTTATTTCTTCACTAAATGACGATCGATTTCAGCGAGGACTTCTCCTATTTTCTGATCATTAATCACAACATCCGCTAAATCGTCGAAATGTGTCGGATCCATATTAACGATTAATAGTTTAGCACCGTTTTCTTTTGCAATTAACGGAAATTGATTTGCCGGTGTGACCGTCAACGAAGAACCTAGCACAATAAAAAGATCCGCTTTTTCACTTTCCTCGACTGCTTTCATGAACGTTTCTTCTGGAAGTCCTTCGCCAAATAATACAATAGAAGGACGTAATTTACCGCCGCATCCGCAATAGAAAGTTTCAGATTCGTACATCTCACTTCCGTATTCTTTCTTACATGTCTCACAATGTACTTTCTGCAATGTCCCGTGAAGCTCCATAACATTCTCAGATCCTGCCTCTGAATGAAAACCATCCACGTTTTGTGTGATAATACTTTGGATTAATCCATCTTTTTCCCATTTCGCTAAAATGTCATGCCCATTATGTGGCTTGCAATCTTTCACGCCGATTACGCGTTCTCGATAAAATTGGAAGAACTTTTCCACGTCGCGATTCAAAGCTTCCGTACTCGCAATTTGTGTAGGATCTTCCTTTTCCCAAAGCCCTGTGTTAGCCGAACGAAAATCTGGCAACCCACTCTCAGTGGACATGCCCGCACCCGTGTACACGACAATATAATTTGATTTCTCTAGTAAATCTACTAACAATCGAATCCCCCTATCCTTTATTTCACTTGAATTATCAATGATTCATCGTTATTTCTTGGAGAATTAACAGAAGATGATACTGGATACGCATCCATTTTCCCTTCATCAAACGGTACAAGTAAATTGCCCAGGAAATCGAAATCTTCTAAATTCGGCGACAACCATGCCGCTTCATCCTCAGGCCTTAAAATGACTGGCATTCTATTATGGACCGGCTTAACCAGTTCATTTGGTTGTGTCGTTATAACAGTGCATGTATGGATTGTTTGTCCTTCAGCCGATTTCCATGATTCCCATAAGCCTGCTAAAGAAAATATATCGTTTGATTTTAATTTAAAACGCATCGGGATTTTTCCATTTTCTGTATTTTTCCATTCATAAAATGAGTCGGCTGGAATAATACATCTTTTCTTTTTAAATGCATTTTTATAACTAGGCCTTTCCGATACTGATTCCGCTCTAGCATTAATCATTTTATAACCAATCTTTTCATCTTTCGCCCATGGCGGTATTAACCCCCAGCGTAAATGACCCAACCTATTTTTCTCACCATCATTCACGATGGCGACCACTTGTTGCGAAGGCGCGATATTATAACTTGGCACATAATCGCTTTCATCGAACGCCGACTCAATATCAAATCGTTCGACAATATCATAATACGGGGCGAATAAAGTAAATCTTCCGCACATAAAATCCACCTCTCACTTTTCGCATGTTTACATTAGTTTATCATTGATATACGCTAGAGTCACAAGAACTGCAATCCGAAAGGACGTCGGCATTAGATGAAACGCATACTTGCAATAAGCGATATTCATGGAGAATTGGAGTTATTAAAAAGATTACTCTCAGAAGTAAACTATGATTCATCGCAAGATCAACTTATTCTCTTAGGCGACTTTGTAGACCGGGGACCAAATTCAAAAAAGTCCTGGAGAAAGTGATTGAATTGAAATCAGATGGAGCGTTAGTGCTTAAAGGGAATCATGAAGACATGATGATTAAAGCACTGACTACGGACGAGGAGCGTTCTTGGAAGAACTGGATCAATCGAAACGGCGGCCGTGATACATTGAAAAGCTATGGATTTAAAGAAAATGAGTTTGTAGTGCCGGATGAAGCGGAGTTTATTAAACCTATGCTAAAAGACGAAACATTAGCTAGGCACCTCAACTTTATTGAAAACCTTGATCACTTTATCGAGTTAGATGAATACATATTTGTTCACGCTGGAGTCGATCCCAATCAGCCGCTTGAAGAAACAGATCCATACACTTTAATGTGGATTCGCAAAGAATTTCACAAAGCATATTCCGGAGATAAGACGGTCATTTTTGGTCATACACCGACAAAATATTTACACGACAATCATTCAATCTTTTTCGGGGAAAATAATATCATCGGCATCGACGGCGGTGCGGTTTTCGGCGGCCAATTAAATTGTCTCGAATTACCTAGTCGAGAAGTCTACTACGTGAAATCCTTAACAGAATGATATACTAAGGGCCAGGGGGTGATTTTATGACAACTAAAAAATATGAAGCACTCGTACCTGGCCGAATTTTCGTAGGGGGTATCGATGCGATTGATGAACTACTTGAGAATGAAAAGATTGATGTAATCTATGATTTGCGTGCAGAGGTAAAGGGGTCTCTCTCAAGCGACGTAAGTGTCCTTCAGCCAATTGTCGATGAGGCAGACAATCTGGATGAATCGATTAAAGCAGCAGTAACAGCCGTAATGAATGCCTATCATTCCGATAAAAATGTTTTTTTCCATTGTAATACTGGTCGCGGTAGAGCTGGGACTATTGCTACAGCAACCTTACTCGAACTCAGACAAGCAGATACTGTCGATGAAGCTGAACACAAAGCGAAAGAAATTCGACCTCAAATTAAAGTTCGACCCCAATTCAAAGAAGCATTAAAAAGAATATATAAAGATTGAAAAAAATGCCGAGTCCCATGGGATCTCGGCATTTTATTATTATTTTCTTTTATTCAAATCTTTTTCAATCGCTCTTTTCTTTGCTTCCTTTTCAATTCGAGTAAAGCGTCGAACATCAGATGAGCGAACCGTAATCGGTTCTCGCTTTAGCAGTTTCCCCATTGAGAAAACTAAGAGCAATAATAATAATGTGAACGGCAAAGCGGATACGAGCGAAGCTGATTGCAATGCCTCCAAACCGCCTGCATACAAAAGAACAACAGAAATTGCTGACATAAGAACTCCCCAAACCATCTTAACGACTAGCGGTGGTAATAAACTTCCCTTTGTCGTCATACTCGCTAATATATAAGTAGCAGAATCTGCTGACGTCACAAGGAAAGTAAAAATTAACAAGATTGATAAAGCGGAAATCAAACCTGAAAACGGAACATATTCAAAGGTTGCAAAGATTGCAGACGTGATATCCGCATCAACTGCTTCAGCAATTTTAGTCCCATTATTCAAATCATTATATAAAGCCGTCCCTCCTAAAGTCGCGATCCACATGCAAGCAAAGACAGGTGGAATCACCATTACGCCTGCTATGAATTCCCGTATCGTCCTACCTTTCGATACGCGAGCAACGAATGCGCCGACAAATGGAGACCAAGCAATCGTCCAAGCCCAATAAAATATTGTCCAATCACGTACCCACGTACCACCTTTATATGGTTGCAATCTTAAGCTATATTGAACGAAATTCGAAATAAAATCGCCAATCGCCAACGTAAATGTATCTAAAATGAAAACTTTAGGTCCAACTGCAAAAATAAAGAGCAATAACGCGATTGCCATTCCTAAGTTAAAATTCCCCAAATAGCGAATCCCTTTGTTTAAACCTGTTGTGGCTGAAATCATATACGCGATGAAAACAATTAGCGCAATCATTAATTGGACACCGAATGTATTTCCAATTTTAAAAACAGATTGCAACCCACCGCTCATCTGTAAAATTCCAAGACCGAGCGAGGTTGCTACCCCCATTACAGTCGCAATAACTGCTAATGAATCGATTGTTGTTTTTACTGTTTTGTTAGAGCCCATCAGCGGCTCCAATGCCGTAGATATAAGTCCATCTCTTTTCTTTCGGAACTGTAAAAAACCAATTACAAGTCCAACAATTGCAAAGATTGCCCATTGAGAGATTCCCCAATGAAAAAATGAATAGCTCATTGCAATTCGCGCTGCTTCTTCAGTCTGCGGTTCTACACCATCAATTGGTGAAGTGAAATAATGGCTCATCGGTTCTGCGACACCCCAGAAAACCAATCCAACACCAAATCCCGCTGAGAATAACATACCAATCCAAGTGAAAAATGGATAATCCGGCCGTTCATCATCTCCGCCAATCCGAATAGCGCCATACTTACTAATCGCCAGTGCGACCAGAAATACAATTACGATAAAAACCGCTAGTAAATAAAACCAACCAAAATTAATCGTTGTGAATCCGTAAAGCTTCTCGGCTACAATTCTGAACTTATTAGGATTAATTGATCCGAGAATAACTAAAACTAAAACGACTGTTGCTGATATTGAAAAAACTGGATTCTTCCAAAACTTTTTATCCAAAACACACCGACCCCTATTTTTATTCATTCATATTTCACTACCCTACCGCATTTAAACTTAAACCTAAAATCATGTTTTTAGTTTTTTCTAACGATTATACGCTATAGTTATTAATTCATAAAAAAAGGCTATCCAATTAAATTTGGATAGCCTGTTCATTATGAAATTATATTTTTTGGCGCTTTCCACCGCATCGACCCAATCGTTGTTAATACAAGAACGATTAGCCCTAAAATAAATGGATAAATAATATTAAAATCAAACAAAATACCAGCAAGTACTGGTCCTAAAACATTACCGATACTCATATATGCGTTGTTCATACCCATCGCAAACCCTTGTTCATTCCCTGCTAACTTGGATATGAGTGTGGTCAATACTGGACGCAACATCGAGGTGGAAAGAAAGATGATTAACGTAACTGCAAAAAACATCACATATGTTGTAGCAAATATTGATAATAAAAAGCCAACTGCAACTACGCCTAGAAAAATTGTCAACACAGCTGGTTCACCAAACCTACGAACAACCCGGTCCACCGCAAATAATTGGATGATTGTACTCACAATACCAGTGGACGTCACAAGAATGGCAATATCTTTTGGCGATGCACCGAATTCATTGTCAACAAACAGCCCGAGCACCGATTCATAAGCCATTAATCCGAAACTCATAACAAGCGTAATCAAAAGCGGGACAAAAAATGGTTTACTAAACGATTGAATAATTTCTTTCACCATCGGTTCCGAATTGACCGCATTCAATTCAACTTCTTCATCGCGGCTTTCTTTTAGCATGACCCAAGAGAAAACGACTGCCGCTAAACCTACAATCGCCGAGACCAATAAAGGCATTTTCAAACCGAAATCCGCAAGAAATCCACCTATTCCCGGTCCGATAACAATTCCAAGCGACATCGCAGCTGATATCATACTATTGCCTTTTGCACGCTGATCCATCGTTGTAATATCAGCTACATAGGCAAATATCGCGGGAATTAACAGCGCAGCTCCTATCCCGCCGATAACTCTAGATAAATACAATACTGTAATTGAATCTGAAAAATAAAAAACGAACATAGAAAGTGCTAGTCCACTAAGGCCCGCAATTATCATGATTCTCCGCCCATACTGATCCGCCCATTTCCCAGCAATCGGCGACATGACTAATTGTGCACCAGCAAATATCGCAATCATTAGGCCAGCAGCTTTTCCACCCTCACCAATTGAAAGTAAATAAGCAGGTAAAATCGGAATGATAATACCGAAACTTCCTACAGCAATAAACATATTTATCATCAATATCAATAACTTTTTTTGTTGATCTTTAGACAACTTATTCAACCTACCTTCATAAAAATGACAACACTTCATTATAGTAAAATTTTGTTGAATAAGCAATCATTATTTAGCTGCAACAACTTTTTGATCTCGTGGCAACGCTAAACCTACAAGACCAATAATCGGAAGGAAAGAAATAACAATCATTGTGTTGTAAATTCCGATATGGTCCATTAATATTCCGATCACTACCGACCCGATAGCCCCCATGCCAAAAGCAAGTCCTACAGTTAATCCAGCCATTGTCCCTATTTTACTTGGCACAAGCTCCTGTGAATAAACGACCGTGACTGAAAAGCTCAACATAATAAAAAAGCCAATGATGCTCAGCAATACGATAACCGCCCACAACGGAACATATGGCAACAAAATACTAAATGGAATGGGCAATAATAGTGAAAGAACAATAACGTTTTTTCGTCCAATTTTATCTGCCATCGGTCCGCCAAAAAACGTTCCTGCCGCCCCAAGCGCTAAAAACAGAAAGATGCATAACTGCCCTTGAGAAATGGAGAGCCCGTAAGATTTTATTAAATGAAATATGTAAAAGTTCGTAATGCTGATCACATAAAATGACCTTGCAAATATAATAACCAACAATAAGCCGAGCGCGACACCCACTTGTTTTTTCGTTAAGTTCGCCATTGTAGATAAAATGACACGTTTGCGATTGTTCAACTTTTCTTGGACAAGTTGCTCTTTATACCAGGCAGATATTTTCATCAATATAAAGATTGCTAGTGCAGCAACCAATATAAATATCGCGGCACCCTTTTGTCCAAGTGGCACCAATATGAATGCACTGATTAACGGTGCAAGAGCTTGACCTGAATTACCGCCAACTTGATAGATGGATTGCGATAGTCCCCTCTTCGATCCCGCCGCCATGAATGAAACACGGGAACCTTCCGGATGAAAAACTGCCGATCCAAATCCAAGTAATATCACGAATACAAGAATCATCCAATATTCCGGAGCAAATGCAAGTCCGGCTATTCCAACGAGTGAAAAGGTCATCCCAACCGGAAGTGCATAGGGTCTAGGTTTCCGATCACTAATATAACCCACGACGGGCTGTAGGACAGATGCAACCATATTTAATGCAAATGCGATCAGGCCTAATTGAGTAAAAGACAATCCCATGCTTTCTTCAAGTATCGGGAACATGGCAGGAATAACTGCTTGTAATGAATCATTAAGTAAATGAACGCCACCGATTGCAAACATAACTGGATAAACTGGATTACCAACGATCGATTTTGTTTTTGTAGACATAATTAAATTCACTTCTTTCATTACTCTCCAATTATTTCATATTCTCTTAGTATAACCTATAATTCAGTACTCTTGGTAAACTTTCAACTAATCGCTATACTTAATAGAGATAGAAAGTATTATTAATAGAAAGAGGTCATTTTTTTGAACATACATGAAGCGATTAAGACACGAAGAAGTGTCCCATTATTGGAAGATAAAAAGGTCCCAACTGAACTAATTGAACAAATTATTGAAGCAGGTACGTATGCTCCCAATCATTTCCGAACAGAACCATGGCGATTTTTTGTTTTATCAGGTGAAGGCCGAACAAAGTTGGGAGATGTCTTCGTAGACATTACAAAATCTGAACTAGAAGAGTTAGAATCGGATGCTAGTCAGACAAAAATTGAACGTAGCCAAAATAACCCGCTTCGTTCCCCAGTCATTATCGCAGTAGGCGTTGAACCGAGCGACCGAAATAGAGTAATTTTAAAAGAAGAATTTGCTGCAGTAAATGCTGGCGTCCAGAATATGTTGTTGACTGCACATGCACTCGGTCTTGGTGCAATCTGGCGCACAGGCTCAATTTGCTACAACAAAAAAGTGGCTGAATTTTTCGGCCTCTCACAACAAGGGGAAATCGTCGCATTTATTTATTTAGGCTATCCCGATATAGAACCCGCCCCTAGAAATCGTACAGATGCAAAAGAACTTACAACTTGGATAGGTTAACTCAAAAAGGATGCTCCGGCATCCTTTTTATATTAGGTATAATTCATTTTCATATAGCGCTATATTTCTGCCGGTATTTCGAATATCCTTCTTTCCGGATCACTTATTGACAATCCAACTAGAAAATGAGCAGCACGTGAGAAAACAGCGCCATTTCAAGCCTTGTTGATTATTTTCCTCCGAATTATTAAAAACGATTAAATCTACCGTGGTGATGTTCCGTATGTCCATGATGACCTACATTTTGCCCCCCTTGATAATGAACTGGACGGCCATAATGTTGTCCCGGATGGTGGCTCATATGTTGGCCCATATTATGGTGATAATGATGGTGATGATGATGTTCATGTCTGTGTTCATGCCGATTTTCCCGACGAAATTCTTCTGGATTTCTCATAGTATATACCTCCTTTTGAATTATTGTATGTAAAAGTAACAGTAAACCTTAGACTCTGTCCCAATTCACGGTTAGTATATAATTGTAGCGAGTATATTAAGTATTCTAATTTGCGAAAGGGGTTTTTCATTTGAATGTTCTAATCGTAGGGGCTGGTGCAATCGGCGGCTATTTTGGGGGAAGACTTTTGGAAAAAGGCCGAGATGTTACTTTTCTAGTAAGAGAAAGCCGAAAAGCGAGTCTCGAAAAAAATGGTTTGAAAATTGTCAGCAACCATGGAAACTCCGTACAAAAGCCAAAACTTATTACGACATCAAATCAAACGGAAGAAACTTATGATTTGATCATACTTTCCACTAAATCCTATCATCTCGAGCAAGCCATCAAAGATATCCAACGATTTACCAATGAAAACACAATGATTTTACCGCTATTAAATGGAATTGCACATATTGACCGGTTAACCGAATCTTTTGGCGATGATGCAGTCATTGGTGGTCTTTGTTTTATTGAAACTACACTGGACGATAACGGGACCATTATCCAAAAAAGCCCGATTCACCACTTGGTTTATGGTGAACTGACGGGTAAAATAACACCAAGAATCAAAGCACTTCAATCTCTCTTTGAAGGCGCTAATGCATTTTTCGAGCCAAGTGAAACGATTAAACAAGATATGTGGCAAAAATACTTATTTATCACGACATTGTCCGGCATCACTTCACTCATGGAATCACCTGTTGGACCCATTATGGAAATAACGAACGGCCGCAAAACGGTTGAGTCATTACTGAATGAAATCGCTACTGTTATGTACAAAATCGGAGCACCAATAGAAGACACAATTGTAAATGATTTAGTAGGAAAAATTGGCAGTATGTCGTACGATATGAAATCATCTATGCAAAGAGATATGGAAAAATCACTCCCATTAGAAGCAGACCATCTACAAGGTTATTTGTTGTATCACGCCCACAAGCAAAACATACCCGTGCCAATTCTAGAAACGATTTATACCAAACTAAAATTATATGAAAATAATAGAACTTAAATTAATAAAGCTCCCTAAATCTGGGAGCTATTTTCATCTATTCATCTCGGTCTTTCAATGTCAAATGTTTCCCCGATTTCCCATAGCTACTTCCTACTAAACGCATGAAGTCAATGAATTCCCCCTTCATTCACTTTAATTCTCTAACCTCTACAGGAATCAATATATTTTCAAGTTCTTCTCTTTCATCTTCAAATTGTTTTGGGAGCATTAGTTTTTCACCCATCGTATCAAGTGACTCATCACGGGCAAATCCAGGTGGATCCGTAGCAATTTCAAACAACGTGCCGCCGGGTTCTCTAAAGTAAATCGCTTTGAAGTAATTCCGGTCTTTTACTGGAGTCACCTTAAACCCATTCTCCTCAACAAAACTCTTCCATGCCAACTGTTCCGTATCATCCTTCGTTCGCCAAGCGATATGATGCACAACGCCAGGGCCCTGTTGGCCTTTGCCAAATGAAGTCGTCTTGATATCTATGACGTTCCCCAATTCACTTGCCGATTTAAACCGAATATAATCGCCTTCTTCGCCAACAAGTTCAAGCCCTAATACATTACTCAAAACTTCTGCTGTTTCAGCTGATTTCGCGGAATACAGTGTTGCCCCGCCTAGGCCTTTGATCGCAACGTCTTCAGTAACGCCTCCAAATTCCCATTTGTTAGGTGAACCTTCTTCACGTTCCACTATTTCCAAAAGAAGACCGTGGGGATCTTGAAATTGTAAATATTGTTCGCCAAACCGCTCCGTTTCAGTGTACGGAATTTCAAATTTTTCAAGTCTATTTTTCCAAAACTCAATGGCACCTACTGGAACTACATAGGAGGATACACCAACTTCACCATCGCCTACTTTACCGTTCTCAGCACCTGGCCAAGCAAAAAATGTTATTAGTGTTCCTGGAGACCCTTCCTCATTTCCAAAATACAAATGATATCTTACTTTATCTCCAAAGTTTACGGTTTTCTTTACTAATCGTAACCCCAATACACTTGCATAAAAATCGACGTTTTCCTGTGGATCGCCTACAATCGCTGTAATATGGTGGGTCCCCATTGTTTTTTTAGACATTATCATTCACTCCTTTGTAGGTTATACTATCTCGAATTCAAGGTATTTTGTCAAAATGAATGCTTGGTGCTGTACCGTATTTTCGTTATATATCAATTTATTTGTTCCTATCGGATTAATGATAAACACTCACCCCTAGACCATCCCCCCTTGTTTCTACAAAAAAACACGGGATTCATTATAGGTTCCTAATGATTCCCGTATTTGGATAATACTAAACTTATTCAGATTTCTGCAAGTGTTCCATGCAATTAAAAAGTTCGCAGTAATTCGTTTCGTCTTGAAGCTTAACAACAGTGACAGACGTATTCCCCAAACTTTCATTTAGCTTCTCATCGGCTACAAGTTCGCTCACAAGTCTACGAATAAAACTTCCGTGACTTACGACTAATACTCTTTCATTCGGATGTTTTGCCTTTACGTCCTCAATAAAAGCCAGTCCTCTAGCGATGAGGTCCTCATGCAATTCCATGCCCAAATCGGCCTCACGCCATGATTCTCCCCATCTTTCAACTCTTTCCGCTAACGTAGTGCCTTCAACTTGCCCACCACTTATTTCACGTAGACGATCATCCACGAATAATTCGATACCAGGTTTTCTTTTTGCGATAATTTCTGCTGTCTTTTTAGCACGACTTAGTTGACTTGAGTAAATGACATCCCATGGTTCAGTTGCCAGTCGATTTGCAACATGTTCTGCCATTTGAATTCCTTCGTCATCAAGCGGGATATCTGTACTCCCCTGCGCTCTGCCTGCTTTATTCCAAGCTGTCACACCATGCCGTACAAAACCGATTGTTGTCATACCACACACATCCTTTTAATAATACCTTGTATATAGTATACAGAGATAGAACGCATTTCGCACAAAATTGCCGTGTTATAAATAAGTATGAATTATTTTCATTTAAATAGAGAAGAGTGTATATGGCGCCCAACTAACTATGGAAACACTCAGTTTGGACAGGAGGAAATAGATATGACCAAAGATCAATCCAAGATTGATATGAACGCAGAAACAGATAACACATTAACAAACAGGCAAGGACATCCCGTCACGAACAATCAAAACCTGCGTACCGTGGGAAATCGAGGACCCGCTGTTTTAGAAAACTATGATTTTCTGGAGAAAATTAGCCACTTCGACAGAGAGCGTATTCCCGAAAGAGTCGTTCACGCACGCGGAGCTGGTGCGCATGGTTATTTTGAAACTTATGGGACAGTAGGAAATGAACCGGTTTCGAAATATACGCGAGCCAAACTCTTTCAAGAAAAAGGAAAACAAACGCCCGTCTTCGTCCGTTTTTCAACAGTTATCCACGGAGGTCATTCCCCCGAAACTCTTCGTGATCCGCGCGGATTTGCAGTGAAGTTTTATACTGAAGACGGAAACTGGGATCTTGTCGGAAATAACTTGAAGATATTCTTCATTCGCGATGCGATTAAATTTCCCGATATGATTCATGCATTCAAACCAGATCCGATTACGAATATCCAAGACAGCGAACGTTTTTTCGATTTCTGCGCCAGTTCGCCCGAATCGTTCCATATGGTCACGTTTATCTATTCGCCGTGGGGCATTCCTGCGAACTACCGCATGATGCAAGGTTCTGGTGTCAATACGTATAAATGGGTCAATAGCGAGGGCGAAGCTGTTCTTATAAAATATCATTGGGAACCTAAACAAGGGATTAAAAACTTAACTCAAAAAGAAGCAAGTGAAATCCAGGCCGAAAACTTTAACCACGCCACTCAAGATTTATATGACGCGATTGAGAAAGGCGAATATCCCGAGTGGGAGCTCCTCGTTCAAATTATGAGCGACGATGAACATCCTGAACTTGATTTTGATCCGTTGGACGATACGAAATTGTGGCCAGAAGACCAATTTCCATGGTTACCTGTCGGAAAAATGGTATTAAATAAAAATTCCGAAGATTATTTCACTGAAGTTGAACAAGCTGCATTTGGAACAGGTGTCCTTGTTGATGGTTTGGACTTTTCCGATGATAAAATGCTGCAAGGGAGAACTTTCTCTTACTCAGATACACAACGGCACCGCGTCGGCGCGAACTATTTACAATTGCCGATTAACGCACCAAAAAAACGAGTCGCGACAAATCAAACCGGCGGGCAAATGCAATTTAAATTAGACCGTTCCCAAAGCCAAAATCCGCATATTAACTATGAGCCATCGATTCTAGGCGGATTAAAGGAATCGGAACAAAGCAGTAAAGAACATGCCCCTCACGTTGAAGGTAATTTAGTTCGGGAATCAATTGAACGACAAAGCAATACAAAGCAAGCCGGCGAAACGTATCGCATGTTTAAACAATGGGAAATAGACGACTTAATTTCTAACTTGGTCGCTGATCTTTCGAATTGTGACCAGCGTATCCGAGATAAAATGATTGCACTCGCTGAAGCAGCGGATGCTGAATACGGGCAACGTCTGCGCGAAGGACTCGAGAAGTCCTCCAAAGGCGGCTATAGTCATAAACCTCTGGGTAACCGAGACGGTGATGATGCACCGGATGAAGCAATTCGAAAAGGGCACGATGCTGAGCCATATTAAAAAAACAAACCTCCCAATCACTAGAGTTTCCTGGTGAGTGGGAGGTGTATCTTATTTGTTTACTCTTTAATCTTAACAGCAATTTCAATTGACCATTTATTAAGGTCCGGCTCTATAGCTGGATCCGTTAAATAATACTCGAAACGGCCGCCCCAAAATTCTTCATTATCCGCTATCTTTTTATCTAATGTTAACCCACGATTATCCGACCAATCCTCAAGTAGATTAAATGTCTCATGGATCTGGTCTGGATGTCCTTTATGGTCCAGAATAACGTATTTACCTTCTGGCGTAGTCCCCGCGATTACCCGCTCATCGCCAAATGTTGCATTTACAACAGGAATACCAACTTCTAATTTGAATTTCTCCTTATTATCGCCGAGTACCCAATATCGAAAAAATGGGGCACCATTGGGTTGTACGCCTTTTTGGGTCAACCATTCAAAAAGTTCTGCAAATAGCGCATTCACTTTATCCCATTCAGTCAAAGTGACTTCGATTGGAATAGCGATATAAGAACGCTTAGCACGCGCTTCAATTCTGGGTTCAACTATACCTTGAATATTTTCGGTTGGATTGTCCTGTAGAGGTATATGTTGTGAAATTTTTTCATCAATTTTATTCATGACAAGTTTACCTCCTATGGCTAATTTATTTCCATCAGTTACTATTCCCATAAAAGCCGATTAAATAACTAAATAAGGTGTTTCTTTATTCTACTACATTTATTTGACGCCAAAGTTCCGAACTTCTTCTTTTAAAATAACTGCACTGAAAGACAGTTTATATTTTCAGGAACTGGAGAAGACTAGGCATTCCAGTTCCCGCTATTTCACATAATTATTCTGTCGATCCGAGAGGGCCTTTTTCAACTTTTTCAGTACCAGCTACAATAACTGCGGCGGATGCATCACCGACAACGTTGACGCTCGTGCGCATCATATCCAATATGCGGTCAATACCGGCAATCAGGGCAATTCCTTCAAGCGGCATATTGACGGAGGTTAAAACCATCGCCAACATAATCATACCAGCGCCAGGAACTCCTGCCGTCCCAATCGACGCTAATACAGTCGTTAATACAACTGTTACCAGCTGTAGAAACGTAAGGTCTAAACTATAGAACTGTGCGATAAAGACTATTGCAACTCCTTGGTAAATGGCCGTTCCATCCATATTTATCGTTGCACCGAGTGGCAAAACGAAACTTGATATCTTATTTGGAACACCAAGGTTTTCATTGGTGTTTTTAATGGTCACCGGCAAGGTGCCCGCACTACTTGCAGTACTAAATGCAACAAGTGCAGCTGGTGAAATTCCTTTAAAAAACTTAAGCGGACTCATTTTCCCCCATGTTTTAACGGCCGCGGAATAGACAAATACCGCATGAAGTATACAAGCCAGATAGACGGCAATAATTACTTTAAGTAAAGGCAATAGTACGGAAACACCATACTGCCCAATAATCGGTGCAAGTAAACCCAGAATACCGATTGGTGCCACTTTCATCACGATACCGGTAATTTTATACATAACTTCCGAAAACCCTTCAAAAAACCGATAGACGGGTTGCGCTTTTTCACCGACAAATGTTATAGCTAATCCGATAAACAAAGCAAAGAAAATAATTTGCAAAATATTTCCTTCTGCTAAAGCGGTAAAAGGGTTTGTAGGAATGATGTTTAGTATCGTTGCAATTGCACCTTCTGTTTCTTGTGCTGCAGCTTCCGGAACTACGAGTCCTTCAGTCGATATATCTAAGCCTTTCCCCGGTGAAATCATAAACGCAACAGCCAAACCAATGATAATTGCGATTGCTGTTGTGCCCAAATAGTAAGCGATTGTCTTTAAACCGATTCGCCCTAATTGCTTCGGATCTGATGAGCTCGCTACCCCCACTACGAGCGTTGATAAAATAAGCGGTGCAATAATAAACTTAATTAATCTTAAAAATAAATCCCCTAATGGCTTTAAGAAATCTATGGAACTGCCGAAAATGCTTCCTAAAATAATGGCTAGTACAAATGCGATGAAGATTTGTGTCACTAAATTAAATTTGAGCTTCATATTAATACCCCCTTTTGTTGTTTTGAATTTCCCCCATTTCTACTATACTAACATATTCAAATTATTCTATATACATGAATAATTTTTCGAAGTAAAAAAACGCACCGCTTAATCATTCGCGGAATGCGTTTATTGAGATATATATTATTGAACCCATCTTCCGACAATCGGATAATCATACCCTTCGTTTTGAAGCGCTTTGGCGATACCGATAATTGGAACGACAATCCACATGACACCAAATCCGATTACAAATGGAATACCAATTAGAAATATAGACATAAATGCAGATATTGTAATTAATAAGCCAATGACAAGTTGAAATAGGACTGCCTGAATGGATAATTTCTTAATTTCATGATCTTCACTGATTAAGAACATTAAAATGGGCACTAAAAAGGGTGCGAAAAAAGCACTTGCATGGATCAACACTTTCATTCCTGTATGCTCCATATTAAAACCTCCATTTTCTTCTTGTATATACTATACGATTAGAAAAGCAGAAAGTTTCATTTTGCAATTCACCAATGCTTTAATGCAGCGGTTATAGTCTGTGCTGATACTTGACCTTTTTGTAGGGGCGGCGGACAAGCTTTATTGTAATTGTTAATTTTTGTGTTGATATTCATAATAAGTTTGTTTATCTCGTTATCGGGGCGCAAAGAAAGAACATCCATAACAGAAAGGAGATCATCCCGTATTTCATGACGTAGATTTAGCCAATAAGGTTTATAACCAGCATCTTGTGCAATCCGCTGAAAATGTTGAAATGTATCCCCAGAAAAATATTCTTTTGAAAGTGGTTTTCCAGTGCCTCTTAGATTATCCATGCCTCCGTCAGCGGTGTGTTTTTTTAAGATGTCCCCGATTAAATCATTGTACTGAGGAGGATTAAGTTTATCTTTGTCCATATCAACAAACCTCGCTTAATCTTTATATTTTCATGATTTCGTCTGGATTTGGTGTGAAATCTAATTTCATTTTTTCGAGTTCTATTTTCATTTTTTCAGTTTCAATTACAAAGTTTTGTTGTTTAAGCTGTTCAAGTTCGATTTGTTCACGTGTTAATTCAATGGAAATTTTCGCGATTTTTCTTTTATGTTCTGTAATGATTGCTGTTATGGGAACGCACATGACAACTGCAACTATACCAAACGCTAATAGCAACTCCATCACCCCTGTTTGATTTTTCTGTCAGTTACATTGTACCTTATTTAACATCCCTGTCGCTACTTTTTCTTTTAGAATGACTTAAGTTTGGGCATACTTAGACAATACGTTAATTCATAAAAGGAGTTTTTATAATGACTATTTCACTACTGAAAGCCATCCAGGATTATTCAATTCCTTTCAATCAAAAAGATGATCTTTCGACTATTCTTGAGTCGGTTGGAGATGCGAAAATTGTATTATTAGGAGAAGCAAGCCACGGGACATCAGAGTTCTATTCGGTCCGTGCGGAGTTATCGAAGAGGCTTATCGAAGAAAAAGGTTTTTCTATTATAGCGGTCGAGGGCGATTGGCCGCCGTCCCGCCAAGTGAACAAGTATATTAAAGGCTATGAAGATACGAAAATGACAACAATAGATGCCTTGAAATCTTTCAATCGTTGGCCCACTTGGATGTGGGCAAATGAGGAAGTGGTTAAGTTGGTGGACTGGTTAAAAAAACATAATGATAAACAGGACACAAATCAAAAGGTCGGTTTCTACGGCATCGATTTGTACAGCCTATTTGAATCCATCGAAGAAGTCGTTACTTATTTAGTAGACGCAGATCCAACTGGTGCAGATTATACATGCGCGAAAAATGTCGCCGATTGTTTTGAAGGTTTCAATCATTCCACCGAACATTATGCCATGGCTACGGCACACTTCCCAGAAAGCTGCACAGCTCAAGTGGAATCACTATTGACTTCAATCCGAGCAAATGAACAACTTTATCCGATTGAATTCGAGCAACGTCTAAATTTGAAAATGAACGCTTTAGTTGCACATAATGCAGAGAAGTATTACCGAACTTCATTCAAGAGCGATTCACAGTCTTGGAATGTTCGTGATGAACATATGGTCGAGGCGATCAATGAAATCCGCAAGTTTCACGGGGATAATGCCAAAGTAATTGTCTGGGAACATAATACCCATATCGGAGATGCCAGAGCGACGACGATGAAAGACCATGGCATGGTCAATGTCGGGCAATTGATTCGCGAGCAAAATAACAAAGAGAATGTTTACGCAATCGGTTTTGGCACCTACCAGGGTACTGTAATTGCTGGTGAACAATGGGCCGCTCCTTTTGAAATCATGAATGTTCCCCCCGCAGCAAAAGATTCATGGGAATATGCGCTCCATAAAGCCGGCTCGTTCAATAAAATGTTGTTATTTAATAAAGAAAACCGAGAAACTTTTGCAAGGTGGTTTGGTCACCGAGCGATTGGTGTGGTTTATCATCCCGAATATGAAGCCCAAGGCAATTACGTGCCCACAATAATCAGTGAGCGGTATGATGCCTTTATTTTCATTGATGAAACAAAGGCATTGACACCGCTTCAGTTGGAATGAAACTAGGATAATACTTTCTTATAATCTTCTGCCGTGTCAACGTCAAAAACAAATCTTTTATCTTTACATGGAATTTGCCTTCCCTTATTTCGAGGGATTCCACGTAAAATCGCCCGTGCGCCTCTGTCACCTTCTAAATCCAGCAAGGAAGGATACATCGACGCAGAAAATAGGACAGGCGGCATTAATAAATCTACATCGGCCGTCGCGACATACTTGCAAGTCGGATTCGTTTTCATGCAATCGATTAGTTCATCCAACATTAAAGTCGTGATAAAAGGCTGATCTGCAAGGATGACCATTGCAGCATCCGCCTTTTCATTTGCGGCTTTTTCAATACCGCATCGAAGTGACTCAGCCTGCCCCAAATGAGCAGATGAACATTTTATGATTGCCGCTTTGGGGTTCGTTAACATATCGGGTGCAATCCAACTTGCGTCATCTTCTTCCCGAATAATGATGAATACTTTAGATAGCATGGAATTCAATGCGGTATCCAATGCCAAACTGCCCAATGACATCTTACCGACAGGAAGCGCTAATTTATTGGGCGTACCCATGCGCCGACTTTTCCCCGCTGCCAAGTAGATTCCTACTACTTTCATCTGTTATTCCCCCATTCTTTATAGAAATCATTTCAGCTAGTATACTAACCGCTATTTCAGCTGGACCATCAGCCCCAATCGACAATCCTACCGGAGAATGGATCCAGTCCGGGATTTTCCCGCCAATTAAGCGTTCAGTTCGTTTTTTCGACCCCAAAATACCGAAATAAAATAACGGAACTTTGATCAAGTTTTCTACAATTGTTTTATCGCGTTGGAAATCATGCGTCATGATGACAACGGAATCCAATGAGCTAAACGAAGTACTGGCTATTAATTCGCTAAAACCACCAACTTGGCGCGTTTGAACAGAAGGAAAATATTCCTCAGTTACAAGGCCCTCTCTCCAATCCAATAAGTTCACGGTATACCCCGCACTGCCCGCTAAGTTTGCAAGGGGACGAGCATCCTCTCCTGCGCCGAAAATATATAATTCTGGTGTCGGCCATATTAGTTGAACGAAAAAAGGTTGCCCATCAATTATCCGTTGTTCAGCGACCTTTCGAAATGGTGAAGTTGAGTGAAGTACGCTATTAATCTCCAATGGAATGACACTTTTAAAACTCCCAATTCGATCACCACTTCGGCTGATAAATGCATATGAGTCCATGTCTTTCATTGATTGTATAAAAAGCACTGGGCTCTTATTCGAAAGGTGTCTGGTTATAGTCAGGAGCGATATCCGAAAACAACAATCGATATTGCGAATTAATACAGAAACGATACCATTACAACCAGCTCCGAGTCCCCAGCCAAGATCATCTTCCGCGCTTAGATCATACTCGAAAACTTTTGAGTGTCCAGAAACGAATATTTCCTTTGCACGGAAATGCAAATCTTGTTCAAGACAACCGCCGCTTAACACGCCCACGTGCGAATCATCTGCTTTGATAATCATTGAAGCACCTTCTTTTCGATAAGCAGATCCTTTTACATCAACGATTGTCGCAAGTGCAGAAGGTTCTTTGTCTTTTAAAACTTCTAAAATCAATTGCTGGAAATCCTTCATTCTATACCACTTCCTCTCACAGTTAGTTTTCACCATAAATGTATCGCTTTATTCTTTAATCAGCACGGTTAGAAAGCGCCATGTTTTGGTTAAGCTAGACAAATAAGCTTTAATTTCAGTGAATAGGAGAGGGATAATGGATAACAATTATTTGGTGGCAGTCGTGATTGGGATATCTTTTGGATTTATTTCTCGTTTTACATTATTACGTACCGATTTCCGACAATACCCGACTTACCCACAAGGACGAATTATTCACCTTTCATTTGGATTTATCGCTGCTTTCATCGGGGCTGTTGCGATTCCGGCATTTCTCGAATCAGATTGGACAGCAGTCACCTTTCTAGGATTAGCTGCCACACAGTTTCGCGAAGTTCGTAAAATGGAAAGAGATACGCTTGAAAAAGTAGATACGGAAGAATTGGTGAAACGCGGTACGCCATTTATCGAAGGAATGGCGCAGGCGTTTGAGAGCCGGAATTACCTGGTTATGTTTACTGGTTTAGTGACTACGTTGTTTTCCGTCATCAACATATTCTTAGGAATCATTAGTGGTATCGTAATGCTCTTTGTCGTTAAGAAGAACATGTCCGGAAAGTTATTGTTATCCATCGCTGATATTGAAGAAGGTGAAATTCGATTCGAGGGACCTACACTATTTGTCAGCGATATTTTAATGAAGAATGTCGGGCTAATCGACTCTCGTAAAATCATTCAAGAAAGAGCGATCGGGGTTATTGTGACACCGAATAACAAAAATAGTATCGTAACGCTTTCGCATCTCGGTCAACGTCAGGCGATGCTACACCACGTCGCAAATATATTAGGTTCATTTTTGGATTCAGGGGAACCTGCACTTGTTCCGATGGCCAAGAGAGATATGGAAGATGGAAGAATCGCGCTATTCATCATGCCGCGCGAAAAAGATTTTGAACAAATCAAAACAGTATTAGAGCATGTTCCTGTACTTGATAGTGCGCTTCGATTACCAAGCACAGCAAATACGAAATAGGAGTTGGGTCGATTGTCAGAACAGCATGCCATGATTGTAGCGGTTATCACTACGAAACAAGGAAATATACAAGGCGGAGGCGCTCCATTTTTTATCACATCAGACCGGGACACGCTTCAAAAAGTCAGCATGACATTGGAAAAAGTATTAGATGCATCTGCGCATGAAATCGATGAAGATACGCTAGTTATCGTCGCCCGATAAATGTATCAACAAAAACTTTGGAGGCTTTGATTATGACAAATAATGTATGGACAACTGTTGGCAAATCTGAACACCGGATTGATGCGCTTGAAAAAGCGATGGGCAGGGTGAAGTACGTGGGAGATTATTCTACGCCTGGATTACTGCATGCGAAACTAGTTACAAGTACGGAAGCTCATGCTTTAATCAAATCCATTGATACAACTGAAGCTTGGAAAATGCCGGGTGTACGTGCAATTGTCACGGGCGATATATTCCCTTATCATATTGGTCCTATATTAGCAGATCGACCACCGCTCGCTTTCGAAAAGGTACGTTACTTCGGCGAACCTGTTGCCATAATTGTCGCAGACCTTGAACATCAAGCAAAAGCAGCGACACAAAAAGTGTTGATCGAATATGAAGCTTTGCCAGTAGTCAATTCGGTTCAGCAAGCTTTTCAAACCGACTCCCCTCTCGTCCATGAAAACCCGGAACAATATACCAAGTTAATAAGCGATGTGCATCCAAAAAACGGAACGAATATCGGAAGCCATATTAAAATTCGTAAAGGCGATTTTGATTTGGCTATGGCAAATTGCGAAGAAACAATTACAGCTACCTATTCCTTTAATCTTTCAGATCATGTCGCATTAGAAACGAGGAGCACGCGAGTAGAAATCAACCCAGTCGGCAGAGTCGTCGTTCATTCATGCACCCAATCTCCTTACACGATTAAAAAAGTGCTCAATCAGTTCTTTAATGTTCCAGTCGGAAATATTGTCGTCCATGTTCCCATGGTCGGAGGCGCATTCGGTGGGAAAGGAACAGTCCAATTGGAACCACTTGCGTATCTAGCATCGAAAGCAGTTGGTGGGAAATTAGTGAAACTTGAAATGTCTCGTGAAGAGGACATGATTACATCTCCGTGCCGAATTGGTTTCGATGCAACAGTAGAACTTGGGGCGACAAGAGAAGGGAGATTAATCGCAGGAAAATACACTTATTTAATTGACGGCGGCGCTTACACTGACCAAGCAGCTGGGATTACGAGAGCGGCTGCGATTGATTGCACGGGGCCCTATAATATTCCGAATGTCTGGTGCGACTCATATTGCGTGTATACAAATCATCCATTTGGCACGTCATTTAGAGGATACGGCCACCCCGAATTGACATTTGCGGTAGAAAGAACGATGGACCAACTAGCGCAACAACTGAATATCGACCCGGTAAAACTGCGCAAAATAAATGCCATCAAACCTGGCAACACGACACCAACACAGACTAGATTGACAGCGAATAATATCGGGGATGTTGATAAATGCATCATGCGTGCGAAAGAACTTATTAAGTGGGATGAAGGACAAAGAGTTGAAGTCGGAAAAAATAAAGTTCGAGCCAAAGGATTAAGTTTGTTTTGGAAGACATCCACGACAGCGACTAATGCGCAAGCGGGAGCCATCTTAACATTCGAAGCTGACGGAAGCGTTAATCTAAACTGCGCGGCCATCGAGTTAGGACAAGGGACCAAAACAATTCTCGGACAAATTGCCGCTGAAAAACTCGGCATGGAAATGAAGGATATTCACGTAACAATGGAGATTAATACGCAATATGATCCGCATCAATGGCGAACCGTCGCGAGCAGTACAACTTTTTTAGCAGGTAGAGCGGTCATATCCGCAGCAGAAAACGCCATTAAACAATTAAAAAAGACAGCTGCAATTGCTTTGCAATGTTCGGAAGAAGACTTAGCTGTCGGTGGCGGACGCGTATTCCTAAAGCCGGATCCTACATTCGGGATTGAGATAAAAAAATTAGCCCTAGGTTATAAGTTTCCTAGCGGACATTCAGTCGAGGGACAAATCGTTGGTGTCGGAAAGCATATTCAAAGACATTTAACGCCGATGGACAAAAAAACCGGGTTTGGTAAACCAGGGCCTTGGTGGTCTGTCGGGGTCCAAGCCGTGGAAGTTGAAATCGATACGCGAGATTTTACTTATCAAATTTTAACTGGCGTAACGGTTCTTGATGGCGGAACAATTATCAATCCCGCGACTGCATCACAACAAATGCGCGGCGGTATGTATATGGGCTTAAGTTATGCGACGAGCGAAAAGTTCGTCTTTAATGATAAAGGAATCGTTCAAAACGCCAACCTTCGAAATTATCCAATATTGCGGTACGGCGAACAACCCGCACAATATTTGGTCGACTTTATTGAATCGCCTTCGATAGATGGTCCCTACGGAGCGCGCGGAATTGGAGAATATGGCGTTATTGGGTCTCCTGCATGTCTTGCTAACAGCCTTTCCATTGCCATCGAAGCTGAACTAACCCAACTGCCGCTAACTCCAGAATATATTTGGAAAACAAAGAAGGTGAAGAATCAATGATTGCATTCGATTTTGCTTATTATAAACCCGAAACAATATTAGAAGCATTTGAAACATACGCAACAGAAAACGATCAAGGTAAAAAGGTTGTCTATTATGCCGGCGGTACAGAATTTATTACTTTTGCTCGCGTCAATAAACTCGATGCGAACGTCGTCATTGATATTAAGGGGATTTCTGAATGCAATGTATTGGAAATCAAAGACGGGCAGTTAATAATAGGCTCCGCGGTTTCATTGAATAAAATATCAGATTCTAATTTATTCCCTTTATTGGGGCAAACTGCGAAAAAAATTGCGGATCATACATCAAGAAACAAAATTTCAATTGGTGGAAATATGAATAGTCGATTGATGTATCGTGAATGCTTATTGCCGTTGTTGGTCGTAGAAGCTAATGTGGTAATTTTTTCGAAAAACGAAACTAAGATTGTTCCTGTGGCACACTTATATAATGGGACAGTAAAATTAACTGCAGGTGATTTTTTAGTCCAAATAATTATCAATACATCTATGATTGACTTGCCCTATGTTAGCTTCAAAAGGACAAAACTTTCAAAAGTTGGCTATCCCGTTCTTTCGCTAGCCGCCATACGCACGGACAGCGAGAAAATTCGCGTTGCATTCAGCGGTATTTGCGAAAATCCATTTAGATCTAAGAAGATCGAAAAGATAATCAATGACACTGCATTAACCATCGATGAACGCGTCGAACAAGTAGCCACTTCACTACCTATACCTGTTATTAGCGATATCGAAAGTTCTATGGAATACCGAGTGTTCGTATTGAAAAACGCATTATCCGATATGATTGCAGAATTGGAGTTGGCAAAATGATTACATCGAATAACACATCCAAAGCTTTAATTCGTTTACATGTTAACGGAGATATGAAAGAGGCAGTCGTACGGTCAGCGGACACGCTTCTTCATGCACTTCGTGATCAGCTCGGGTTAACCGGCACGAAACGAGCATGCGGCGATGGAGATTGCGGGGCTTGTACAGTCCTCATTAACGGCGAACCGCACCATTCTTGTCTATCCTTGGCGATTGAAACAGAAAACCAACCAATTACCACAATTGAAGGATTGCCACCAGATTCCCCCCTTCAACAAGCGTTCGTCGACAAGTTTGCGATTCAATGCGGATTCTGTACGCCAGGGTTCATCTTAAATTGTCATGCGCTTTTGAACGAGCATCCCGACGCAAATGATGAAATGCTAGAGGAATGGCTTCAATCCAACCTGTGTCGATGTACCGGTTATCAAGAAATTAAAGAAGTTATGAAACACGCTTTGGCAATAGAATTATCCAAAAAAATGCCCCCGGCTAATTAAATAGTCGAGGGTTTCGTTTTATCCTTTTTTAAAACTGTTATTGTTGCTATTCAACGATTGGATTAACTGAAGCGATTGTGCTGCTTGTTCGATTTGCTGTTGGACCTGCTCCAATTGTAATTGCTCCGCGGATGTCGATTGGGTAATCGAAATCCCTTGCATATAATTTAGTTGCTGCACCGCTTGCCCTAGTTGTTGCCCGGCCTGCTGCAATGATTGCAAATCGGCCATCGATGTCATTTGTTGAATCGTTTTCACGGCTTGTTGCATCGCTTGTAAAGCCATTTTCTTCTTTGATTCGAATTGCAATTCCATCTGCGACTGATTTTCCTTTAATTGCTGCTGTTGTTGTTGAATTTGTTGTTCCATGAAAGTTTGGGCTTGTTGTTGACTTTGTTTTTTCATATCTAACTACTCCTCTCTCTTTATAGTGTTGCTGATATCTTGGCTTTTTATCCTTCAGACTAAAAGTTATTTTTTGCTTGTAGAATCTGGATCAAAAAAAGCCGACATTTTGTCGGCTTTTAATAATGTCATTATTTATTTCCAAAGGATGTAGGCATGACCACTCCGACAACTTCCCCAGTTGCGACAAGTGTATCATCTGCAAAAACTTCTACAGATACCTTCCACTTCTTTGGGTGAATCTCTTCTACTGTTCCAACTGCCTTCAACAAAGCACCTTGTGGAGTAGGCTTCACATAATTGACATTCAACGATGCCGTCACAAATCGAGGCGGTACTTCCCCGCTGCCTGGTTCATGTCCATTTTTTCGATGTAATGCAAGTGCTGCCGATCCAGTCCCATGACAGTCTACGAATGAAGCAATTAATCCACCATATACAAATCCAGGGATCGCAATATGTTTCGAAGTCGGTTCATAATAGGTAACCGTATGTTCCCCATCCCAACCGGTTCTAAAATGATACCCATCTTCATTCAAACGTCCGCAGCCAAAGCACCAAGCAAAGTCATCTGGATAGTCATCTTGAATTGCATGACTTACTTTACTAATCACCGTCATTCAAATCACCCCTTCACAATCTTCCCACAATTGTAATTATACCATTCTATAAATATTTTTCACTATTCCTTCATAGTTAATTGACAAGTACAATTCATAGGTTGTCGCAATGCGTATACTATATTAACAAGTTGTAGGAGGTATCACAGATGAGAATAAGAGCATTTCTACTAATCGCTTTGATGATTGGCGGAACCTTTGCGATGCTGCAGTCTTATCAAGAGTATGAAGAAAAGGAATTCGCAGAAATTCTTACTCCGATGAACGCGCATTTCAGTTCACTCATTTTTACAAAACCAGCTTTGGCTGGTACCGATTCAAAGTCGTGGATTGTGGATGACCCTAGTGAAATCGAAAGCTTGCTATATTTTCTTCAAAATTATCATGTCCGTAAGCTCTCACCCGGAGAAATCGATCCCTTTGATGACGTTGAACAATTTAGCATCAGTCTAAAAGACGAAAACGGAAACACGTTAAGTATCATCGTAACGGAGGACTTAATTATCCAGAATTCATTATTGTATTATGAAATCGTGGATGGCCCGTTAAATGTTGACTGGCTAGTTCAGTTTTTTATAAGCAATCAAACTTAATTGGACATAATCGAATCCGAAGAAATTGGGATGACATTCCTCTGGATTGAGCAGACATAATCGAGTTTTTTTGACGATTGCGAGGACATAATGATGGATTCAGCGGACATCTTTGAGTCCGAAGAAATTGGGATGACATTCCGCTGGATTGAGCGGACATAATCGAGTTTTTTTGACGATTGCGAGGACATAATGATGGATTCAGCGGACATCTTTTATAAATAAAAAAAGAATACCAACATGGCATTCTTTCAATTAATATTATAGCCTTATCCAATGCCTTTTTACGATATTTCCATGCGATTCAAGAAAATCGTCATCCCTAATGCCGCCATTTTTAATTATCGCCTTTTCCGAACCTACATTATCTTCATTGCATGAAACAAGCGCCTTCGGAATACCGAGTGCTCGCATTTTATCTAATGCCAACTCGAGGATTTTCGTCGCGTACCCGTTCAGACGTTCGGAAGGCCGAATGCCTGCACCGATATGCCCTTCTGTATTGAACATTCTTTCCGTTAATGAATGCCGGATTGTGACCGCACCTAAAATGCGGTTCTTTTCATTTACAAGAAAGTAGACGGATTCCGGGACTTCTCTTTCCTTATTATCTAATTCGATTTCATGAAGAGCCTTCACCATGTCTTCAAATCGATCAGGATTCATTTTCCTAAGGATGCCCGGATTTATCTTCTCCCCCGTCTCTTTCCATTCCATATAATAATTTATATATTGCTCTTTCATGTCAACAGACAAATTTACCAATCTAACATCCAATTTTATTTCCCCCAAGTTAACATTTAGTCTTATCACTCATTTTAAAGACGAAAGAATTGCATAGGTACCTGGCAGCCGGTTTTCAATATTATTAGGAGAATTCCTTGGAAAAGCCCATCTGATCCCTTTGTCTTCATTCATTTTCCGTATCGATAATCCAGAATTTATTAATGCATTGATCGTTCCGGATATCGTCCATCTTCGAATGACATTATTCTTTAAATCCCGGCGTTGTTTCTCTGTTAATAAATGCGTATAGGCTACGGCAACTTCAACGCAATCATCGTTAAAGTAGTCTCTTTCAGCTGCAAGAGTGCCATTTTCAAAATCCAACACTTTAGAAATAAAAGGATGATAATCCCTCAATATAAATATGCTGGTTTCATCCATAAGTTTTGCTACTTTATAAAATAACGGGTGAAGATCAAGAAAATAATGGAGCACACCCATTTCAAGAATAATGATATCAAAGGTTGAAAGTTCGTTTTCATCTATATCAAGTGCGTCGCTTACAAGATAAGAAATGAAAACGCCAGCCTCATCTGCAAGTTCCAACGCATACCTTTGATTTTCTGGTGAAATATCGACAACTGTTACGTCCGCACCTAACAATGCAAAACATACTGCTTTATTCCCTTTTGATCCCAGTAAATTCAAAATCCGTTTACCTCTGACTTCCCCGACCTCATCTAGATAATATCGAATAGGCTTCTCCGGGTTTTCTTTTAGTTTTTTCGCGTATTGCTTGGGTGATCCATGCCTCCTTTTCCAAGCCTCATAAGTAAATTGGCTCCACCCAATCCTGTTTTTTTCGCTCATTTCCTTTTGATTCATATTTTCACACCTTTCTAAAAGACGTCAGCTGAGTTCCCCTTAACTACTTGGTTTCATATATACTTATAGTAACAGTAGTAAAAAAGGAGTTAATAATCATGGAGTTTAAAAGTATTGATGAACAAGTGATTCAAAAATACCAAGAAGATGAGCAGTTGATGATTCAATTATTTGTACAGTGGTGCGTTAATCATGAACTTGATCCGAATGAGTTATATGCACGTGCTTATCCTGAACAACAGGAAAATGCATCATTACAAAAGGTTTTGAAAGATATGGACGATTCCGACCCTCTTGAAATTGATAATGAAACGATGATGGATGTGCTACAACTTTTCGGGAATTTCGACTTGGCCTTTGTTCTTTCGGAAGAAATTGCTCGTCTCTCTAAAAAGTAAATATATCATTAGTATCTGAAAGTTGCCAAAGTGTAGATTCGTTTTTACATTTTGGCTATTGTGCTATATACTAGTAATTAGTTCGTTTACCGTAATAAATATAAGTTCACAAAGTTGGACTATCCAGGGAGAGATGAGAATGGTTAAAAGTTTACCGCCACGTTCAGAAGTTAAAGTAGAAGAAACTTGGAACTTGGAAGATCTATTCAAAACTGAAGAGGATTACAATGCTGCAGTCATTGAACTTGAGAATGAAGTAGACGCTTATGCTGAAAAGTTTAATGGAAAAATTACAGATGCTGAATCAGTTAATGAAGCACTAAAAGGTTATTTGGCTGTATTCGAAAAAATTGTTCCTGTGGGCACATATACAAGTCTTGCAACCAGCACTGATCAGACGAATGACGAAGCACAAATGCGTTCAAGTAAATTTAGTTCTACATCCGCAAAAGTGAATAGTAAACTATCGTTTGTTAACAGTGAGCTTCTTGAGCTACCTGTAGAAACACTTGAAAAAGCGATGGAACTTTCTCCTGACTTTAAAAACTATTTGGAGAAGTTAATCAAGAAAAAAGAATATCAACTGCATCCTGAAGTCGAAAAAACATTGGCTGCATTCTCCTCAACATTCAACGCACCTTACGGATTGTACAATACGACAAAAATGGTTGATATGTCGTTCGATGATTTTATTGTGGACGGACAAAGTTTCCCATTAAGCTACGTTTCATTTGAAGGCGACTGGGAATCCGAAACCGACACGGCTAAACGTCGAGCTGCATTCGATGCGTTTTCAAAAAAACTAAGAGACTATCAACATACAACTGCTAAAACATATGATATGCAATTGCAAACTGAAAAAACGACGGCTGATGTACGTGGCTACGACTCAGTTTTCGATTATTTATTGTTCAATCAAGAAGTCGATAAATCCATGTACGACCGCCAAATTGATTTAATTACAAAAGAACTTGCGCCGCATATGCGCAAATACGCCAATCTACTTAAAAAAGTTCATGGATTAGATAAAATGACGTTCGCGGATTTGAAGATTTCGCTTGACCCTGCTTATGAACCGAAAATCACTATTGCAGAATCCAAAAAGTATATTGACGACGCGCTTGCAATTATGGGTGCCGACTATATCAATATGGTCGACCGTTCATACGAAGAGCGTTGGATTGATTTTGCTCAGAATAAAGGAAAATCTACCGGTGCTTTCTGTTCAAGTCCTCACGGCTACCACCCGTACATCCTGATTTCTTGGACAGGCAGCATGGAAGACGTTTTCGTTCTTGCACACGAACTTGGACATGCGGGTCACTTCTACAATGCAAACCGTGAACAAAATGTATTTAATGCACGTCCGTCTATGTATTTCGTTGAAGCGCCGTCTACGATGAATGAAATGCTAGTGGCGAATCACTTACTGAAAAACTCGGATGATCCGAAATTCAAGCGTTGGGTGATTTCATCGATTGTGTCACGGACGTATTACCATAACTTTGTCACACACTTACTGGAAGCAGCTTACCAACGCAAAGTCTACGACCGCATTGACGCAGGTGGAAGCGTAAACGCGACTGTATTAAATGAATTAAAACGCGGCGTTCTAGAAGATTTCTGGGGTGATGACGTTGAAATTAACGAAGGTGCCGAGCTAACGTGGATGCGTCAGCCTCACTACTACATGGGCTTATATCCATACACGTATAGTGCGGGACTTACCATCTCTACTCAAGTATCTAAACGGATTTTGGATGAAGGTCAACCAGCTGTCGATGAGTGGCTAGAAGTTCTGAAAGCCGGCGGAACGAAATCCCCTGCCGAACTTTCACAAATGGCAGGTGTCGACATCACAACAGAAAAACCATTACGCGACACAATCGCTTATATCGGTGAATTAATCGACCAACTTGTTGAATTAACCGAAGAGATTGAGTCTGTGAAGTCCTAAATAACAACATTTAAAGAGAGCATTCCTATGCCTAATATGGCGAGTGGAGTGCTCTTTTTAACATCTCGGAAAATATTTATAGTCCCATTCCCACCAACATAGCTAATTGGAAGATAAATATTGCCAATGGAATAATCGATAAAAACGTTAACCATCTTTTTTTAGTTATAAATCCAAGCGCTAACATTACAACACCTATTATTAGCACCGCAGTAATTCCGAGCATCGTCATATTTTCTCCCCCTTCAAACTCAACTCAAACCCGAGCTGAACTGAATCCACTATTTTTACATATCCTATTTCTTTATATATTTTATTCGAAGTTGGATTCATCATATCCGTGTAGAGGACGCAAAAATCGTAATCTTTTAGAAGTTCCTTAGAGATTGTAGCTACCAGTGTCCGCGCATACCCTTTTCTACGTTTACCCTTTGGCGTGTAAACCAATGAAACTGTGACACCATGCGCTGTTGGTCGTGATTTTTTCATCATGGATACAACTTCCCCATCATCTTCCCAAAGAAACACTTCTTGTTGATCTACCATTCTTACTATACTTTTATGAATAACATTCCTCGATGGTATTGGAAGAACCGCCTCAACTGCGAATAGATAATACCATTCTTCGATCAACTCACAGTCTTCCCTGTTAGCAAAACGCCAAGAACCCGAACTTTCTTCCAACTGTTCATTTACTTGATCAAGTCGATACAATCCTTGATCCATCACAAGTTTGGTTGTCATTCCCGTTACAACTTCCCACTTTTCGGCAAAGCGATAAGCCCATGGTTTCGAACTAATTATTGACGGAAGTTCAATCTTAATATTCAACAGATTTTTGATTAATAAATCCATACTTTCTTCCAGATAATTTTCATCAACGAAAAAAAGATTTAATGGGTGCGGCGGTGTCATTTGAAATAATGCGACCACGCTATCTTCTACTTCAATTGTTGACATAAAAGCATTTTTATAATTGCCTGATTTAACACCTTGTAAAACGGCCAGAAATAGACTATTAACATCTTCCTTCTGGTTCAAAATAGGTTCAACCTTCAACGAGAATACGTTTACATCCTTATAAATCTTGAAGTCCATCGTAATCATCCCCTATGACTATAGTAAATAAAGATTACAGAACTTTTCAACTATCGTCTATAGGGAGTGGCTCCTAATTGTTTCAGTCAACAAATTAAAAAGAGCAAAGAAAAATCCTCTGCTCTACTGTAGTACAGTATTTTCACATTTCCTGAACTTCTTCATGACTAAATTGCCATTCGATTCCAAACTTGTCCTTTAGACTGCCGTAGCTCTTGCTCCAAAACGTTTCCTGAAGTTCCATGCGAACGTTACCGCCATCGGAAAGTTTACTAAATGCGGATTTGATTTCATCCTGATCATCACTGACAAACGCAAGACTGATGTTATTTCCCGCGACAAACGGCTGACCTGGAAAAACATCCGAAAACATGACGTTGCTTCCGCTAATGTTTAGTCGCGTGTGCATTACTAAATTTTTCGCTTCTTCTGGAAGTTGGTAGTCAGGGTTGGGCGGTGTTTCTCCAAAAGTCATAATTTCTGGTTTCCCTGTTTCAAATACTTCCGCATAAAATTCAACAGCTTCACGACAATTCCCATTAAAATTCAAATAAACATCTACAGCCATTTCATCACTCCTTCGAATTAATGAACTACGTACCTAATTATATCAGTTATCTGAAAAGATTAATAATTCAGCTGTACTTGGAGACCCTAAGTTATAAAAGGAGATGAAAGTCTATGTCCGATTTTTGCCCAGTAGCTTGGCCGGAAGAGCTCACTCCCGAAAATTATAGAGATTGTTGTGAATGCGGACTTTATAAACACGGAACACGAATGGTTTGGGGCGAAGGCAATCCAAATGCACCAATCATGATCATTCTAGATAATCCTGGAGCACGTGAGGATCGTGAAGGTAATTCAATTGTATGTGGGACTAGACAAACTTTGCAGGAATCGCTAAACAAAGTCGGTCTGAAAGAATCGGATGTATATGCTACCTACATTATCAAAAGAAAACCAACGCGTGCGTACGATAAAGAGCAAACGAGGAAAATTTGCATGCAACATTTGCATGAACAACTGGAAGAGAAAAAACCAAAACTAATTATTTGCCTAGGAAATGTCGCTGTTCAATCTTTCTTTGAAAACGAAGAAGTTGATGTGAAAGGCCTTCGCGGTGCATGGCATAGCGTTAAGGGGTATTCAACTACAGTGGCTTATCATCCCTTAGCTATCCGACGTCGTCCAAATTTAAAACAGCTATTTCTTCAAGACTGGGAGTTTGTTGCGGAACGTTATCGACGATTAATTTGATTATAATTTATCAATAACTTAAGTATCTAGGATTGGAGCAGACTTTGTGCGTTTATTGCTAGATGTTGTATAGTATTAGCTTGTGGAATCTATTTCAGTGAGGAGGAAGTATCTACCTCCTCATTGGAATAGATCTAAGAAGATGTAAAACAACCTATCACCAAAGACTTATTCCCCTTTATTTCGCTAACTTAAAGGGATTTCCCCACCGAATAAATACAACTTTTGCAACATTTACAATACACAGACAAATCTATAGAGTGGATTATAAGCGAATGATAACAGCTATTTAGTTAGTTATCCTTACTAACTAAAAAGAAATGTTTATCATCTATTGTACGATTTCATTTGCTAACAAAAAAATGAAAGGGGTTACAATAATGAGGAAAATATTTAATTTACTGACGTCCCTAATGTTGCTGCTGTCAATGGCCCCCCTCTCCGGGATAAACAACGCACCGGCCAGTCCAGACGTGGATTTATGGAATGCAGTAAAGCCGCTGAGTACAACCGTTACATTTCTAAATACTGGCGCACATCCAGATGATGAGCGAAGCGACTTACTCGCCTATTTATCCAGAGGGCTTGGTGTCAAATCAGCCAGTGTCATTGCCAATCGCGGTGAAGGCGGCCAGAATGAAATTGGTACAGAACTTGGCGACGGACTTGGAATCATAAGATCCAACGAAATGATTGAGGCAGCCAAAATCACTGGCGTGAAGGCTTATCATTTAAGTGAAACAACTTCAGATGCAATCTATGATTTCGGTTTTTCCAAATCACCTGAAGAAACACTAGAAAAATGGGGAGAAGAAATAACTTATGAACGATTAATTAGATTCATCAGAACGTATCAACCGGATATTGTGATGCCATCCTTCCGCGATGTCGATAATCAGCATGGACATCATCGCGCAATGACAATATTAAGTGAACGAACCTTTGAAGACGCTGCGGATCCATCCGTCTTCCCAGAACAGTTAACTGAAGGGTTAGCCGTCTGGCAAATCAAGAAGGTTTATCTGCCGGCAGAATCGGAAGACACTGCCACAACATCTATTGAAATTGGCGATTATGATCCAATCTATCAAATGACTTACCCACAACTTGGGGAAGCATCGAGGTACTTGCATAAGAGTCAAGGAATGGGTAGAGATCTTCCTGCGGAACCTAGACAAGCACATCTAGAACTCATCAAGGATTCGGTTGATGCCAAGAGCAATGAGCTCTTCGCAGGTATTCCCTATGACTTGAATGATTGGGCACAACTTGTTCCAAAAAATAATTTACGTGTTCATTTACAAAAACTACAAAATAAACTGGATGGTATTATTGACCTTTATCCTGAACGCAATTTGATTTTATTCGAATCGCAAAAGGCTTTAAAAGATATTCGTAAGCTAATCGCAGATACGAATAAGGCAAAAATGGATGCATCACTGAAAAATGACTTACTTCATAAACTTGCATTGAAAGAAGAACAGTTACAGGAAGTCAGCTTTGTTTCTTCAAGCTTGAAAGTTGAAACGACAATTAATTCAGACGTATTGACTCGAGGAGAAAGTACGAATGTCAGTATGACAATCACAAACGAAGGTGGCGATATGATTAAGCATATCGAACCCACGCTCTTGGCACCTAAAAAGTGGAAGATTAGTACAAAGGATAAAATAAAGCATTTAAAACCGAATGAGTCAAAAACAATCACTTTTAATGTGACAGTACCAAACGATGAAGAATATTTCCATCCATATAACGAATCAAGTCTTCAATCCAAAATCACGTTTAAAGAAAATGGAACTAAAGCCGAAAGCATTATGGAGCTTGATAACACAGTGGCCGTGCTTCCAGAAATTAGCCTTTCATCCAATCCAGTCAACTTGATGATTAATACGGCTGATGTACAAGAACAGGTTCCTGTAACCGTAAGCGTCAAGAATTATTCCAAAGGAGAAAATATTGCATCTGTTTCTCTTAACCTACCTGATGGATGGACAAGCAATCCAGAGCAAATTGATGTCAGCTTTTCAGAACGTTTCGACGAAAAAGAAATAGATTTTATTATCCACCCTGCCCGGCAGGTTGAAGAAGGTAATTTTTCTATCGATGTCCTTGCAACATCTCATGGAAAAACATTCGATAACACTGTACAGGAAATTAAGTATAACCATATAAATGATGCTTATTTCCTTTATTCTTCAGCTATTAATGGCGTTGCATTCGAACTATTGAAACCGGATAATCTGAAAGTAGGTTATATCGAAAGTGGATTTGATACAATTGCAGACGATTTAATAAATGCAGGAGTTGACATAACTAAACTAACTGAGGCAGATCTTGCTTCAGCAGATTTATCTGTATATGACTCGATTGTCACCGGAATCAGAGCCAATCTATCGCGGGCAGACCTTGTCCAAAATAATGAACGATTGCATGAATACGTAGAGAACGGTGGACATCTGGTTGTTCAATACCATAAACCTGGCGATAACTGGGATAAACAGACAACTGCTCCGTATCCACTAGAAATTGGAACGCCGTCAATCCGTTGGCGCGTAACCGATGAAAACGCCGAAGTGACCATGACACAGCCAGAACATAAGCTGTTCAACTATCCGAATAACATTACAAACAGTGATTGGGATAATTGGGTACAAGAACGCGGACTCTACTTCCCGATGAATTGGGATGAGCGTTATGAAACATTTGTGAGCATGGCCGACCCAGGCGAAGATCCATTCACAAGTGGTATTTTAATGGCTGAGTACGGTGAAGGTACCTACCTTTACACAAACCTGGTCTTCTATCGTCAAATCGATAATCAAGTCCCTGGCGGCTACCGAATTTTCACGAATTTAATCAGCTATGGGATGGAAGAGAACTAAGTATATCGAGTCTAACTTGTTCAGTTGAGTGGTACAAAAACTAAATTAGACACACAAAAGAGTCCATTTGAATTGGACTCTTTACTTTTGCCTATATATCAACGTTTGTGAATGATACCTATTTTGGACATCATATTAACTTTCTACATAAGTAATGCTTCGTTCAGCAAACTCTAGTACTTCTTCTGAAATCGAAAATAGCCCTGTTTCCTCGGATGGTAGTTTTCTAATCTCCCAGAATTTCTCCATTAATTTCGTATCTCCCTGGAAAGTGTCATTTGACAATTCAATCAATTTTGAAGCGATTTCAAATCCTTCGTCTGATTCAGGCTTAATACTTCGTTCCAAACACCATTCAATTCGACGCAACAAAGACACATATTGCTGTGTTGCCTCATCATTATTGCTGAGATTTGGAATCGTCTTTTGTAAGAACTCCTGTTCATCATCATGAAAATAGTCAATCCATTTTTTAGAACTATTTTTTTGTGATTGATGAATAAGTTCATTAACACGCTCCCAAGATAATGTTTCTTCCAAATCTATCATATTGATTAATGAAGTTGTATTAGAGATGCTTTTTTGTAGTATCAAGTGTTGTTCTTGCAGGTAATTATAGTGAGAAATCAGGATTTGTTTATATGTAAGCTTTTCCAACACTTCACGAATATCCCCCAATGGAAGTGAAAGAGATTTTAGAATGATTATTTTTTCTAGTTTAAATAAGTCATCTTCAGAATAAAATCTTTTTCCGTTATCATCCCTGAAACTTGGTGTAAGAAGATTAATCTGATCATAATAGCGAAGTGTACGAACGGAAATGTTTCGCTGTTTAGAAATCTCTCCAGTAGTCCATTTTTTCATTTCATTCCCCCTAAAAATAATACTTGCAGGTGACGTAACGTCATCTATTATATTTGAATTATATCATATATAGGAAGAGGGAAGATTAATGGAAATAAATCAAGTAAACTGGAGAAAAAATGACAGTTGGGGTATGAAAGAGTTTATTTTGTTAATGTTGCTTGAGTTTGTATTTATAATTGGATTTATCAAGTTTTTTGTTCAACCGGTTTTTTCCCGATGGTTTGATAATGATCTATATGCTGGAACATTAATGGGATTAACGATGGCAATCATTCTAATCTCGGGTGTATATTTTATTGCTCTTCGTCCGAAAAAACTTTCTTGGGCTGAAGTGGGGATAAAATCATTCACTGTGAAGGATTGGAAACTCATTGTTTTATACTCGATTATCATAATGGTTGGTGTTGTATTCATTACAGTGCTCACTAGTTTTTTTGGGAATACGTGGGAGAATAGTAAAACGGAGGCAATGCAGCAAGACGTTTCTTTCTTTAAAGTTCTTATTGCTATTATCTCTGCAGCAATTATCTCTCCGATATACGAAGAGATTTTTTATCGAGGTTTCTTGTTTCGTTGGTTTCGTACACGCGTAGGATTGATTGGATCTATTTTATTTAGCTCATTAATTTTTTCAATTGTTCATATTCCAACATATAATGTAATTCCAGTAGCCTTTTTTAGTGGTGTCATCTTTGCTTTAGCATATGAACGAACAAACTCAATCTGGCCTTCCGTTATTATCCACGGATTAACGAACGGAATTATGGTTTTGTTAACGATTACGGGATAAAGATACTATTATGAAAAGCCTAAATTAAACACACGATTAGAGTCCAAATTCACGTACGAATTGGACTTTTTCCTTTTACCTATGTAACCAGGATTACAAGTTCTATTGTAGGTCTGCTAATGTATATTGTATGTCAAAACACAATAATACATTTCGCTACCCCAATAAAAAAGGACTATAAGGCCCTTTTTCACTTTTACTATTCCATTAATGCACCCGATTGGTGAACATTGGTTATGGCTATAATTCTCATTTTAACACATCAAAAACCTTGTTTTCACCATATTCATACTGACAAATAACGATTTGCAGATTTTTCATATTCCAGTCTAGAGAGCGTAGATAGATAAACGAATTACCCAATTCTACAATTTTGTCACCCGTAAGATATTGTAAATCGAAATATTTATCGTATTGCTTATTGTAACCAGGTGTCTCGATATTTATAGGACTATACAAGCTTGATGGCTGTTGTGTTGTTTTTTTGATTACTCTCGTACTAATATTGTATTGATGAGTATATATAAATTCATTAAACATATCATCATTTCCAATAAAGATTGTTGTACCATCTTGCGATACAGATGCCAACATCTTTGTAATGCCATGTGACTTAATTTGCTCATACGATATGCGATTTGTAACTATTGAATCTTGCATATTATATACGACTACTCCAAATGCACCCTGCATAACCGCTATTTTGTTATCGGCATATAAAAGTCTGGGCATTTCAGAACCAATATTCATTTGTTCAATGTCAGACATGTCTACCGCTAACTTTTCACCCTCGGGTACAATGAAATTTTCATTACCAGAACCTTGTCTAGCAAGTTCGTTGTCTATACCCACAATTGGACCTTTTAGAAAAGATAAGCTTAATATGAAAAAAATAATCGCAGCAGAAGCCAAAACTGTCCAATATAACGGATTAAACTTTCTTGATTTATGATAACCCTGATGAATTCTCAGATGAATCCTTTCGCTTTCTTCAGTCGAAAATTCAACATTTTCATCCAAATAACTTTTCACTTTATCTGATATCTTCTTATCAAAGTTATTCAAGTTGACTACCCCTTTCAAGTTTACTTTGAAGAGTTACTTTTCCGCGTAACAGTCTTGATTTAACCGTATTTATACTAATATTTAGGACTTCACTAATTTCCCTCATATTCATTTCCTGATAGTAATAAAGAATGAGAACTTCTTTGTATTTTCCTGAAAGACTAGCGATTTGTTCTATAACTTCACTGGAATGTTGTTGCTTAAAATACACATTTTCGGACGATTGACTTGTATTCGATGGATAAATTTCTGGTTTATAAATTAGGTTCTTAATGCTCCATCGCTTACGATGATCTTTACATTTATTGATTGTGATTCGAATAAGCCAAGTCTTATAACTGGCTTCATGCCGAAACTTGGATAAGTTTTCATAACATGTTATAAAAACTTCCTGAATTATATCTTCACATTCAACTTGATCGTTTACATACAAATAAGCAATCCGTTTTAACTCCGATCCATACTTCAGCATTAACTGATGCAAAAGGACATCTTTAGTAATTTCTAATTCATTACTATGGTGAATAAACACTGCTTCCCCCTCCCTTCAAAAGATTAGACGATTGTAAAGATGGCATTGACCCGTTTCTTCTATTGATCTTTCTTTTATCGTAACCTAACTAGTTTACTGAAGACAAAAAACGCCATGTTTGTTTTCTTTTTCGAAAACAACACGGCGTATTAATTTGCTTATGGTAATGCTTTTACATACCGTTTTGCTCTTTCATAAATGCGACAAACTGGATTACCGAAATTGATTTGGCAAGTATTGTTATATCGGAAACATACCCAAATCTGGAATAAGTAATTAACGATTAGCGTTTTTGTTAATTCAGCTATCCTTCTTAGACTTCCAGTTATTTTCACTTTATTATTTCGAACATCCACAATTACAGATAAATATTCTTTTCCATCATATTTTACTAAACCCGTGACTAGCTTTTTCTCTAAATCTATATTTATATATTCGGGTACAATCCTTAATGGTGCAATAGTAGTCAAACCTACCGAACTATGTTTTGATTTCCATCTAATCATAGAGTTAAGATAATTAACGACTTTTTCGAATTTAGATATCATTTTACTCCCCTAACTAAAAAGGATTATTTTATTACGCCTAAGTTAATGGGCTTATATAGTAATAGAGAACAGATCCTTCTTCTAGAATCGCACCCGCGCGCTGAAAAGTTTTCATAGATTTTCATCTTTTCGTTTGGACCTTTTATTAGAATAAACAATTAGAAATAAAACAACTGTCAGTGTAATAAGATATTTAATGAATTGAACTACATCTTCTTCCAACACACTATAATAGGCAAATAATAAAACAGCAATAATGCCAACAATTCTAAGTGTGAGATAGAATGTTTTTTTATTCAAATCCTCCACGCCTTTCTTCAAAATGAGTTATTGTTCCAATATCCTTTTTAACTCATTCGTTTGTTCCATGGTAAGAGCAGTATAAATATCGGCACCATCACTGTATAAAATTGAGCTAGCATCATCTTGATACCAAACATATCTTTGTATTTCAGATATACTTTCTTTGAGTCTGTTAAGTGAGAAGAAAGTGTCTGCTACTTCCCCTAAGTCTTTTGGTTCTTCAATATTAACTTCATCTTTAATGATTTCTCTTAATGCCTCAATTGATGCTGAATCTGTGATGTCACTATGAATTTTGACTCCTTCGATTCCATTTTCATTAAAAGGAGTACCCACTCTAAGAACCTCTTCTTTTGTACACCCAACGACCAATACCGACAATATTAATACGAAAAAAATAAAAAATAGCTTTTTAATTTAAATTACCTTCTCTCAATAAATACTTGTAATCAGCTGACAATTCACGATTCTTTTAGTTTTCCCCTTTAAAATGAAATAAGGAAGAACTACCAATTTACTTATTTGATTAAATGGTCCTATTTTTGAATACACGTATATCATATGCTTGGAGCGGAATACGACCGACTCCATAGGGATCAGCGTGCGCCTGGAGCGCAAAGCAACATTTTACAGACTGCATAATGGGCCGTTTATTGAACATTAAATATATACTTAACTTACTGCTATCATATCATAATTACCATAAAACTCCTTTTAAATATAAAAAAAGCACCGCTATTTGCGATGCTTATCGTTGTTCTAAACTAATGTTATTTAGCTTGTTAATTCATATAAAAACCTTAGCGGCTTTTTTTTACGATAGCTTATTTCATTCCAGTCAAAGTAATTCCTGATATGATATGGCGTTGTAAAAGAATAAACACGAGGATTAATGGAATAACCGCAATAGTTGAACCTGTCATGATTAAATGCCACTGCGACTCCGCTTCTCCCGATGAGAAGAACGATAAGCCGACAGGCAGCGTTCGGAGTGCCTCAGACTCGATAACGATCAACGGCCATAGGAATGCATTCCAGTTGCCTAGAAATGTAAAAATACTTAAAGCAGCGAGTGCTGGCCAAACCTGTGGAATGGCAATCTTGAAAAATATCATAAATTCATTCATACCGTCAATCCGAGCCGCGTTCAACAAGTCATCGGGTATCTGCTCCATGAATTGTCTCATTAGAAATACACCGAAACCAGTCATTAACCCCGGAAACAAGATTCCCCAGTACGAATCCGTCCATCCGAAATCCGAACTCATCATATACCACGGAATAATAAGCATTTCCGTCGGAACCATTAATGTACTCAAGATAAGAATGAACAACACGCCACGACCTACAAAGGAGAACTTGGCGATGATATAACCGACGAGCGTATCAAAAAACGCTACACTTATCGTCGTGACTGTTGCGATTATCAAGCTATTCACAAACCACTTAGCAAACAAACTTTCTTCCATAACTTTAATATAGTTACTGAAGGTGATATTTTCCGGTATAATATCCAGACTAAAGATATCAATCGGTGACTTCAATGAGGTAGAAACCATCCAAACAAAGGGAAATAGCATAATAATGGAACCGAGTATCAAAGCTAGGTATGTTAAAATCTTTCCAAGTTTCATTCTTCTGCATCCTCCTCTCTAGTAATCAAATTTCCTAGTCAGGACCTTCATTTGGAATAAGGTCAGGGCTAAAATGAATAGAAACAGCAGTACGGTCGCTGCCGAAGCAAGTCCCATATCAAACTTCCGGAATGCCAATTGATAGATATATACCACAACTGTCATTGTGGAATTCAAGGGGCCACCAGTGCCATCTGAACTCATATTGATGACTTGGGTAAAGGATACTTGAATGAAGTTGATACTTCCTATTACTGCCGAGAATACAATTGTGGGATTTAACAGCGGAACCGTCACATGCCAAAACTTTTGCCAAGGACTTGCACCGTCAATCTCTGCAGCCTCATAAAGCATCTTGGGTATATTCTCCAAACCAGCTAAAAACAGAACCATTTGAAAGCCTAAAGCCTGCCAAATCATCGCGCCGATGATGACGTATATTGCCTGATCCGGCGAGTTCAAAAATGGTTGTGGTGATAAACCGATTTTGATTAATAAATCATTGATAATTCCATTTTTCATCAATATCCACTGAAAAACCCAGCTGATTGCAACGATACTAGTTACATAGGGGATAAAATAGATGACCCTGAAAAACCCTACGAAACGATTTATTTTATGTAGTAATAGCGCAACGATAATTCCAAAAAATAATTGCCCCGAAACACCTATCACAATATAAATCAATGTGTTCACTGCAGATTTGATGAAAACTTTGTCCTGTATTAATGCCTGGTAATTTTGAAGTCCAATAAATGGTTTTGCTCCGGTCGCCAACAAATTCCAATCCCGAAAACCCACGTTAAATGTGAATAACGTAGGAAGAATGCGAATGCCAAGAAAAAATAGTATTGGAAGCAACAGGCAAGTGTAGACAAAAAGATATTTTTGATACTTTACATTTCCTCTGAACTTCTGTATCAACGATGTCTTATCCACTTTCTTGCTCGATGCAGAATGATTCTCCTTCATTTCGCACCTCCTGATAGTTGATAGAACCAAAGGCTATAAAAGCCTTTGGTTCTTATTTTTTACTTATCGCTCCAATATTTTTCGTGCAGTTTCTTTGTCTCTTCTACTAATTCTTTATAAGCTTCTTCTACGTCCATGTCCTTCAGCAATACTTTGTCTGCTGCGTCGATGACAAGTTGGCGTTCTTCAGTTTCATCTACAAAGAAATGCGCATTTGCAAATGGTAATGAGTTGATAAATTCCCCGTAAACTTCATCGTTGACATATTTATCCTGCATTGCAACCGCTTCTTTTGCTGGTAGTTCACCAGTTGCATCAATCCATTTTTCCATCGTTTCTTTGCTTGTTAGGAATTTCAGGAATTTAGTTGCTGCTTCTAGTCTTTCCCCTTCAACTTTCGAAGTAATTCCATTCGTCCAGAATGATGCGTTGGTCGATTGCTCTTTATTTCCAGGAAGTGGCGCTACAGCGTAATTCAGGTCTGGTGCATCACTTTTAATGGTACCGATACGGAAAGAACCATCAACATTCATTGCTGCTTTTTCTGTCAGAAAAGCTGTTACATCATCTGTATAGAAACCAACTTCAGATGTACCCAAATCAGTTGGAAAGCTCAACCAGTATTTAAATGCTTCTAGACCAGCAGGATCGTCTCCCCAAACAACCGATTTCTTGTCCGCGCTTAATACTTCTCCACCGGCCTGGCGTGTTAAACCGTCGCGTAGCCACTGATGCCCTTGCTGTGAAGGTTCCCAAGCCATTCCAGATTGCTCAATTCGTCCACTGCCATCAGCTTTCGTTAATTTGTCAGCATATTCCTGCAACTCATCCCAATCTTTAGGCGGAGAGTTTGGATCTAGTCCAGCCTCTTCAAAAAGATCCTTGTTGTAAAATAATGCTAGTGTTCTTACTGCGGTAGGAATTGTCCAATATTCACCGTCAAGCTTTGTCGCTTCAACTAACGGGAAAAACTCACTTTCAATTTCTTCATGTGGGAATGCGTCTTGTGGTAGAGGCTGTAAATATCCAGAATCAACATACTTAGGAACCCATCCGTAGAATAGGTTGATGACATCAGGACCTTTCCCCGCCGGTACTTGCGCAGCTACTTTTTCGTTATATTGATCATACGGAAAATTAGTCTGCTTTACTTTAATACCAGGGTTATCCGCTTCGAATTCCTCAATTAGCTCGTCCATCAATTTAACCTTTGCGTCAAATGCGTATTGCCAATAATCCAATACGATTTCCTCGCCCGCCCCTTCCTTATCTTTTGAGTCTTTGTCAGTTGAATCTTTGTCATCTGAGCAAGCAACCATCAATACGGATAACAATCCAAGTGCCACTATACCGAGCCACCATTTTTTCACCACTGTAAATCCCCCTTTTTATTAAATTATTTTAAAGGACATAAAGTCACTTTAATAACCAGTTCAAACCTGCAAAATAGAATCATGTTCTTTTAAAACCAGATATGCCGCCCCTAAAATCGCTACATCTTCTAGCGTCGTAATTGTGACCGACGCTTCTATCGGCAGATGCTTATCGATTGTTAACTTGATATCCGGTAGAAAATGATGCATGGACTTTGATAAGCCGCCACCAATGATTACACATTCTGGGTTAACAATTGAAATGACATTAATCAAAGCAAATCCAAGATGGGACAAAGCATCTTGTACGATGTTCAGCGCATTTTCATCGCCTGCAATCGCCATTTCGAAGATCTTTTTGGCCGGCCAATCATCTGATTCTTCATCGCCCGTTCCCAAGTGCTTCAACATTCTTTTGGTAATAGAAGGTCCGCCGACATGGCTGTCGAGAAAGCCGTATCCGGAAAAGATGCTGTCATAGGCTTCCTCAGCGGCATGCCTATCAGTCACCATATAGCCGATTTCTCCGGCGGCAAATGATGATCCACGATACAACTGGCCATTTATAATCATTCCGCAACCTACCCCTGTACCGAGTGTAATCTGCAGAATATTTCTCTTATCTTTCCCAGCCCCTTTCCATTGCTCACCAAGTGCGGCAACATTTACATCATTGTCGACGTAAACCGGAAAAGATAGAAGTTCACCCAATTTCTTGACCAAGGGATATTGTTTCCATCCCAGGCTCGGCGCATCGAATACAAGTCCTTTTTCGACGTCTGTTATACCTGGCACACCAAGTCCCACCCCGAGGATTTGACTATTATCTAAACCACTTTTAGTGATAAGTGAGTGGATATGATTGGCGATTACCTGAACAAGGTTTTTTGATAAATACTTTTGGGTTGAAAAAACCACTTTCTCTATTAAGTCACCTCTTAAGTTCATGATAGCCATCTCAACTGATGTTCCGCCGATATCTACTCCGACAATATATTTAGCATTATGTTTGAAGTAAATCTGGAAAGCTCTTCTACCGCCAGATGAACTTGAACTTGTACTTTCTTTTTCACGAAACCAACCTTCATTGATCAATTCATCAACAAGTTTGGAAATCGTCGGCTTACTAATTGACAATGCCTTTGCAATTTCTGTTCTAGAATGACCGGGATTCTCTTGGATATAATGTAGAATCTTTTTCTTATTGATAAATTTCATATACTGTGGATTTGCTTGAATATGGCTGACGGTGATTACAATCCTCCCCCTTCTAATAATGGATGGGTATCAAGAAAATTGCGGCAGGTAAGGTTTGTTGATTTCCATCAGTTCATGATATATTTTCAACGCGGCATTCGCACTTGGAATATTTGGATCTGTTAACAATGCTTGAATGACAAGCCCACGATCGCCTCTGACACCAGCATCTACAACAAGATGCTGTACATCTACCTGTGTTCTGCACATCGCCGCAATGCCCCGAGGCAGTTCCCCAAGAGCAAGCCCATTCACGCCGTTGCCACTTATGATTGCCGGTACTTCTACAATTGCATCCGCAGGCAGATTTGAAATGTAGCCATCGTTAGGTATATTTACCGAATCCAACAACTCATTTGTGTTATGCACGATGCCATTGATGATATTAAAAGCCTTCTCACCAGAAGGTGCAATCAGCTCATCATCGATGGAAACCTTGCCGCTGATGACGCCGTCCAGGACGCTAACAATACTTTGACGACGCTGTTCGTATTTTTCAAAATCATATCCTTCGTCTGGTATGAACTCATGTGCATATGGGAAAAACTCACCTAGATGACCGTCACCCGATGTCGGGAATAACCCGTAATGACGGAATATGAAACGTGATAGCTTCTCGTACTCCGGATTGTATGTTGCTTCTTTTTCACGAAACAGCGGATACAGATCATCCCCGGATCTTTTGTCTCTTATATCGACAATCCATGTAAAATGGTTGATGCCCCAAGCCTTTACATCAATATGTTCACGATCGATAGCCAGGATTGTAGATACGATTTCAATCCCCGCATTTATTTGATGACAGAGCCCTACCGCTTTGACATTCGTGTATTTCTTAATGGCCATGCAAAGTCTGCTCTCCGGATTCGTAAAGTTGATCAATAAAGCCTCTGGGCAAATTTTCTCTATATCTTTACAAATGTCCAGAAAGATTGGTAGGTTTCTCATTGTGTGAAAGACGGCACCTGGCCCAACATTTTCCCCCAAAACATGTTTGATACCGTATTTTTGCGGTACAGCGAAATCCTGTTTCCACATCTTCACACGATCAACAGCAATTGACACGATTATAAAATCTGCCCCCTGCAACGCTTCTTCCCTGTCGGTGGTAGATGAAATCTGATATCCAGCACCCAAACTATCATTAATACGATTGGCAGCAAGCGCAGTTTTTTCTACAGCATTCTTGTCGATATCCATTAAAACAAGCGTACTTCCCCATAAATCAGTTGTCGTGAATGCATCTTTTATCATGCTCAATCCAAAGACTGCGCTGCCCGCCCCAATAATAACAATTTTCGGTTTATTCCGCACAAAATAAGCCCCCTATAACCTTATTACTATTCGGTTAGTAAACTTAACTTACCAATTGGTTTATATACTACTATGAAAATTCTGACATGTCAACGGTTACAAAGTTCTTAGATTAGTAGATTAGTAGAGCAATAAAGTCCAATGTTACTTGACGCCGTGCATCCTGATAATTATATTTTACACTCGATAATATGAATCAAAAACTTTTCGAAAAAAGCAAAAATAAAAGCTTATCTTGAATGGAATTCCCAATCAAGACAAGCCTAGTTTTTTGATTTACCGAACAACTTTTTTATTCTTTCTGCTTCTCACTATTTTAACGACAATCGGATAAATAATCGGTCCATATTTTATGATTCTTCGGATCAGTCTACCCATGAAATTCTCCTCCACTTTTTAAGGCATCTACCTTGTACCATTTGTTAAATCGTATTTATTATTCCTTTTTCACTAGTTTTTAAACAATATTTAATGCAGACGATTGTTGTCTTCGGGTCAGTCAACTATATCCAATAAAAAAAGCGCACCTCATGGAGATGCACTTTAATATGTATTTTACCAGAGCACCGGTTTTTGCACCATTAGCCAAAGCATGACTAGCATCAAACCGACGTATATCCATGATGTTTGATTTAAACGATTAAGAATATGGTTTTTATTTTCCCCTGGTTTTCCAAAACGTTTTAGAACGATTGTAAATCCCCTAGAGAGAAATAAACCTGACAAAAGCAGAACTGCCACTGTCATCACTACCCAGGACGTATACCATGGCCATGGCCCAAAAATTAATAATAGGACACCTGACACGACTAGTACATGTCCCGCATGCATGACAATTCGGATCACGACGTTGACAATGGATAAGTATGCATTTTCTACATCAGTGTTAACGTCGCGTAAACGCTTGATTGTTGGCATTAATATAAACAATGGTCCAATGGACAGTACTGCACTAACAACATGTATGAAAATAATTAGAGCATAAAAGTCTAGTTTCATACGAAATCATTTCTTAACGGGGCTAAATTCATGAACCCAGACGCTCATCTTTGGTATCCAAGGCATTTTCGGGTGAAGCGCTAAAATAGATTGTTTATAATCTTCCATGTTCGCATACCCTTCTGTTTTGGCATGTTCGTCCGTCATTTCACCGAGGGTCTGCGAGTACAGTGCATCGACTTTGAATTCTTGCCCTTTCAATACCATGATTTCACCAGGGTAAGCATAAACACCGTTACGTCTCGTCGCTGTTTTCTCACCGTTTAATACTTTCTCAACATCCGCTTCAATCGTTACTAGGCGCTCAATCGAGCAGGATTTTTCTGGCAAGTTATCTTTTGTTTGATTTGTCATGTTTTGACCCCTTTTCAATTACTTATTCTATTTACTAGTATAACTATCTTTCCAATATATCGCGAGAAATAGCATGTTTGACTTTGGCTTCATTGAAATCTATAAGTCGCCCTATTTTTTTCAGGGACACACTTTTATAGGTATGTTGACATTCAGACAGTACCTTTTACATTCCTTCATATAACTGATAAAGTTTCCTATTGAAGCAACTTTCTACATAGCTAAAATAGCAAGCTTTATACATAAGGAGGAAGTCATATGAGCGTTCCTGTTGAGAAAGAGATAGAGCAGCGGCGTTCAACAACTAGTTTAATAATTCTCGTCGTTGGAATTATTTTTCTTGCCACTAATTTACGTGCACCAATCACTGCGATCGGACCTGTTGTCGCCATGATTCGCGACAGTTTAGGGATTTCGAATACAGCTATCGGTACATTAACGACAATACCCTTACTGGCATTTGCGGTATTATCACCTTTTGCACCGCGTTTAGCAAGAAGATTTGGTATGGAAATCGTTTTGTTTTTCGTGCTGATTGTGCTTTCAATTGGTCTCGTCTTAAGACCGATGGGCGGATTTTCAACCCTTTATCTAGGCACAATTCTAATGGGTGCAGGAATTGCCATTGCCAATGTCCTTATGCCGGCGTTTATTAAGATGAAATTCCCTAATAATATCGGCATGATGACGGGTGTTTATTCGATCTCTATGAATTTAACAGGGGCTCTCGCCGCAGGTTTAAGTATACCTATTGCTACATCTAGCAGTTTCGGCTGGAAAGGATCTATTGGCATATGGGCAATTTTAGCCATCATAGCGCTTGTTATCTGGATCCCTCAAATTCTACATAGAAAAAACGATTCGTTGCCGGGGCAAAATGGCGTCAAAGGAAAATCGCTTTGGCGTTCTAAACTCGCCTGGAAAATCACCATATTCATGGGACTGCAATCTTTATTGTTTTATTGCTTGGTCGCTTGGTTACCCGTTATCTTACAAAGTCGAGGAATGGAATCAACACAGGCAGGTTGGATGCTATCGGCAATTCAATTCTCGCAATTACCCTTTACCTTCATCGTCCCAATCATTGCAGGTCGCATGAAGAACCAAGTTTCACTAGTTTGGATCACATTCGTATTGATGACAGCTGGACTATCCGGAATCTTATTTGGTAATACTTCCCTGGTTTTAGCTTCAGTGATTATCATCGGTGTGGCATCTGCATTCGCTTTCGGTCTGGCAATGATGTTTTTCTCACTCCGTACGCGTAACTCTTTTGAAGCAGCTGACTTATCAGCGATGGCACAATCATTCGGTTATTTACTTGCAGCGTCTGGTCCGCCGCTTTTCGGCCTTCTATTTGACCTAACAAATGGTTGGACATTCCCGCTACTATTATTAATCTTAGCAACCGGCCTTCTTTTCTTCGTAGGTCTCGGTGCTGCAAAAGATGAATATGTTTCAGAGACATAAAAAACTCAACTTGTATGATGACAAGTTGAGCACTCAACTTGTATATGACAAGATGAGCACTCAACTCGTGTTAAACGAGTTGAGTTTTTTGTTCCATAATATGAAACTTAATTAGTTTTCGAACTGATTCATCAAATTAGCCATTTCAATTGCGGCAGCGCCCGCATCCCAACCTTTATTTCCAGCTTTCGTACCCGCACGCTCAATGGCTTGCTCAATTGTATCTGTTGTTAAAACACCGAAAATAACAGGAATGCCTTCTTGCATATTAATGGCTGATACCCCTTTGGCCACTTCACTACAAACATAGTCAAAATGAGGTGTAGCTCCGCGAATCACCGTTCCCAATGTAATAATTGCATCATATTTTCCCGATGCGGCCATTTTCTTCGCAACAAGCGGTATTTCATATGCACCCGGTACCCACGCTGTGGCAATATCATTATCGTTTACACCGTGTCGACGAAGCGCATCTTCTGCCCCATTTAAAAGTTTACCTGTTATAAAATCATTAAACCTCGAAACGACGATTCCAATCTTTAACCCTGTACCCACTAAATGGCCTTCATAAGTTGTTCCCATTATAATTCCCCCTTAATTATGTAATACATGTCCTAGTTTACTTTTCTTCGTTTCCATATAGTGCTTGTTCTCTACTTTTATAGGCATTTCGATTTGCAGTCGCTCTGTAATCTTAAGTCCATGACCTTCAAGTCCAGATACTTTTCTCGGATTATTTGTCAATAAATGAATAGTCGTCAATCCGAGTTCTCGTAAGATTTGTGCACCGATTCCATAATCGCGTAAATCATCGAGAAACCCTAATTTCTCATTCGCCTCAACAGTGTCATAGCCTTCTTCTTGTAACTTATAAGCTTTCATTTTATTAACAAGGCCAATCCCTCGCCCCTCTTGACGCATGTAAAGCAGGACGCCTTTTCCAACTTTTTCAATTTGTGCAAGTGCGGCTTTGAGCTGAGGACCACAATCACATCTACATGATCCAAAAACGTCACCCGTTAAACACTCTGAATGTACACGCACAAGTACATTTTCTGCACCTTTAATATCTCCTTTTACAAGTGCGATATGTTCACGTCCCGTTAATGCTTCTACAAAAGTAACAGCTGTAAAATCGCCATTTTCTGTTGGCATTTGAACATCTACGACACGTTCAACCAATGTTTCGTTTTTACGACGGTAAGCGATCAAATCTTTAATCGTTAAAATGACTAAATCAAAGCGTTCCGCGATTTCTTTTAACTGCAAACTTCTAGCCATCGTGCCGTCAGCATTCATAATTTCACAAATAACGCCAACTGGTTCTGAGCCAGCTAATTTCGCTAAGTCAACCGCAGCTTCCGTGTGTCCTGCACGTCTTAAAACACCGCCCGCTTTGGAAACTAATGGGAAGATATGTCCTGGTCTTTTAAAATCAGTCGGTTTTGCATCTCTACTTAGCATTTTCAAGATAGTATCGGATCGTTCAAACGCGGAAATACCCGTATGTACAGAAGAATGATCAATGCTAACTGTGAATGCTGTTCCATATGCATCGCTATTGTTCTCGGTCATCGGATTCAAATTGAGTTGTACCGCTTTTTCTTCTTCAATCGGCACGCAAATTAGTCCGCGGCCTTCAGTGGCCATGAAGTTGATCACTTCAGGCGTCGCAAATTCGCCAAGTGCAACGAAATCTCCTTCGTTTTCACGGTCTTCATCATCTACAACGATAATTGCTTTACCTTGTTTAAGTTCTTCAATTGCTTTTTCTACTGTTGCATACAAGTCTACCTCAACTCCCTAATCTAAAAATCCGGTCGCAATAAGCGTTTCCATCGTTACACTGCCACTCGGCTCCTCTTCTTTTTTCGTCAATAATCTTTCAATATATTTCGCCAACATATCACATTCAATATTTACTTTATCCCCAACATTTTTTTGTCCGATGATAGATTCTTGTTGCGTCACAGGAATCAAGGAAATAATAAAACCTGAATCTGTCACACCAAAAACAGTTAGAGACGTTCCATCAACTGTTACAGAGCCTTTCGGAATAAAATAATTCAATAACTCTCGTTCGATTTCAATTTCCATATACACTGCATTCGCAACGTTACGAACAGATATAATTTCACCCGTTCCGTCGACATGGCCGCTGACAAAATGGCCTCCGAATCGTCCGTTTGCTGCCATCGCGCGTTCTAAATTAACCGAACTTCCTGCCCGAAGTTCCTGTAGCGTAGTAGCTTTCATCGTTTCCGGCATCACATCGGCAATAAAATGATCGCTTGAAAAATTTGAGACCGTCAAACAAACGCCGTTAACGGAAATACTATCTCCTTTGTTCACGTCACTTAGCACTTTCCTGCAGGTAATCGCGAGTTGAAGTGAAGTTGCTCCTGGCGTTACCCGGGACACAGTTCCAATTTCTTCAATAATTCCAGTGAACATATGCGGTTATTCCTTCCTCTAGTTACTAATGGCTAAAATACTTTACACAAAACTTTTTTTAAAAATCAACTCTATTAATGAGTATGCTAAAAAGCCTCTCTCTGACTAAGCAGAATCGAGCGTGAATAAAAATATTGCTTTTAACGAGTAAATCTTGATTAAATTATCTATCTTGTATTGGATTCTCTCCACCATGGGGCGAACGGGTGGTAAGGAAAGGATAATCATGAAGAACGGTTTATACGTCAACCCTCAAAATATCATTTTGAGCGCGTTGAAAAATGGACAGGAGCTGTCCCTTATTACAATGAAAGCTCCATCCAGGGTGGCGGCTACTTTCAAAGTGACGTGTATTATTCCGTATTTGTAAAAAATGCTTGGTTCAATTGTCGCTCTGCCTCTTCTTGCAACCAGAGAATATTGCCACAAATATCGGCAATCTTAAGAAGCCTATAATCTGGCCGTCTGACACAAACACACCCATTTTTCGAAGCGGCAAGTGTGTCCTTTTAAATTACGGTCAAATTCTAGAACAATATTCATAAGATGCTCTTAAACTATGAGTATTCCCCCTTTCAAATAAAATTGAAGAGGACAAAGTCTCAAGCATTGCATCTAAAATAACCAAACAACTTCTCCCATCCAGACTATAACTGTCGGTGCCGGACTTTCACCAGCTCCACCGCCCCTCAAAAAAGAAGGTCGGGTCACGGACTAATGAGCAAGGGAGAAGAATGCAGTACAATTCTTCTTTGCTCAATCACCGTCGGTAAGGAATTTCACCTTGCCCCGAAGAGTTTGTTATATAAATGCTATTTAAACGTTAACACAGATAAAACATTAAATCAAAAAAACTCAGCCCGATTGCTCGGAACTGAGTAAAAAACTTCATGAATTTATTCTTTTAAATCTTCTATTGAGTCGATGTCCATATATTTCGGTACAACTAGACCAATTTTTACGCCTTCCATGCTCGTACCAATATCATCGTATTTTCCTTCAAACTTTTCTGCATAAGTTTTGTGTGTAATTGGCAACCAACCCGCAAGAAGTACATCTGCGCTTCCATCAGCAACAGCTGTCCACATTGGACCTGCTTCAACTTGTGACATTGTTACTTTATAGCCCATATCTTCCAATACAAGCGCAACTACATTTGTGCTCGCAATCGTACTATCCCAAGCTACATAGACAAACTTGATCTCATCACCATCTACTTTATCAACGCCTTCTGTCCATGATGCCACTTTGTCTTCATTTTTATCAAGCCAGTTTTGCGCTGCAACTTCAGGTTCTTCACCATCGATAATCTCGACCATGACTTCAGCCATATCTTCTTCAGTCCACTTAAAGTTTGCAAGGATTTCATAAGCTTCTGGTGAGTCTTCTTCGAGTCCTAAACGACCAATTGTGTGAATCTCTTCCGCTCCGCCAAATGACCCTTCAGGATCCTCAAGATATTTCAATTCGAATTTCGCGAATTTCCAGTGCGGGGACCACCCTGTAACAATAATCGGTTCTTCTTTGTCATAGGCCCTTTGTAATGCCGCTGTCATTGCTGCCCCTGAACCCGATACAACTTCCCATTTATCGAGTTCATAATCAACAAGCGCACGGTCTGTTGCTTCCATAATGCCTGCACCTGGGTCGATTCCAGTAATCTTATAATCTACAGATTTACCTACTGAATCAGTAGCCCCTCCTTCTTCTTTGTCTTCGCCACAAGCAGCTAACCCTACTGCAAGTAATGCAACTGCTCCTAGTCCTAAAATTTTCTTTTTGATCGTCATGAATTTGTTCCCCCTTGTTTTTTAGATCCGGCATGTTGAGTGATTCTGTCTAAAATAATCGCAACAATTACGATAGCGACACCTACTTCAACACCTACTCCGGTCTTTAACTGCGTTACTGCTCGGTAGACCTTCTCACCAAGTCCTGGTGCACCTACCATTGAAGCGATAACAACCATTGATAGCGAAAGCATAATACTTTGGTTTATACCTGCCATAATAGTTGGCTTGGCGAGCGGGATTTGAATCTTGCTCAACCTTTGCCACGATGTGGAACCAAATGCCTCTGTCGCTTCTATCAAATCTTTAGGCACTTGTTCAATTCCCAACATTGTTAAACGTATTGTCGGAGGCATTGCAAAAATTACAGATGCCACAACACCGGGGACAACCCCTATATTGAAAAAGAAAATTGCTGGTATTAAGTAGACGAATGCTGGCATTGTCTGCATTAAATCCAGAATTGGGTTGATAATATTACGTACTGTCGCTTTTTGCGAACCCCATATTCCAATGGGAATTCCTATCGCAATGGCGAACACGACGGATGTAAGTACGAGCGCTAACATCTGAAGCATGTCGTACCAAAATCCTAAATAATCGATAAACAAAAATCCGATTAAAGTGAAAACCCCTATTTTTCTTGTAGAAATTAGCCATGCAGCAATTGCAAATAATATAGCAAGAAGAATTGAAGGAACAACTGCCAACGTATCTACAAATCCTTCAACAATTGTTTGCAAAACAATTGCTATGCCATCTAAAACGGATCCAAAATGTTCAATCAGCCAATCTACACCATTGTCAATCCACTCAGAGAACGGAAGTCTTGGCAATAGTTTATCCATTTCCATTCACCTCTATCGTCATTTCTTCAATCGAATCCACAACGCCATTTTCATTAATGAATTGGCCATTCCCTGACAATGCACCGATAAAAGCGCCGCGGATAATGATGCCGCGAAGGCGTTCGTTCTCATCGATGACAGCAACTGGGATCGTTGCGGTTGAAACGATATCAAACAACTCCGTTAAAACGCGGTCTTCGGGAACCGTGAGAAGATCAGTTGTAAGCACTTCCTCGAGCGACTGATTTTTCTCTGTCGCTTCTAAAGCATCCTGTGCCATGACTGCGCCGAGTAATTTCCCTTTTTTATCGACAACATAAATTGAAGAAATGCGGAGGCGTTTCATAAGTCGAAGTGCAACCCGTGGCCCTCGGTCTATTTGAACAGTATCAGCCTGTTTCATAATGTGACCAGCCGTCAATACCTTCGACAGATCAACATCCTCAACAAATCTTGCCACGTACTCATTTGATGGATTCATCAGAATTTCTTCAGGTGTTCCAATTTGTACGATTTCTCCGTCTTTCATTAACGCAATACGATCACCAATTCTCAGGGCTTCATCTAAATCATGTGTAATGAAAACGATTGTTTTTCCCATATCATTATGAAGTTGTAATAATTCATCTTGCATATCTTTTCGTATGAGTGGATCTAATGCACTAAAAGCTTCGTCCATCAATAAAATATCTGGATTATTTGCCAATGCACGCGCAAGACCAACCCGTTGCTGCATGCCTCCACTTAACTGGGATGGATACTGATCTTCGTATCCTGCAAGACCAACTAGCCTCAAGGCTTCTTTCGCTTTACTTTCTCTTTCTTCTTTCGAGAACCCTTGGATTTCCAATCCATACTCTGTATTCGAAAGAATTGTTTTATGTGGAAAAAGAGCAAAGTTTTGAAAGACCATCCCGATTTTTTTTCGCCGTACATTGCGGAGTTGCTCTTTATTCATCGTTACAACATCTTCGCCATCTATTAATATATGGCCTGTTGTCGGGTCGATTAATCGGTTAAGAAGTCTAACTAAAGTAGATTTTCCGCTTCCAGACAATCCCATGATGACAAAGATTTCTCCATCATAAACATCGAATGAAGCATTTTTAACACCGACCGTTGCACCTGTGTTCTTTAAAATCTCACCCTTCGTTTTTCCTTCTTTTAATAACTGTACTGCTTTTCTGCTGTTTCTACCGAAAATTTTCGTAGCGTCTTTTACTTCGATCTTTTTTCGGGCAATTTGTTCTGACATACTTACACTCCCTACTAGGTATTTCCTATCTATAATTTACTAGTATAGCTGTAACACATTTGTAATACAACTGTTTTTACAATTTAAATTGAATATACGGTTAGAACTGTATGAACTTTTGATGGTATGAATTGCTTTTCTAGAAAAACTGTACTACGCTATAAGAAAACAGCTAGAATAAGCTTAGATAAGCCCTTAGCTATAAGGAGTTGCGGAAAATGGATGGGAATGAAAGATTGGAAAAGGCTCGTAAACGGATTACAGAATCAATTGCGCAAAACATTCATCTATACGGCCTCCCACCCTCTGCTGGAAGACAATATGGAATGATGTTCTTTCAAGATCGGCCTCTAACACTTGACGATATGTCGGAAGAACTTGGAATGAGCAAAACGAGTATGAGCACATCGATAAGAGCACTAGCCGAAGCGAAGTTAGTCGACCGTGTATGGGAACGCGGCGTTCGAAAAGATTTATATGAAGTGAAAGATGATTGGTATCAAGGCTTCATTGATATGTTTAATAGTAGATGGCGAAGTTCAGTTTCCCTTCATTCAACGGCCATTAGAAGATCACTTAATGAACTAGATGAGCTAATAAATGACGAAACAATTAGTCCTGAAGTGTTAGAAAAAGCTAAAATCGACAAAGAAAAGATTTTGTATATTCGTGATTATTACGATTGGCTCGATCGCCTTATCGATGCTTTTGAAGAACATGACATTTTTAATCTCGTTCCGAAAAAAAATCAAACTGAAGAATGACTAAAAAACGGCATCCATTTATGTGGATGCCGTTTTTCTTCTGAAACTATATTGTGGTAACATCGTATATTAATATGTAATTAATTGAATCATAGGGGATGGTTAGATGTATTCGCAAGTTCATGCACCAGGAAATCGATTATCAACAGACGCTGTAAAAGTTTGGATAATAAGCGGTGTGATTAATTATACGATTTGGCTCGCTATATTATCGGGTTTTTTGTATTTAGATTATCGATTTTCCTGGTACGAGTGGATTGGCTGGGTGTTAATTTGCATTATTAGTTTACTAGCACTAACTGGTATTTGGTCCGTCTTTATCAAACCTTTTTTGCTTTATAAAAACTGGCGATACGATGCTGCTGAAGAATTTTTGCAATTAAAGTCTGGAGCATTCAATGAAGAACATCAACTTGTTCCGATGACAAAAATCCAATCTGTGGCGACTAACCAAGGTCCTATTCTAAGAAAGTATGAGTTATACTCGCTGACTATCGAAACAATGGGATCTACTCATAAAATCCCTGCACTTCCAAAAGACGTTGCCTTTGAACTACGGAACCGCATTGCCCATTACGCTAAAATAAAGGAAGTTGACGAATGAACAACTTCAAACGATATCATCCATTCATCATTGTCATGAATTTATGGACATTACTTAAAAACAGTTTTGCCATTTTTGTCTTTTTCATTTTTTCATTCGTATCGACATCACCACTTTATTCATACGGAAGACTGGCGTTTCTCCTGTTCTTTGCGTTAGCCGTATTAAAGATTATTATGGACTGGTTTGTCGATAAATACGAAATTGTCAACGAGTCGTTTCAAATGTACCATGGGATTGTCTTCAAAAATGAACGCATTGTGCCATTTTCAAAGGTACAAAATGTACAGCGACAAACTTCGTTCCTTCATAGAGCGTTTAAACTAACATCGCTGACACTCGAAACCGGCATAGCCGGTTCTGACGGCGCGGTTGAATTTAAAGTGATTACAGTTAAAGAAGCAGATCGCATCGAAGACCTTATAAAAAAAGTTGAATTAGAAGTCGAGACTACTGTTGAATATCCTGAAGTAGAGACGAAATCGGACCAGCGGGTTATTCATTTTACCCCAACAAAAAAAGATGTTTTAAAAGCTTCCTTCACATCCTTTAGTTTTCTATTATTAATACCAATTGTTGGCTCCATCTTTTCTAAAATCGAGAAACTTGAATGGGTAGAGAAAAAGGCTGAAGGTGTTTTATCAAGGATTATCGAGTCTAGCTTCACTACTGTTATCATGGTGATTCTATTGATTATTTTTTCTATTATTATTGGAATTGCCAGAACCTATATAAAATACGGGAAGTATGAAATTGCATCTGATGATGAACGGATTTACATTACTAAAGGCGTACTACATGAATCTGCTTTTACAATTACGAAAGATAATGTACAAGCGATTGAGATCAGGCAATCCACAATTAAACGTCTGCTTGGACTTGCGGAAATTAAAGTAATAAGTGCTGGTGGTGTTGGCGAAGGGTTGCTTGAACCGAACTCGCTCTATCCATTCTTACCTATCAATCGGGCGTATGAAATAATCCATGAAATTTTACCTTCTTATGAAGTTTTCAATACGATGGAGCGACTTCCAAGAATATCATTTTGGATTCGCATGCTAAAACCTAGTTGGATTTGGATAACTTCTACGTTAGTGCTATTTTATTTCAAACCGCCCTTATTGGATTTCGAACAAGCTTGGTGGGTTATCTCAGTCGGCCTGCTTCTAATAATCATTGTTTCCAGGCTGCTCAATTATTTTAATACTCGCTATACCTTGAACGAAGAGTTCATCCAATTCAAAACTGGAAGCTTCGAAACTTCAGTATTCATTTCAAAACGTACTAAAATAATTGAGATAAGTGTTAGACGGAGTAAGATTCAACAGCTTCTGGGACTTGCTTCAATAGTAACGGTCAACCACGCTAAACCATTTCATTATTCGAGTGTAGATGACGTTCCGCTAGAAATGGCAAGTAACTTTTACACATGGTATGCAGGTCGAGTAGATAAAATAAAAACAGAATAAAAGCATGCGTACACTTCGTTTTGGAAGTGTATGCATGCTTTTTATAAATCTTCACTCTTGATAACTGCTTGTAATTCCACCTCAACATTACCTTGAATAGCTCTGCTAATCATGCAAGATGTCTCTGCTTTTTCCGCTAGTCTAAGCGCAAGCGACTTGTCTTTTTCTGTTGCGTCTGCTTTTAGCACGATAGATGGTTTATGAATGATCTTTTTATATGTAATAACGCCATTTGTCACATCGACAACGCCTACTGATTCCATCGTCAATACTTCTTTTTCGAGATTACTTCGCTCCATCATTGCAGCCAATGTGATGATATAACAAGTCGCCGCAGCTCCTAATAGCATTTCATCTGGATTCGTTCCGATCCCTGGCCCTTCCATTTCCGGTGGAATCGAGACTTTTGTTTTCAAATTCCCGGCGTCGATTGTTCCGACATCATTCCGTAAACCCGGCCAATTCGCCGTTAGGTGGAAATAGTGCTCTGTCATTTTAATAACTCCTTCGCTATATCTGTTGAGATAAGTGTAACAAATTATTATGGATGAACGCTAAAAAGACCCCTAAGAGTAAAAATTCTCAATAGAAGTGCAATGAATAAAGATGCTGTTAAAAATATAAGGTATGTGTTCACATTGAAATATTGATTATTGACATGTATTGACATGAATGAAGTTATTTGATTAATATAATCCCAATCCACAAAATCAAATTGTTCCTTATAAGCATCAGCTAAAACATTGCGATATGCCATGAAAGAAGCCTTTTGATAAATGACCGCAACCACCCAATAAATTGCAATTAACGTCATAGTGAAAACTAAGGGTTTTCTTTTGACTTCAATATTTATTAATTTAAACCATAAAAATACTAAATAACAAAAAAGTAAAAAAAGAACTGTGATTAATGGTATTGCGGGGTTTCCGTTTCCAGAAGTCTGCCCCGGGAAAGGTGTCATTTGATTAATGAGAATAAAAAGTAATGCACAAACTAAACTAATCAAAATCACTAGTGCTTTATTCTTCATCTGAACCATCCCCTTTATTATATATTAACAGATAAGTTAATAAACCGGCGATTACATAAATAAAAAGATTGGCCGAGGCATTCTCTACTTAACCAATCTTTTTATCAACCTTATTGTTATGCCAATGATTGTTCCAAGTCCTCCAGTAAATCCTCAACATCCTCAATACCCACAGAAATACGAACCAATCCGTCTGTAATTCCTAATTCCAGTCTGCGATCACGTGGAATCGATGCGTGTGTCATTCTTGCCGGGATTGAAATTAAGCTTTCTACGGCACCTAAACTTTCAGCAAGTGTGAAGTAACGTAATTTTGCTAGCAGTTCATCCGCTTTTTCTTCGCTACCAACATCGAATGATATCATACCGCCAAAACCCGTCGCTTGTATTGTCATTAATTTATAACCTGGATGATCTTCTAGCCCAGGATAATAAACTTTTCCAATTGCGTCATGCGCGACTAAAAATTTTGCGATCTTTAATGCATTTTCATTATGCTCTTCCATACGAAGCCCGAGCGTTTTTATCCCGCGTATTAATAACCATGAATCTTGCGGTCCAAGAACAGCTCCAACTGAGTTTTGAATGAAATGCAGTTCCTCCGCCAGTTCATCGGTTGCAACAACGACAAGCCCTGCGACGACATCGCTATGTCCACCGATATATTTTGTTGCACTATGCAGCACGATATCTGCTCCTTGCGAAATGGGTTGTTGGAAATAAGGCGTCATAAATGTATTGTCGACAATTGTTAACAATCCTTTTTCCTTACCAAGCTTAGCAACTGCTTCAATATCTGTCACTTTCAGCAAAGGGTTCGTTGGCGACTCTAAAAATATCGCTTTCGTGTTTTTCTCGATCGCCGCTTCGACTTCAGCAATATCACTTGAATCGACAAATGTCGAGGAGATACCGAAGCGATTCAATACTTTCGTCATGACACGGTAAGTCCCGCCGTATACATCGTCCGTCAAGACGATATGATCACCTTTACTGAACAGCATCATGACCGAACTGATTGCCGCCATGCCAGATCCAAAAGCAAACCCGGCTTGGCCGCCTTCTAAATCACTTATTAATACTTCCAATGCATGACGCGTTGGATTTCCAGTACGTGAATACTCGTAACCGTTAAATACGCCGACTGATTGTTGTTTATACGTGCTCACCTGATAAATCGGAGTTGAAACAGCACCTGTCGTTTCATCCCCCACAATTCCACCGTGAATTAACTTCGTTTTTGCTCGCAATTTATTCGCTCCCTTTGAACAAATCATAAATATCTTGACTTAAATACCGTTCACTTGAATCCGGAAATATAGTGACAATGTGGCTGCCTTCTTTCGCTGCTTCTGCTTCACGTAATGCCGCGCAAAAAGCAGCCCCGGAAGAACTTCCGACAAGTAGTCCTTCGTATTTTGCTAGATTTCTTAGTTGAGTAAATGCTTCTATGTCGCTTACTGTATGAATCTCCTCAAAATAGGAAGTTTCCATATACTCGGGGATAAATTCCATACCAATTCCCTCGGTGACATGGGGCCCTGCTATTCCACCATTTATTATCGAGCCTTCTGGTTCTACGATAACTGTTTTCACAAGTGAATTTTTCCCTTTTAAATACTGAGCAGTTCCCATGAAAGTCCCGCCGGTTCCTGCCCCCGCAACAAAGATATCAATTTTTCCATCCAAATCATTCCATAGTTCAGGTCCAATTGTTGCTACATAAGTCGCGGGGTTTGCGGGATTGGAAAACTGTGAAGGCGAATATGCTCCAGGTATTTTTGAAACAAGTTCACGGGCTTTTTCAATTGCACCTGTCATCCCTAATTCAGTTTTCGTATTGATTATTTCTGCGCCAAGTGCACGCATTAACGTTTGTTTTTCCACACTAAACTTTTCTGGCACAACAAATTTCACATAGTATCCTTTTCCGATTACCGCGAGCGCTAAACCGATTCCTGTATTCCCAGCAGTCGGTTCGATAATCGTTCCGCCGGGCCCAAGAGCACCCGACCTTTCGGCATCCTCGATGAGAGATATCCCTAACCGATCTTTCACACTACCACCTGGATTTAAATACTCGAGCTTCGCGAAAATCCGGCAATTATTCGGGACAGGAATATGGTTGATCTCAACAATCGGTGTATTTCCGATTAGCTCTTGCACACTGCTATAAACATTCATTACTTCTCCTCTTTGTACACTTGGTGCCATTCATCTTTCTTCAGAAGCATATTCTCCGCCAGTTCTTTTGCGCCATCCAAGCTATGATTTGCAGCCCATCCGCACTGAACGACGTTGCACGCCGGTACTTCATTTGCCATTAGCACATCTTTTAATGTTTTTTCTAAAATCGACAGAATCTCATCGTAATTATTATGATTTATGACCGTTAGATAGAAACCCGTTTGACATCCCATCGGACTAAGATCTACAACTTGATCTGTGTGATTTCTAATATTTTCAGCCATGATATGTTCTATTGAATGGAGCGCATCCATTTTCATGAACTCAGTATTTGGTTGTGTAAACCTAAGATCGTATTTATAGATTTCATCGCCCAATGCCCCTGTTTTTTTTCCTGCCAAACGCACATATGGCGCAGCTACTTTTGTATGATCTAAATTGAAACTTTCAACATTTAATTTTTCCATGGTTTTTCTCCCCTTAGTTTTTACTTTTCAACTTCTTAGTCGCGTTCAGAATCCAAACATAATCATTCATTTGCTTGCAAGCGACATCAAATCCTGCCTTCATAAATAAATCCATCAACACGGGTACCGTTGTGTAATACTCACGCTCTAAATCATCTGCCACATTATGAAAACCTCGTGAACGCTCTTTGGCAATTTGCGCTTTTTTTGCTCCTTCGGTTATAAACATCGTATCTGCAAAAATCACTTTACCGTTTTCCTCCAACAACTCGGCATATTTCTTAAGCGCAACTCCTTTTTCTACATCCGTCAAATGATGGAATACATAAGTGCTAACGATTGTATCGATTAATAAGCCGTCCACTTCAAAATCCAATAAATCACCGTCTATGATTTTCAGCGTTGGAAATCGTTCACTAGTAAGTTGGCGCATTGCATCGTTTGGTTCGATACCGATAACAGTCAAACCTTTATCTACTAATTTAGCAGTTAAGTTTCCCGTACCTGTTCCAAACTCAAGAACTGTTCCCGATGATTTATTTGCAACATCAGCCAATATTTCGTCATAGCCTTCAAACACATCGCGATACTCCGGGTCCTTCCCCGCTACAGATGCATCATACGAATCAATCCATTCATCAAAAATATCAATGAATTCACGTCCCATTTCAAAACTCCTTTTATAAACATACTATTCATACCGACTTAGTAGGAATTAGGCTTGCACTACTACTTATACCACATTTTAAAAAATATGCCAAGTGAAGCTTAAAATTATTACTTGCACGCCATTATATGTTTACTCATATATATAGATGATTACTATCTTTTGCGGGAGGAAATAACGATGGAATGGTTAACCATCTTGTTAATCAGTATTGCGGCTAATATTGATAATTTAGGAATTAGTGTATCATATGGGTTAAAAGCGAATCGAATTCCTTTTACAACAAATATAATAATCGCGATTATTTCCGCCATATGTACTTTTATCTCGATAACTGCGGGACAACTTTTATCCAATTACCTTTCAAATTCTACCGCAAACTTTGTGGGTGGATTTTTAATTGTTTGCCTTGGCTTATGGATTATCATTACTTCAAAAAACAAAGTACCTAGTAGAGTAATAAATATCGGATGGAAAGAGTCGATTTTTCTAGGGAGCTTACTTGGACTTAATTGTTTAACAATAGGGTTCGGCGCTGGAATTACGGGAATTCCCCCGCTTTATGCCTCATTATCAATTGGATTATTTTCGATAATTTCAATTTCCATAGGCATTACAATCGGAAATAAAATTGGAAATACATTATTCGGTAAATACTCAAATAGCTTTGCAGGATCATTACTAATATTTATTGGGTTCTATGAAATATTTATTTGACTTATAGGTTTTTTCTACCTATAGGCTTGGCAACTAAAAAAGAACTTTTTCGATTAAATAATAATCGAAAAAGTTCTTTGAATTACTTAACTGTTATTTCATGCTCAATATGTTCATGTAAGTCTTCATCATCTTCAACATGAATTTGGACATGATAAGTGCTAGCTTTTTCAAATGTAAAGTCGGCTACATATTCGCCGGCTTCAATTTCTTTTGCATCTACCCAATCGTGTTTTTCAGATAGATCACTCCAAATTTCATATCGGACCTTTAAGCTTTCATAAGGTTCATTATCTATCTTGATTTGAACAACCAGCTTTTCATCACTATTCGCAGCTACTTCATCTGGCGTCATAAATTCCATTGAAAATCCTTCAGTATGGTAATGATGATCAGGTTCTGCTTGTTCATCATAATTTCCGCCATCTCCTACAACAACTTCTTTCAACGGCATCGTATGAAGCCCATTAGCTGTTACATGCACTTGCACGTGGAATAATCCTTCATGTTCAAATGAAGTTTCCGCTGTATAAATACCGCTTTTTTCATTAACAGAATCAATCATTTCGCTATCAGATTTCTTTCCTTCTTCCCAAACTTCAAATACGACTTCGTCAGCGTCTTCAATTTCCTCTTCACCTTGCGTGACATACGCTTTCATTTCCACAGTTTCGTTAATATCTACTGTTTCAGAAACAGTAAGTTCGACTTCTAACATTTCAGGTGCTTTTACTTCTGTAGGCACTTCCTCTTCCTTACCATTCCCACAAGCAGCCAACGCACCGACCACAACGATCAGTATTAATAAACCGATTTTTCTTTTCAACTGTATTCCTCCTCGTTCTATTTGATAACGCAATCCTGCTCAATCCAGTATAATTATAAATAATTACTTCGAACTTTATGTGAAGTCGCCCTACATTTCACATGGACTTCATAATTGCATCCGAAAATAGAAATAAAGAGGTGTTTTACATGAATGGTTATACAATAATGATTATTGATGATGAGAGTCAAATGAGGGAACTCGTTCGTACATTTTTAGAAGCTGAACAATACCATGTCATTGAAGCAACAGACGGTATCCATGCTTTAGATCAAATAAATAAAACTTCACCCGACTTATTAATCGTCGATGTGATGATGCCCTATATGGATGGTTTTCAATTTGCGGAAGAAGTAAAACGCAAATCATCCATTCCCATTATTTTTTTATCAGCAAAAGGCGATGAATGGGACAGAGTAAAAGGACTCAAACTCGGTGGAGATGATTATATCGTCAAACCTTTCCTTCCGGCAGAGTTAGTAGCACGGGTTGAATCTGTTCTTAGACGCACGTACCAAAATTCCAATTCACAAAACTTGCTGAAAGTCGGGCCATTTGTCATTGATTCATCCGCGCATACTGCAACAGTCGATGGCAAATCTTTATCGTTGACGTTGAAAGAATTTGGGCTTTTGCAACTGTTTTTAACGAATAGAGGACGCGTCTACACCAGAGAACAACTTCTGGAACTTATTTGGGATGAAAACCATAAAAGTACAGACCGCACCGTAGATACGCACATTAAAACATTGCGCTTAAAACTAGGTGATTACGCCAGTGTGATTGAAACTGTGTGGGGTGTTGGATATAAATTAGAGGTGTGAGTAGTGAAAAATTCCAGATTGACATTCAGTAAGAAAATACTCGTTCTTTTACTATCGAGTGTTGGATTTACAATATTATTTTCTTTTTTCTTCATTCATTATTTATATTCCAATTTGTATCTGGCTAGTATTGAAGAATCTATCATCTATCAAGGACAAAGAACAGCGTCCCATTATCATTACGGGGAATTAAGCGATGAAATCATCGAAAAAATTCAATGGTATAATATCGTTTCAGAATACGAAATAATTGTTGTTGATAAACTAGATGATTTATCTTCTTACTTCCCATACAAAATCAATTATGAAACGTTAGTTGACCCACAAGATCAAGCGTCGTTAGAAAATGGTAAATATGTTCTGAAAGAGGGATTCGTCGAAGAATTTGACCGTGAAATTATTGGGGCCATTTTTCCGATCAAAGGCGAAGACAGTCTGCTCGGTTTTATCTATATATATGTCCCGCTTGCGGCGATTCAAGACGTGTTTCGGGATAGTATTCCAGTACTCTTAGTTACTGGTACATTGTTTTTCTTTATCCTCTTTTTAATCGTCAATCGTTTCTGGAATTCGATATTTAAACCGTTAAAAAAACTTCAACAACAAGCCGTAGAAGTATCAGAAGGACAATACTCGAAATACCTAGAATTTACTTCAGATGATGAAGTCGGGCAATTAACGAGAGCTTTTAATAAAATGAGCTATTCTCTCGGACAACAAGAGAAACGTAAAAAAGAATTTACTTCAAACATTGTTCATGAACTACGCACCCCACTCACCTATATTACGGGTTATACGCAGGCATTAAAACATAAGATTTACACATCACCTGAAGAAGCCGCAAACTACCTAGTAACAATTGAAAAAGAAGCGGAACGGTTAAGCAAACTCATTAATGATTTGAATGAATTAAATCATTTACAAGAAGACTTTTATTCAATTGAATCCCAGCCAATCGCGATTGCCCAATTATTAACAGACACGATTGACCTATTTATGATTCTAATTGAACAAAAAAAGTTGACACTCAATTTAACCATTCGAGAAGATTTAATCATTATGGGCGATCCTCAGAGAATCCAACAAGTCTTCTATAACGTTTTGGATAATGCAGTCAAATATTCAACAGAAAAAAACAAAATTAAAATCAACTTGGTGGATGATGGTAATTACGTTCTATTTTCAGTAATAAATCAAGGCACACCTATTCCAGAAGAAGATATTAATCGAATAGGAGAACGTTTTTTCCGTACTGACAAAGCGAGAAACCGTGCAACTGGAGGCACTGGATTAGGCCTTTCCATCGTGAAAGAAATCGTTCGATTGCATAACGGAACTTTTACAATCGAAAGTAACGCTTCTGAAGGGACCAACGTTTTAATTCAATTGCCAAAGTGGAAAGAAGGGGATTTCAATGAGAAAACTTAATGTAATCATTCAAGTACTGTGTGTTTCCCTTCTTCTTCTCGCCTGTACACCCAAACATCAAGAAGAACGCAAAATTGAACCGTTTACATTTACCAATCAAGAAGGACAAGCGTTTGGAATGAATGATTTAAATGATACTATCTGGGTTGCTAATTTCATATTCACGAACTGCACAACAATTTGCCAACCGATGACCGCTGAAATGGCATCCCTTCAGCGTATATTCAAAGAAAAAGACTTCAACGTTGAATTCATATCATTTACAGTTGATCCAGCGATTGATAAACCAGATAAATTAAAATCATTTATGACAGACTTCAGCGATGACCTTTCGAACTGGAATTTATTGACTGGATATACACAAGCCGAGATAGAAGTTTTCGCAAGAGATCAATTTCAAACCATCGTGCAAAAACCAGCCTCCTCAACCCAAGTCATTCACAGTTCAAACTTTTACTTGATCGGTAAAGACGGGTATTTTGTGAAGGAATATAACTTTGTAGATGCAACTTATGTAGATGAAATGATAACGGATATTCAAGAATTAATGAAAAACTGAGGAAGCCCTCCGAAAAACTCTCCAAAAGAGTGATATCAGTAAAAAATGAGTACATGAATAAAAGAATAATTCATGTACTCAAAATTCATTTTTTAATCATATAAATATATAATTTGAAGCAAATATGACGCCTCGTCAGAAATGATACTTATAGACAAAGAAGTCTCCCCTTTTGTTCCGATCATTGTGTGCATCATCGGTCCAATCTCCATTTTCTCAACCTCATATCCATTATCCACTAAATACTTATCGTACATTTCCAAACTCCCTATAAATTCGCCTTCTATTTGATAGGATAACGTAATGGAATTTCGACCGTATTCGTCATCCCTATCTTTTGGTGAAATGCTTGTCATAACTAAAAACTCTTTTGCTGGCAACGAAATATCCTGTGGAAATTCATCTGGAATTTCCGCATGCGATCCCATATTTATTGTTACCGCAGTCCCATCCCCATCCTGGCCCGTTGTGACGGAGACGCCACCATCATCGGAGTCAATATCTATCGTCGATTTTTCGCCGTCTTCTCCTTCTATCTCTACGCCGCCTTTACCTAGCTTAATCTTTCCGCCATCTCCTGTAGGAATCGATATGCACCCAGTTAGCAATAACATGACGGCCAGAAAACACATAAAACTTCTTAATATATTCATCTAAATAACCTCCAAATAGTTTCTGGATCATTTTCCAGTCTATTCAGAATAACGATGAAAAGTTAAAATAACGTAAAGAAGTTGAATTCATTATCGAAAGTTATTCGCGTATTTGTCCGTCCCCTTGAATGACAAACTTACTCGAGGTAAGCGCCTGAAGCCCCATCGGCCCTCTCGCATGCAACTTTTGGGTACTAATCCCGATTTCTGCACCGTAGCCAAATTCGAATCCATCCGTAAAACGCGTCGATGCATTATGATACACCGCAGCTGCATCTACTTTAGTCAAAAAGAGCGTAGCATGATTTTTATTAGTTGTGATAATCGCTTCCGAATGACCCGTTCCGTATTGATTAATATGATCAATCGCTTCGTTAACAGTTCCAACTACTTTCACACCAACTGACAGCCCCAGGTACTCCGTATACCAATCTTCCTCCGCAACTTGTTCTGCAAATGAAAACAAATCTGATACAATTTGATCTCCGAAAATCTTAACATGATTTTCATCAAGTGCATGAAGAAGCTTCTCCCCATGTTCTGCAAACCATTTTTCATGAATGAGAATCGTTTCAATAGCATTACACACGGATGGACGCTGAACTTTCGCATTCAACCCAATCCTGATAGCCATATCCAAGTCAGCTGATTCATCGATATACAAATGGCAGTTCCCTGCACCCGTTTCCAATACCGGAACTGTCGATTGTTTCACTACAGTCTCGATTAATTTTTTCCCACCGCGTGGAATTAACACATCAAGGTAATCATTCAATTGAAAGAGTTCTTTCGCAGTTTCATGACTTGTATCTTCAATCAACTGAACTGCGTCCACTGGGATAACACTCTTTCCAAGCGCTTTGTGGATGGATTGTATAAGTGCTTGATTTGAAAATTTAGCCGAAGAACTTCCTCTTAAAATCACAGCATTTCCTGTTTTCAATGATAATGTCGCTGCATCAACAGTCACATTTGGACGTGCTTCATAAATCATTCCAATAACGCCAATCGGAACGCGTTTTTTATTTATAAGTAATCCATTATCTTTCGTGATAGATTCAATGACTTCCCCGACTGGATCTTGTAATTGCACCAATAATTTAATCCCGTCGGCCATCGCTTTAATACGATCTTTTGATAGCATGATGCGATCTAACACTTCATCTGTAAGACCATTTTCACTTCCTAGGGCTAAATCCTTTTCGTTTTCAGTTAGTAATAATCCAGTATCGAAAATCAATTGATTGGCAATTAAATTGAGGGCCTCATTTTTTCTTTCTGTAGAAATTCCGATTAATTCTGAACTGACATCTTTTGCTTTTTTACCTTTTAGATGGACTTCACTTATGATTGCTACCTTACCCATTTTAAATTCCCCCTTTTATATGCTGACCCATTTTTCACGATGGATTACTTCTACTGGTGTAGAATTTACACGTTTCGTCTGTTCTTTACTCTTCTGTCCCATAATTTTAAGTAAATCATTCGATGAATACGTTACTTCGCCTTTACCGATTAATCCATTCACCCCAAATACTTCAACGATATCACCTGGGTAAAAGCTTCCTTTTACTTGAAAAATTCCAGCTGGTAGTAAATTTTTACTTTTATAAAGAATTGCCTCTTCGGCGCCTTTATCAACAAAGAGTTTTCCCGTCGCCTCCGAGTGCATCGCAATCCATTGCTGACTTATATTGATTGAATTATGAACAGGGTTTGAAATATAAGTTCCATCCCCCGCACCTTGGATCATTTCCAATAACTTGTTTTTACCATAGCCAGTGCCTATGAAAACCGGAACACCGACCGAAAGTGCAGTTTTTGCTGCTAATAATTTGGATTGCATACCGCCCGTTCCAACTGTTGAACCTTTGTCGGTTGTGAAGGATAACATTTCATCAGTAATTTCATTAAGTGATTCAATTTTTTCGGCAGTCGGATCTGCATGAGGATTTCCTGTATAAAGGCCATTTACATCAGTTAAGATGATTAATTGATCCGCCCGAATGAACCCACTAACTAAGGCTGATAACATATCATTATCACCGAATGTCAATTCTCTGACTGAAACTGTATCGTTTTCATTAATTATCGGCAAAATTCGGCGCTCAAGTAATTCTGTAAGTGTTGCATATGCATTTTTAAAACGTTCGCGACTTGTGAAGTCATCTCGTGTCAGTAGAATCTGTGCGGGCACAATTGAAAACTTTGTAAATTTATCGATATAAGATTGGATTAGTAAGCTTTGACCAACAGCCGCTGCCGCCTGCCTTCCTTTCAGTGTAATCGGTCGTGCGCTATACCCTAATCTACCAAAACCAGCCGCCACCGCCCCCGACGATACCAACAGAACTTCATGGCCCGCCTTACGTAACTCAGCGAGCGCATTCACATGATCAGTGAATTTCTCTTGGTCAATTTCCCCTCGTGCATTCGTTAATGAACTGCTTCCGATTTTTACAACAATGCGCTTTTTCCTCATTTGACATTTCCCCTATATAGTTTCTAAATTTAATGTATGTATATTTATGCTAATTGATGAATAAATAACATCTTACTATACATTCACAAAAAAAGAAAGAGAATTATCAAGGAAATTAAAAACCGAATGCAAAAAACTGCCTATTCCTCGAAATTAGGAATAGGCAGTTAAATATTATTTAATATCTTCAAACTCTACTTTCGTTCCATCTTTAAACGTGATTTCTACTTCGAATTTAGTGTAATCATTTTTCAAATTAAAAACGTCTAGTACTTGCTCTATGGCGTCTGCCTGGCTCGTCTCTTGGTCAATTGTCAATTTCTTCACCAAAGGATAAAGCTCATTAAAAGCATCGGTTCCTTCTTTCCTGACCCCGTTGATTGAATCCTCAATTTCTGCTTCAATCGTGCCATCCTTGTTTCTTTCAAGTTCTACGTCATATTCATCTTGAGTTCCATATTCAATATCCAGATTGAATTCCAAGTAATCAAGTTCATCCATTTTGGCAAGGCCTTCTGAATTATCTGCATTTGTTTGTTTATTTGTGTTTGCTCCAGTATTTGTGTCCGTGCCATTTGTTCCTTCAGTTCCGCTTGTTGCATCATTATTATTGTCTTCAACTGTTTGTTTGTCTTGTGTTTGATTATTATCGTTCTTGTTCGTTCCACAAGCTACAACAACTAAAGAAAGTGCTAACACTGCGATAAAAAGAAATATTTTCCTCATTTTATCGACCTCCTCCTTATTATTTGTTCCCGAATTGATCTGCTTTTACACATGGAACTCAAAAAAGTAGCAAATCTCCATCATCACAATGGAATTTGCTACTTGAATGTTTTTTTATTTTGACATCACATTGGCAACTTTTTTTACAACATGATTACTGCCACCCTGATCTTCTACACCTTCAATCATCATTGCTATAATGTATGACATGTCCTCTGTGGGATAAGCGACAAAGAAACCATTTTCTTTCCCTGATTCGCTTTGTGATGATTTTAGTTCTGCCGTTCCTGTCTTCCCTGAAATTTTAATCGCTGGGATATTTGCATCTTTCGCAGAACCGCTAACGACGACTTCCCGTAAATCTTTCCGGAGAATTGCCGCATTTTCAGGAGAAATGAGCCCCTCTTTCCACACTTGACCTTTTTGTTCATCTTCAAATAATATCGGTTTAACCATTTTTCCATCATTAATAATCGGTCCATAACTTGAAGCCAAATGAACGATATTCATTAACATTTGACCTTGTCCAAATGATGTATCTGCAAGTTGTCCTTCTGATGCAATCTTACCATCATTTGAGATTTGCGACTTTCGAAGTGGATAACTAAAAGGAATTTCCTCTTCAAAACCAAACTTAGTGAACCCTTCAACAAATTTGTCCCTTCCCAAAGCCAATGCTTCCATCGCAAAATAGATATTATCCGAGTAAACGAGCGCTTTTTGTAAATCAACTGGATTTGGAGGGCTATATAATCGTGATACTTTGAAATTTCCCCATGAACTATCCTTTTGCCATTTATTATCGTTTATTGTATGACCTTTCTTAGGGTTCAGCGTTCCTGCAGTTAAACCAATTGCTGCTGTTACTGGTTTAATCGCTGAACCCGGTGCATACGATGCCGCAAATCTATTTAAGAGAGGCTCATCAGGATTCTCAGTCAATTCATTATAGCGCGAACCACTAACCCCGATAGCAAATTCATTGGGGTCGAATGCTGGTGAACTTGCTAAAACGAGCGTTTCACCTGTTTTCGGATCAATAACTGTAGCAGTTCCCGGTTCATGATTCATTGCTTCAAACGTAGCCTTTTGTAGATCAGCATCGATAGTTAATTTAATATTTTCTCCGTCTACTGCAGACTTTTCGGCAATTGTAATTTCAGCATCATGATCCGTTTTTTTAATATAAATTCGAACACCGTCTTCCCCCCGAAGTCGTTTCTCGAGCAGTTGTTCTAATCCGCGCTTACCGACAAGGTCTGTATCCACATAACCGTCCTCCGCAAGCTTTTCTAATTCATCCGCATTAATCCGACCAATATAGCCGATTAAATGAGAAAGTGCATGACTATATGGATACTCTCTAAGGTCCGCTTTTTTTGATCCTACACCGGTTATTTGTTTTGCTTCATCGAAAATTGCTTCTTGTGTGAAAGCTAAATTCTTTATCGGAACGAATAGATCCGGTTTAACCCAACTTTGGTTCAATTGTTTATCGATAAATTCTGGTGTTGTTCCTAGAATACTTGCTAATTTTTTCGTATCCGCATCTACATCAAATTGTCCAGGAACTACTCCAACTTCAATACCTGAGCCATTTACTGCGATTGCCTTATCATTTCGATCGAAAATCTCTCCACGATTTGCATGTATTGTCGAAACACCTACCTTATCCTGTTTCATTAAGTCAGGCAATATGAATGATGGATCCCATTCTATGTACCAGTTATCTTTTTCTTCACGCACTTCACTTTTTAATACGACATCCTTTTCAAATTCAATGGGACCAGCGATTGTTTCCATTTTAATCTGAACAGGGTACGTATAATTTTCTTCTTTATTATAAATTTCATCTTCGTCTACGACATCTGGCTTATCAAATTCGATGACGACGTCTTTAATCCCCAAATCCTTATATAGTAATTCAGTCCGGTCAATGAACTGCTCCCTGCCAAAAGCTTCTTTTGAACGTTCTTCAATAAATTCATCGTACATTTTAGTAAATTCAGCTTTACTCCATAAATCGACATACTCGCCTAATCTATCCATCGGCGTAACTTCTTTTTCTTTTTTCGTGCATGCCGATAAAAGTAAAATGAATGTCAGGAAAATAATTACACGTTTCTTCATAAACTTTGCCCCCTTTAGCCTTCTCTTTATATGATAACAAAGTATTAGATTTAGTCCCACAACTATTGTTCCAAAATAATTAAAATAAAAAAAACGATGCAACAAGTTTTGCTTAAACTTGATGCATCGGTCGATGATTTATATAGCTTTTGTCTTCTTAATTTGTTTACTTCTTAATTGTCCGCAGGCCGCATCGATATCGGTTCCTTGCTCGTGACGGACACCGCAATTGATTCCTGCATTTTTTAATGTTTCATAGAATGATTTAATCGCTTCCGGCGTACTTCGACTATATTGTCCATGTTCGTCAACAGGATTATAAGGAATCAAGTTCACATAGGACAAATGACGCTTATTCGCAAGCAATCTGGCAAGTTGTTTCGCTTCTTCAACATGATCATTAACATCATTCAATAAAATATATTCGAATGTTATGCGACGATTTGTCGTTTCCAAGTAATAATCAATCGATGCCATAAGTTTATCAATCGGGAATGCCCGATTAATTTTCATGATACTTGTACGAAGCTCATCATTTGGTGCATGTAATGAAACAGCCAAATTTACTTGTAGATTTTCATCCGCAAAGTCCCTAATTTTATGTGCCAGTCCACTTGTTGAAACGGTAATATGACGAGCTCCGATTCCAAGACCTTTTTGCGCATTAACAACGCGCAAGAAATCCATCAAGTTCGTGTAATTATCGAACGGTTCGCCAATGCCCATAACGACGATATGACTGACACGTTCATTTAACTCTTTCGCGTCAAGGTGTTGCTGAACCTTCATAATTTGCTCAACAATTTCACCGCCAACTAAATCGCGGCTCTTTTTAAGCAGCCCACTCGCACAAAAACTGCACCCGATATTACAACCAACTTGGGTTGTAACACAAACTGAATAACCATATGGAAATTTCATCAAAACCGTTTCGATTAAATTACCATCTTGCATTCTAAATAAAAACTTAATCGTTCCGTCGGCAGACTCCTGTTTGACCGTCTGTTCCAATGTTTGTATAACGAACTGTTCTTCTAATTGTTCGATGCATTCTTTATTTATGTTTTTCATATCGCTAAAATTAGTTACACGTTTTTTATAGAGCCAGTCCCATATTTGTTCAGCACGAAATCTTTTTTGACCGTGTGCGATTAACCAATCGGATAACTGCTCAGGGGTTAAACCATAAATTGATTTTTTCATTTCTTTGCCTCATTTCAAAAAATACAATCCATTCATTATACTACTTTATTACTGAAAATGGAACAAGTTTTTTTACCTAATGTCATTTTTAGATGTATCCAGATAAATAAAACGGATTATTCACGGCCCGTTACAATCACGCCGTAAATAATCCGTTAGCATCTAAAACAATCGATTCAATGTCTTTTCATATGCATCTAGTGTGCGGTCAATTTCTTTTTCACCATGCGCAGTCGATAAACTATAACGATTAAGTGGTTTTGTGTATACACCTAGTGATAACAAGTGATAATCGATTTCTTTCCGCAATTTAAAATTGGACTGTTGTAAATCACGATAATTTCGAATTTGTTTCCTATCTGTTAGTACTAAATTGAATATAGATCCCAAACCAATCGTTTGCGATTCAATTCCTTTTGTAGAGAATAATTGATTGATTCCTGTTTTTAATTTATCTGTCATATCAAAAACATGCTGAATTTCATTTTCCAATAGTTCAATGGTTGCTATGCCTGCAGCTAGTATCGTTGGATGGCCATTATACGTTCCGCTATGAAATAAGACATCTTGAGCGCTTGAGGCTTTACTCTGACTATTATCAAAAACATCCGATGCTGCGGAAGGTGTGCTAATATCCATGATTTCCTTCTTGCCACCAACAATACCGAATGGAAAACCGCCACCAACCACTTTTCCCAATGTCGTGATATCCGGTTTAATTTCGTACAGTTCCTGGGCCCCTCCTAGACTAACGCGGAAACCCGTTTTAACTTCGTCAAAAATTAGTAGAATACCTAACTCAGTTGTTAAGTTCCGCAACTCATCCATAAAACGCTTTTCCGCTGGTATGAAACCGCCTTGAATTGGTTCTATAATTACCGCTGCAACTTCATCTTTTTCAATCATTAATATTTCCTTAGTCGCTTCAAAATCGTTAAAAGGCAAAATTATGGTATTTTCAAAATGATGAGGATCTACACCTTTCGACTCGGATATTGCTATCGGATTGCTCGCGGGTCCCGCTGCATTTACGGATGGATTAATACTTAATAATACTTGATCGAATCCGCCATGATAATGCCCTTCAAATTTTGCTATTTTATATTTACCAGTGTATGCATAAGCAAGACGAATCGAAAGCAAAGTAGCTTCAGTTCCAGAGTTCGTGTATCGTAATTTTTCCATACCCGGATATAACTGTTGGATTTTCTGCCCCATTTTCACTTCCAAATGATGTGGTGTACCGAACAATAAAGTTCCATCATTCGTAATTTGTTCCTGGATCGCTTTCAAAATTTTCGGATGTCCGTGGCCAGTCATCAAAGCACCATAGGAAAGTAGATAATCTACATATTCATTACCGTCGATATCGGTCAGATAAGCACCGGATCCTTTTGCCATAATTGTCGGATACGGTTCGAAAAACTTTATATTCGCGGTAACACCACCTGGCATAATTTTTTTAGCGGACTTTGAAAATTCAAGTGATTGAGGCGTTTTCTCGATATATGCTTCCCTTCCCGATAACACTCCGCTTTGATCCATATAATTAACCTCCTATCATTATTTTCGAAGAAAAAAAAGCTAACCCAGCACGGATTAGCTTTTCAGTTTAAACTGTAATGGCACTCGATTCTAATTGCTCTTTAGCTTCATCTGGTCTTTTTGATTGGATAAACCAAATTGCAGCTAGTAAAACGAATCCAATTGCACTAGTTTTCAATTCAGGAACTATCAACATAAGACCCCCGCTAAATAAAACAACTCGTTCCCATATCCTTGAATTTCTTGCAAAGTAGCCAATAACAGCACTACTCACGCCTATCATTCCTAAAATAGCGGTCGATACTGCTAGCAATAATTTAAGCGGCGTCGCATCCACCAGCACCAGAATTGGATTGTAGATAAACACATACGGGATAATGAATGCCGCAATCGCTAATTTCACAGCTGTAACCCCAGTTTTAAATGGATTACCTTTCGCTATCCCAGCTCCCGCATACGCGGCTAAACAAACAGGCGGCGTGATGTCCGCAACGATTCCAAAATAGAAAACAAACATATGCGCAGATAAAGGCACAACCGCAAACTCATTGATAAGCACGGGGGCTGCAATCGTTGCCGTTACTACATAATTTGCTGTCGTTGGCAGACCCATTCCAAGAACAATACATGCAATCATCGTGAAGAACAGCGCTAGAAGAAGATGTCCGCTAGATAATGCAATAACTCCAGCTGCAAATTTCGAACCTAACCCAGTAATACTTACAACCCCTGCAATAACTCCCGCAGTTGCAACAGCTGCAATTACTGGAAGGGCTACTCTCGCACCTTGTTCTAATACATTTACAATTTCTCGTATATTCATTCGTGACTCTTTCCGTACATAAGCTACAAGAAATGCTGACAAAATCCCGAATAATGCCGCACGTTGTGGCGTATATCCGATCATTACTGTACCGATGATTACGAATAACGGAATAAGCATAAAGCCGTTTTTAATCATCAAATCTTTAAATATCGGTAATTTATCTTTTGGCATGCCATAGATTTTTAATCTTTTTGCTTCAAAATGAGTCCCGATAAATATACCCGTGAAATAAAGGATGGCAGGAACAAGTGCTGCCAGCATAATTGTTGCATAGGAAACACCTAAATATTCCATCATGATAAAAGCCGCGGCCCCCATCATCGGCGGCATTATTTGTCCGCCCGTAGATGCAGAAGCTTCGGTAGCACCCGCGAATTCCGGCGTGAAACCAGCTTTTTTCATCATTGGGATTGTAAATGATCCAGATGCAACTGTGTTGCCGACTGAACTTCCGGAAACAGTTCCTTGTAGTGCACTCGCAACAACCGCAGCTTTAGCTGTTCCACCGGTATAACGACCGGTTAATGCAAAAGCGATATCATTAAAGAATTTACCAATCGGGGTGTGAACTAAAATAACGCCGAAAAATAAAAAGAGGTAAATAAACTTTGCCGATATTTGAATGGGTGTCCCAAAAACACCACTTTCTTGGAACCAAAGATTTGGTGCAAGACGTTCAATAGAAAATCCAGGATGCGATAAAATTTGTGTGGGTATCAACCTTCCATAGAGAGCGTATAAAATGGCTACGCTTGCTACGATAACTATCGGTAACCCGACGGTCCTTCTCGTTGCTTCAAGAACGAGAAGAACACCTAGGATTGAGATAATGACATCGGGCATGCTGTATCCTGAGATTCTACTTTGTAAAATAGAATCAAAGAAAATTATTTTATGATACGCTACATACATCGCGCTAAAGGCCAGGATTAAATCATACCAAGGAACGGTTTTCTGTGTGTTCATCCAGGCTTTTTTTGCTGGATATAGGAGAAAGATAATTCCCAATGCCGTACCTAAATGAATCGCACCTTGTTTTTGCGTTGGAAGTGTTCCTGCATATCCAGTGTATAAATGAAAGATTGTCAACGCGACGCCGAGAAATGTTACGACCCACGCCCATTTTCCAATTTGAGTACGAAATTGATTTTCCTTATCATACTTTTCAAGGATTGCTTGTGCATCGACTTCTTGAACATTTTTCATGTCGCGTATCCCCTCTCATTTCAGATGTTGATCGATGCAATTACTTCAAATCATCAAAGCTTGTAATTTTAGTTTTTTCTCTTGTCACAATTTGAATGACCTCCGGATAAATATGTCCAATGAATGCTGCATTTTTCACTTCATTGTCCTTGAAATCCGCTTCGCCGTTCAATGCTTGACCAGCAGGTACGTGAACTGCCATTCCTAAGTCCATATGACCATCACGAATACTTGCCAAGTTTTCTACTGAAGCACCTGTTTCTGTATTCGTTACATTAACGCCATCGATATGTTTATTCCAAATGCTAGCCATTTCGCCGCCTAACGGATAATACGTTCCGCCCTGGCTTCCTGTCCCTAGAATAAATTCAGATTTCCGGTCGCCTTCTTTTGCAGTAAGTTCCGCTACTTCGTTGTCGACAGTTAGTCCTTGTTCTTCATAATATCTTTTAGCGCCTGGATGGATTAATAAGCCTTCAGCACCGCGAAGTGCATTTTCAAGCGTCATTTGTTTTGCTTGATCATGTGTGTTTTCACTTGCATTTTCAACCATAATTTTTGCCATCTGATATCCGAGCTCATCATCAATCGTATCTGTGTTCCCCATTAAAACTGCGTAAGCGGTTACAGTTTCAACATCTTCAGTCAAGAAATCATACGTATCCTTTGGAATCGTCAATCTTCTATACCCTGAGTTTTCCTCAATATATTTTATTGCTTCATCAGAAAGACTTAGCATTTTCACATCTTTCGAAGAAGCTTGCAAACTTTCGATACTACCTGCTGGCAATCCTAGAATCCCAATGGAAACATCAATATTTCCATCTTGAACACCGTCCGCCGCATCCCCAAATCCTTCTTGGAATTTATTGTAGTCGGCATCTTCAATTCCATAAGCTTTTAAGATTAGTTTCGATACGTTATTCGTTTCACTCGCTGGTGGCCCAATCGCAATATTTTTCTTTTCTCCGCCACTACAAGCTGAAAGTATAACAAGTAAACCAATGACTAGAAATAATAAAGCACGCATTTTCGTCTGTTTCAACTAAATTCCCCCTCGTATTATATTTCCTACAACCCTAGTAAGCTTGTACTCTGGGAGATAATGCTAATCAACTGTTAGTGCCCACCGAAAGGTAGTAGCTTATTATAGATTATACTATTAAACTTTTTAAATACAACGACTTTTCCATATAATCTGATTAGCGGCGAGCGATTAAAGTTAAACTTTCCTTTAACAATGGGATTCTTCTATTAATTATGCTGTCATAATTTTTTATCCTACACACTAAGGAGACGACTGCACGAATATAGGAAATCCGATTCATTTATCGATTAATTTTTACAAGTTTTGTTTAGAGCTAAGGAAATGTAGGTATACAAGAAGTAAGAAATAAATTTGGAGGGAATATAAACTATGAAAACAATCGTAGAAAATGCAGTACAAGCAAAAGAAGAAGTCGAGAAATTGGAGATGCAAGGCTATTCTCGAGATGACATTTATATCTTTGCGCATTATAAGGAAAGAGAAGAAAATATCTCCGATGCATTAGATACCGAAGAAGTTGGCATGAAGGAGCAAGGTTTTCTGGATAGCATGAAAAACTTAGTTTCCTCTCGAGGCGATGAATTGCGTTCTAAAATGGAAGCAGCAGGGTTAACTGCTGAAGAAGCCGACGATGCTGAAAAAGAATTGGATCATGGAAAACTTGTTGTTATTGCCAAAAAAGACTAAATTTCAACAAATAACTACCCCCACTCCTAAACGAGTGGGGGTTTTGCCATTTTAACGAGCTTTTCATACATTATTGTACAAATGTCTTCAATAATTCGGTATCATAGACTAGAAGGTGGGTGTGAATCGTGGAAAATAACTTCGGTAAAATCGGTGTAGTTGCTGGCTTGTCGACTTTTGTTCTTTTAATCGTCGGAATTCGAAACGTATTGGGTCAACCAATTGAAATATTAAATTTTGTTGCTTTTTCTGTTTTCGGCTTAATTATCGGAATCATTATGGCTTCAATATTATTTTACAAATTAAGAATCGCCTTTTACATGTTCAGTTCATTTCTATTGATTGCTTTTATTGAAATGTTTCGGAACTTCATTATGAATGCCAATGGACAAGGTGATTTAATTGGCGTCCTATCGCTGTTTATCATTACTTCATTTGGACTTGGTCTTTCATTGATTGTCCAATTTATTGTCATTTTACTGAATAAAAAAAAGAACGCTAACTAAAAATCTCAGGCAAGGAAACGGTTGTAGTCGTTTTTTCGCCTGAGATTTTGCTTATGATGAAGCCTTATTTTTTTGTTTTATTACTGCCATAACCAAATTGAATAAAGCTAAAATCGCAAACAAGATTGCAAATCCATATTGTCCATTCTCATAGCGATTATATGCAAAATACCCCATAAACAAAGCTAGCCCAATATCTAGATATTTTGACCCCATGTCCATAACCTCCTCTAGCCTAAAACCATTACTAGATTCAGTATACATGATGCATCTTAGTCCACACCTATATATTCAACATTCGCCATACTCCGGATACCGCCACTTAGCTCTTTCACATGGCCATTTTCGGTTAATCTCAAACGATTACCATCAATAAAAATGAATACAAATTCTGGAAATCCGTCGCCAGGTAGACGATCATAGTAAAAAGCTTTGTCTATTTCTTCCCAAAGATAGATGTGCTGCTCCTGGGAAAAAAGGGTTCTGAATGAGATTGAATCATTTGATAAAGCTGTATAGGTTAACGATGCATAATAAAAGAAAACCCCACTTGTGAGTAAAAAAATTAGGCTAAAAATAATTGAAATCCTTTTTATATCTAAAAAGAAAAGAGTTGCCGGGGCTAACAGTAAAAATAAAAAAGCTATAATATAGGCGACATAGCCCTTCCCCGGTACAATGACACCCCAATTGTCAGGGGAAAAGTACAAGGTGTCTGCGACATTCGATGGTATTATCAAGAGGAGTATAGGAGATATCAGCAGGACGACAATCGCAATTGCCATATATACATGTCTTGTCTCGTAAACCTTTTCCATTTTTTCACCACCCCTGTTTAATTCAGACTGTACCATATATCCTATCAACTATATGATATGCCGATAAAACAAATAAACCACTTACAGCATTTTAACTGTAAGTGGCTAGCATTATGATTGAGCTCTTCTTTTCAATAATTCTTCTTTAATATCGGATAGGCTAACATCTGAAATCTCCATCAACACTAGCGAATGGTAAAGTAAGTCAGCAAGTTCACTTGTTAACTCGGCTTTATCTTCATTTTTGGCACCGATAATTACCTCGCTTGATTCTTCGCCGACTTTTTTGAGCACTTTATCGATACCTTCTCGGAAAAGATAGGATGTGTATGATTCTTCTATCGGATTCGCTCGGCGATTTTTAATTTCGGCGATGACTTCGTGTACGATTTCACGGTTTGATAGTTCAACCTCCAAACTCGTGTTATAAAAACAAGATTTCTTGCCAGTGTGACAAGCAGGCCCCAACGGCTCGACTTGAACAAGTACGGCGTCGCTATCGCAATCAAATGAAAGCTGCTTCACAATTTGACGGTTACCAGAAGTTGCGCCTTTATGCCATAATTCTTGGCGTGATCGACTAAAGAACCACGTTTCTTTTGTTTCAATCGTTTTCGTTAACGCTTCTTCATTCATATAGGCGAGCATTAAGACCTTTCCGGTTTGGCTATCTTGTACGATGGTGGGAATGAGCCCTTTTTCATCGAATGAAACAGATTCAATTTCTATCGTCATTGTCCATCAGTCCTAACTCATTAGTTTTCAAAAAGTCTTTTAGTGTTCGGATATTGATTTCATTATAGTGAAAAACAGAGGCTGCCAACGCCGCATCGGATTTTCCTTCTGTTAAGACTTTCTCAAAGTCTTCCATCTTCCCTGCTCCGCCACTTGCTATAATGGGAATCTTTACCGCTTGAGCGATGGTTCGATTCAGTTCTAGGTCATAGCCTTCCTTCTCGCCGTCTCCGTCGATACTGTTAATAACTAGTTCACCTGCACCTAACTCTTCACCTTGAACGGCCCACTCAATAGCATCTAGGCCTGTATCTACCCGTCCGCCTTTACTAAAGACGGACCATTTCGAAGGTCCGACCTTTTTCACATCCATCGATAAGATAACGCGTTCAGAGCCAAACTTGTTAGCAGCATCTTTTATAAATTGAGGATTATCTAGTGCAGAACTATTAATCGATACTTTATCCGTTCCAACGTCCAATAAGTGTTGTATATCTTCAAGCGTTCGAATACCGCCGCCGACGATAAATGGAATGGGAACTTCTTTCGCGATAGTCGCAATCGTATCTAAAAATAAAGGCCGATTATCCGTTGATGCTGTAATATCATAAAAAACAAGTTCATCTGCACCGTCTGCCACATATTTTCTTGCCAAATCAATTGGATCAGCGACTTCTTGAATGTTTTCAAACTTCCGTCCTTTTACGACTTTACCTTTATCAACATCTAAACATGGAATAATACGTTTACTCGCCATTCTTGTCTCCTCCCAGAAGCTCGTCTAACGTTACAGTGCCTTCATAAAGTGCTTTTCCCATTATAGCTCCGTAAAGATTCATTTCTTTTAACAGTTCAAAATCATTTTGAGTGGTAACACCACCTGAAGCGATAATATCGATTGAGGATGCATCATTTATTTCTTTTAATTCCTGAAAATTTGGTCCTTGCATCATGCCATCTTTTAAAATATCTGTGTAAACGACTGTTTTTACACCGATTTCTGCTAACTCTTTTATTAAGTCAGTGGCTAGTGTATTGCTCGTTTCAGTCCAACCATCTGTAGCGACCATTCCGTTACGCGCATCGATTGAAACAGCGATTTTGTCGCCATATTTTCCAACTGCTTCTTCCAAAAAAGGGCGATTTGTGATGGCAGCCGTCCCAATTATAATTCTACTGACACCATTCTCAATATGTTCATCAATAATCTCCATGGAGCGAATTCCGCCACCCACTTGAATAGGAATTGAAACTGCTTTTGCTATCGCTTGTATTGCAAGACGATTTGAGGAATCGCCCGTTTTTGCACCATCAAGGTCAACGATATGTATGTATTCCGCCCCTTGTTTTTCCCATAGCAATGCCATGTCAGTCGGCGAATCACCGTATATAATTTCTTGATCATAATCACCTTGTATCAGTCGAACACACTTGCCATTTCTTATATCAATTGCAGGAAACAGAATCACGTACCATCGCCTTCTTTCGGATTAATAATAATAAAGTAGTTTAGATTTGAAAAATACTAATCAAGCAGCTTGCAAGTCGGGACTACTATTCACCCGTAGACAACTAGCATAATTTCCTGGAAAATGTCTGTCCACCCGCAACGGAAATCCACAATGTCTCTTTAAAGTAATCCCTTTGTCGAAGGAACCCCTTTAACATCTGGATTAATCTTACTAGCTGCGCTTAAAGCCCTTCCAAACGCTTTAAATATCGATTCAATAATATGGTGCGTGTTTTTCCCATACTGCAAATTGATATGTAACGTCACTTTTGCGTTGCTCACAAATGCCTGGAAAAACTCTTCGACTAGTTCTGTATCGAACTGCCCCACTTTGTCTTTCAATCCTTCGACATGATAAACGAAAAACGGACGCCCACTTATATCAATCGACACAGTCGACAAAGCCTCATCCATCGGAATCGACACAGTCGCATATCTGTCAATGCCTTCTTTCGTTCCAATGCTCTTATAGAATGCTTGTCCCAATACGATTCCAATATCTTCAACCGTGTGATGTTGGTCAACCTCAATATCCCCATCACACGCAACTTTCAAATCGAATAAACCATGCTTCGTAAATAAAGTCAGCATATGATCAAAAAAACCAACACCTGTTTGAATATCTGTTTCTCCACTACCATCAATCGCAAAATCTAATGAAATTGATGTTTCAGCAGTTGCTCTTGAAATTGATGAACTACGCATATTATTTGTCCGCCTTTCGAATCGCAATTGAATTTGCATGGGCCGATAACCCTTCTGCATTTGCCAAAGTAATGATATCATCCGAAACATCCCGTAATGCTTCCTCGGAATAATGAATGATACTTGATCGTTTAATGAAGTCATACACACCAAGCGGCGAGGAAAATGTTGATGTGCCACTAGTCGGTAATGTGTGATTTGGACCTGCTATATAATCACCCAAGGCTTCTGGTGAGTGGTTCCCTAAGAAAATCGCACCCGCATTATCGATAAATTGCATTTGTTCCATCGGATTTTCAACCATTAGCTGTAAATGTTCCGGGGCAAGTATATTAACCAATTCAAATGCTTCATTTAATGAATCGACGCGTACAATCCGTCCATTATCTTCAATCGATTTTTCAATAATAGACTTCCGTTCTGATAAAGCCGTTTGTTTCTTTACTTCTTCACTTAATTCCTCCGCAAAAGATTGACTTGTCGTGATACAAACCGCTGTCGCTTGTTCATCATGCTCCGCTTGTGACAATAAATCCGCTGCCACGTATCTGGGTACTGCGGTTTCATCGGCGACAACACAAATTTCACTAGGACCTGCAATCATATCAATCGCGACATCACCGAACACCCACTTTTTCGCACGTGCAACATACGCATTTCCAGGGCCAACAATCTTCGCAACTTTTTGTACCGTCTCCGTTCCATATGCCAATGCCGCAACGGCTTGTGCACCACCAACTTTATAAATCGTTTCAATCCCGACTTCAGCGGCGGCAACTAGAACATGCGGATTGATCTTTCCGTCTTGCCCCGCTGGCGTTGTAATCGCAATGTTTTTTACGCCGGCTATTTTTGCAGGGATCGCATTCATCAAAACCGTTGAAGGATACGTTGCCTTTCCACCAGGGACATAGATTCCTACACGAGCGAGAGGTGTTATTTTTTGTCCTAGAAATATACCACTCGCTTTCGTTGTAAACCAAGATTTTTCAGTTTGCTCCTCATGAAAAGCGCTAATATTTTCATGGGCTTTCTTGATTGCGACTATAAATTCATCACTGACTAACGCTCTCGCCTCAATGAATTCCTCTTGGGAGACGAGTAAATTATCCAGCTCCACCTTGTCAAATTGAGCCGTGTATTCGATAAGCGCTTCGTCACCTCTTTCTCGAACCTGTTCGATAATTTTCAGCACAGTTCGATCTAAATCTTCATGACTACCGATTGTTGTATCGCTCTTATTTAATTCAATCTCATATTGTTCGCCAGTAAGTATTTTCAACAACCATCACTCCAATACTACTTTTACCTTCGTTATAAACCGTTCAATTTGGTTCGTTTTTGTAGCGAAACTCGCTTTATTCACAATGAGTCTCGCACTAATATCGACGATTTTATCCAACACGACAAGTCCGTTTTCTTTCAACGTCGTTCCTGTTTCAACAATGTCGACAATCACTTCGGATAAACCAATAAGCGGTGCCAATTCGATGGAACCGTTCAACTTTATCGTTTCAACACGAATTCCTTTTCTATCGAAAAATGCTTTTGTAATGATAGGATACTTTGTTGCCACAGTTAAAGGCGCACCATTCTGCAGCTTTTGAGTAGGAAAACCAGCAACAACGACTTGACATTTCCCGAGGTTCAGATCCACTAGTTCATAGACATCAGGTTGTACTTCCATAATTGTGTCTTTCCCAATGACCCCAATATCCGCTGCACCTTTTTCTACGTATGTAGTTAAATCAGCTGTTTTCACAAAGATGAGCTTTACTGTTTCTGTTTCATCGTACATGACTAGTTTCCGACTTTTATTATGATAATCCGGAAAGTTCAGTCCTGCTTTTTCGAGTAGATTCATTGCCTGTTTTGACGTACGTCCAGTCGCAATGGCTAATGTTAGATAATCCACTTACATTGCCCCTTTCGCACCATTTAACATCTTGAGTAATTCATTTAAGGATTGGAATGAAGTTTCCTCTTCCCGATACTTAAATATATTTTGGTCATTTGAAATCATTAATTGATAAATGCTGTCTTGCACATTCGATGATGCCTTCAATAGTGGATAAGAAAGAACTGTATAGTTTCGCTCACGTAATTCATTGGCAATTAGAATGGATTGTTGTAAATTATCATCACCGTAAAGTATTTTAATATCAATCGGTGTTCGCACGGAGACGGTACCGGTTGTTAAAGCTGTTACAAGCGACTCTACCTCACATGCAAAACCGATTGCCGGTAAGTCCGCGCCGAATTCATTGCCCAACTGGTTGTAACGGCCCCCCATTAAAACAGGCTTCCCAAACTTCTCCACAAAACCTTGGAAAATCACATCCGAATAATACCCCATATGATTGATAAGCCCTAAATCGAGTACGATATTATCCTTCAATCCATATAATTTAAGAATTTCATAGACTTCTAACAGATATGCGAGCGTTTCGTCCATTTTCTCTGTTTTGATCATGTTCTCGGCTCTTTCGCTCACTTCCATTGGATTCCCGTATAACATTGGAATCGTAACAATCGCGTCGATAATGTCCTCAGCGATATTGAATTGCTTAAGGAAAGGTCTAAGTTCTACAATATTTTTCGCTTGTATTAAACCCTTCAACTGTTCGATATCTGGCGTATCTAAATCTATCATTTGAATTAATTCCTGAAAGAAACCGGCATGACCCATTTCAATTTTTATTTCACTGAAACCTAAATCCTTCAAGGTATGGCATGCAAGCGCAATTACTTCTGCATCCGCTTCAGGAGAAGTTTCACAAAAATACTCAACTCCGGCTTGCGTGCCTTCAATACTATCTTCCTCAAATGACGATTGTCTGAAAACATCTTGGACGTAATAATAACGTAAATCATTTGGTAGCTTAGGATAGTTATCTGCTAGTTGCTTAGTAATCGGTACTGTAATATCCGGTCGAAGTACAGAAACTTCGCCAGTTCGATTAATTATTTTCATCATTTCTTTTTGGTTGATAGAACTTTTCACTTGTGAATACAGGTCGTATTGTTCAAACATCGGTGTTTTTATGCGTTCATAACCGTATGTTTTAAATCTTTTATTAATCGTTTTAATTGTACGTTCATACCTTTGATAGTCTTTGACATTTTGGTCATTCATTCTATAATCATTATACAATTGTAATTTTCACACCTTTCCGCCGAACACTTTAATACTTTACTAGAGTGAAGTTGTTTATTACTATAATATATGAAATACTGATTGTCAACACAAGGAGGAATTTTGATGTTTGATTACCATATGCATAGCCATTTTTCTGCAGATTGTACGACTTCAATGGAAGATATGGTCGTTGGTTCTATTGAAAAAGGACTGAAAGAAATTTGTTTTACTGAACATATCGATTATGAGTATCCAGATGAAACGATTGTTTTCGATCTCGATTTACGTGAATACAGCGAGACAATAAATCATTTGCAAAAGAAATATGATGGACAAATTCGTTTGAAAAAAGGAATCGAAATTGGCGTACAACCCCATTTACTACATAAATATGAGACTTTAATGGACAAAGAAGCGTTCGACTTTGTTATTTGTTCTATGCATACGACCGAAAAGAAAAGTTTACATTATGGGGAAATTTTTGAGGGCAGGACAATTGAAGAGGCCTATATGGTTTATTACGATGAACTATTTGATTGTGTGAAAAACTTTAAGCGATTTAATGTGTTGGGACATGTTGATCTAGTCAAACGTTATTCAAAAAAACAGCCAACCGCACGTTTCCACGATGAACTGTCGGCTATATTCAATGAAATTATTCCTGCGGGAAAAGGCATCGAGTTAAATACATCGGGTGTTCGATATGGCTTGCCACATGCCATGCCAAGCGATGACGTTTTAAAGCTATATAAACAATGCGGCGGTGAAGTTATTACGTTGGGTTCAGATGCACACCGCGTGGGGGAAATTGCATTTGATTTCAAGGAATCATTAGCGTTGCTACAGTCAGTTGGATTTAACTATATTGCGACATTTGATCAGCAACAACCGACGTTTCATCCGATTGAAGGACTGTTATAAATGGCGTTGTGAAACAGAAGAGTCTTTTTGCTCTCTTCTGTTTCACATTTAAATTATCTTCAAAACAAGAGATGATATAAAACATACCCAACTATAATGCTGATAATTAGTAAACCCATACCTTTCCAACCTAACCCGCCCGTTAAATCAGTTAGATTCCCACTACTTCCCCTATTAAGAGAATCGTGCAGAGAACCCGTAGAATTATTTTTCAATTCACTCTGCCTTAATCTTTCTCTTTTTTCTTCAGGCGTTTCTTTATGTTTATTCAAATTAGCTGCCACTCCCGAAATAATTCCTATTTTATATTCCCTAATAGTTTTGTATCTTTCTTATGATACTCTAATATTATCAGATATATCTATATAATCGTACCCTTTCGAATAATAATATGGTTAGGAGTGATTTAAGTGAAGGTAAGTCCACGTTTTTTAGTACTTTTCATATTTATTGTTCTTACTGTGGCACATTTTTCGAAGGGAGGTTATCCCTATCCAAATGATTTACCCAGGAAGGGAGAATTATCAATAATAGTCGTTGTTCCAGATAATGAAATTATAGGAACACCAAATTTCTTAACAAACTTTGGTGAACGTGGTATTTCTGAAATTATCTCAATTTATTTTAGCGTAATTAATAATACACATCCTTTATTAAAAATAGATAAAGCTCCTTATTATATATTTCTAGATCACAAAGGAATTGTCTTTGAGACAACAGATATTGAAGATGCTATTATGTTTTATAATCAAAATGTAAATGAATGAACCCGTTACAAAGAGATTCAAATCAGAGGATTACTTGGGCTATTAGTGCCTGATGTTCAATTAATTTAACAATTAACATAAAAAACGCTGAATTTATCTGTTCAGCGTTTTTAGTAATGTAATGAAATTTATCGTCTCTACTGAATCATCATTTCTTCCCACGAATAATTTGGTATGGTTGCTATCCATAACGTATCTCCCATGATATCCACATCCCAAACGATGGTATCCACGGCATCAAACACTTTTTCAGATTTTCCGTCATCTTTCGTACTAATGGAATAAATCGCTTCACCTCTATATGTGTATCCGAATAATTTCTCTCCTTTTTTAATAAACTTACCTACCATTTCATCAACTTGAATCTTTCTCCAATTACCTTCTTGAAGATTTCGGGTCCAAATGCCACTTTCTGTGGTAATGAATAACCTATTATGATTCACTTTCATGTCATCAGGTACATCATTACTATTCGGCATGGCTATCTCGTTCCAGCCATCATTTGTCTTTTGCAAAAGCTTCCTATCTTCTGTGAGTCCTAACAAATCACCATTATCCGATATTTGAATCGCATAAAATGGTTTGGGAACAATCGCCGTGTCCCAACTTTCCCCTTGATTGGTTGTATAATAAATAGTTCCATTTGATAGCACAGCTATATGGTTGTCGATTGAATAATCTACGAGCTCAATCATGTGGTCTAACGATAGAATTTTCGTTCCTTTATTCTTTGATGTAATACCCGCCCATATTTCTTTTTCCGTTGCCGCGTATAAGCGATCATTTTTATCAAACCACGCGTGTGTGACATAATTATTAACTTGGAGCTCTGTCCCGGACTTTCCGTTGTTTTTGCTCAATTCAATAAAAGGTTGCTTGGTTGTACTAAATTGTGTGGGCTTTTTGTCTCCCCATACGACTAACTTTTTGTTTCCAGCGACAACTCCCGTAATTGCCATCCCTTTTCTTGTTAAGGTATCGGTACCCATACGTTTGGATAGTAATCCGCCACCGTATGGTAATTTATGCATGGCACTGACCACTTCTCCGTTTTGAGCATTGAAAGAAATTGAAGTAAAGCGATTATCTTGATCATTTCCAAACACTGTTAGAATGGGCTTGCCATCAATACTATCTAGTGTAAAGTTATAGCCCGTTGCCCAATCTATTCCTTGTTTTAGGCCGTATTTATCCTTTGCTAGTTGGACAACATCAGGGCTATCCAACTTAATCTCATCGTAGGATATTGTTGGATCCGGAGTTTGCTTACTTGTTTCAAACAAGGTAATTTTCTTTTCCGTGATTCCAATTATCACAAAATCCTCTGTACCTGGAACAATAAAGATCATAACCCATTTAAAGCGTTTCCCTGCTTCTCCTCTCGAGCCTTCCATCGTTTCATCTACACTGTTTACACTTGTAAGTGTTGCGTTTTCATTCCATTCTTTTGCTCTCTCGAATCCAATGTCAATTGCTTCTCTTAATGTAATTTCACCTTCTGAAGCGAAACCCTCATTGCCAATGAAATTTACAAAAACTAAAGAAATAAATAATAAACAAAATATTGTTTTTAAGAAACTCAAAATTACCACCATCCTATGATTAAGCGCATTTTTAGGATGGAGTAAATACTTCGTTATATACCTTCTTAAATCCAATGTAACTAAAACAGTTATTAGACTTATTATGCGCTGATATGATTATTACAATGAAAAAAAGTGATGATTTTACTGCCTTATAATCGAATATCCGTAACAAAAAAAACGTGTACTTGAACAAGGAATCGTTCAAGTACACGGTAATATTTTAGTCTAATTTCTTATATTGATCTTCAATCGCAGTAAATAGTGCTGTACCAGTTGTTAAGCCAGTATACTTTTCAATCGCAAATTCGATTCCTTCTTCCCGAATTGCTGATTGAATTTCAACAGCATCAGGATCTTCCACGTAATCATAACGGAATGCAGCCGCAATCGCGGATACTAAATTCCTAGGGACTTCATTAAACAAGTCACAGTACTGTTGTGCAGGGCTGATGAATCGATCATTCGATTGCAGTTTACGCACCGGGGAACGTCCTACCCTGGTCGTCTCATCAGTAATAAATGGATTTGCAAAACGACCGATGATTTTTTGAATATATTCGTTATGCTTCTCTTCATCGAATTGATATTTCTCAACAAGAAGTCTGCCTGTTTCTTGCAATACCTTCTTGGTAGTCGTCTTTACAGCTTCATCAGCTAATGCCTCGTGAATGATACCTATATTCGCTTGATAGCTTAAATACGCTACAGTCGCATGTCCAGTATTCACTGTAAATAGCTTTCTCTCAATGAACGGTTCCAAGTTTTCTACAAAAGTAATTCCTTTAACGGGTGGATTATCGCCAATGATCTCTGCATCTTCCACAACCCACTCGTAAAAAGGTTCTACTTTAACAAGTAACTTGTCGTCGTTTACTTCGTTTGGCACGATACGATCTACCGCTGCATTGGGAAAACTGAAAAACTGATCAAATGAAGTTTTTTCCTCATCGCTTAACTGTTCATAAACTTTCTCTTTCAGAAACGCACTGCCGCCAATCATATTCTCACAAGCAATGATTGTTAATGGCGTTTTAGTATGCGTCAATCGCTGCTGAAGTCCCTTAGCGAGTAGACCCGCGATATGGGGTAAGATATTCGGTCCAACTGCTGCTGTCACCAAGTCAGCCTTGCTGATAGCCTCAATCACTTGCTCAGGATTTACCGCGCTATTAATCGCTCGCACATTTTTTACAATCGATTCATCCTGTGTCGCGTTAGCAAGTTGAACGGTATACGCTTGTTTTTCGTTTATCAAGTCGACAATTTCGCTATTCACATCGATAAAGCATGTCTCATATCCTGATTGATACAATAAGCTTCCGATAAAGCCTCTTCCTATATTTCCTGCGCCGAAATGCACTGCTTGCATATTAGTTAACCCCTTCAAAGAAAGAAAGAACTTCCTCTTCTGTGGTAGCACTTACGATTTTCTCAACATTTTCTATTTCTGAAACAACGATTGCAATGTTAGAAAGAATCTCTAAATGCTCATCGCCTTTTCCAGCAATTCCAATGATCAATTTTACGATATTCCCGTCGCCAAAGTCGACACCCTCCGGTACTTGAATAATCGCTAGTCCAGAGTTTTTCACCTCTGTTTTTGCATCATCAGTACCATGCGGAATCGCAACAAAATTCCCCATAAATGTAGAAGTCATTTCTTCACGCTCAAGCATTTTCTCGATATATGCCGACTCAACGTATCCTCTATCGACAAGAACCTGCCCTGTAAAACGAATTGCTTCTTCTTTGTTTGTTAACACCTTATTTAAAACGATATTTTCTGCTGATAAAATTGATAATGACATGACTAACACTCCTCAGTTTTTAATTTTTTCATCTACAAATCGTTCTAACTTTGACCCTAAATAAGCATGAATCAGGGTCTCGTCCTTAGATTCAAATAACTCAATACTTTGTTCACTTTCGATAATTAAAGTGCTTATTAAACTCAACACTTCTAACCCCGGTTCGTGATATGGATCCGGCGACAATAACAGTAAAACCTGATGCACTTCAATGTCATTTCCGTCCATTGCCTTCATTACAATTGGTTCCCTAAGCGTATGTACTGTAAACGAAGGCTTTAGCACTTGTCCATGTTTCGTGTGAAATAAAGCCAACTTCGTATCAGGAATACCAAAACCGCCAAGTGCTTCCCTTGCAAACAATGCTTCTGTTATCACTTCCGCATTTTTAATGACTTGTTTTCTTTCCAAGTGCTCGCACATATTTTGGATACAAGTTTCTAGTGGTAGGCCGTCTTCTTCTGTCGTATGTTGAAATCCAGCTAACAAATCGGCCACGGCTTCTGTATAAAATTGAATACGCTCCATTCGCGCTACGATAGCTTCTATGCTAGTAACATGTTCCTTCAATTCAGGTGCTGCTTTAATGAGCATTTTTCTCTTTACAAATAATTCGATTTGAGTTACTTCTTCCGTTGTTAAAAATGGACTAACCATAATATATTCATGTGAGAAATCTTGCAAATGAATCGTTGAAATCACTAAATCTCGATCCGAAATCTGAAGTTCATTGAGTTCGAAAACAGAAACGTTCCTAACTTCTTCTATCTCCCGAATTTCTCTTCGTAGCTGAGTTGCTAACATTTTAGAAGTCCCAATTCCGCTAGAACAAACAACATAGGCTTTCAAATTGTTTTTCCCAGTCAAACCTATAATAGCAGACCCAAAATGCATCACTAAAAAACCTATTTCTTCATCAGGAATCTTAATATCGGTAAATACCTTTTCGCATGCTTCGGAAACAATTTGAAATAAATCCTTATAATCCTTGCGTATGCTTTGTATCAAAGGGTTTGTAATCCCCATATTTTGTTCAATCCGATATAAAGCGGGTCTAAGATGCGTGACAAGCCCTTCCAAAAGCGGGGCATTGTTCGTCAACTGATAACCTGTAATTTCTTCAACGTTTTGTATTAATCTCTTCGCCTGCATCATGACTGTGAAACTTGGAACTTCAAGCAAATTTTCTTCATTTTGTCGAAGTTTAGCCCCTTGTAGATGCATCGTAATATAGCCAATTTCAGCTTCTGGAATTTCAATGTTGAAACGTGAAATTAACTGACTAATAATTTTCCGTGCAGTCTCGTATTCCGGTTCCTGTTTCAGCTGGTTTAAAAAATCTTTATTCATTTCAATTTTCTCGCCTTGCTTAATGCGCTCAATTGCCAACGCTAAATGGACGATTAGCCCGACGTAAGCATTATCCGTAATTGAAATGAGGGTGTCATTTTTTAATTCGCGCATGACATCCTCAATAACAAGCAACTTTTCTCGATCAACAAGATGCAGTAAGCGCTCTGAAATAGCATTTTCTTGAATAGCAAATTTCTTTTGAAGACTGCCTTCTATCAAAGATAAAAATTCATCCTCTTTTAATGACTTGGCAATCACATAACTAATTGCCCTTCTCTTCGCTTTTTCGGGACCGCTCAATTCAATGCCATATCCTCTTTTTCTTAGGATGGATAGTTGAAAGTGTTCTAATTGTTCTTCTAACTTTATTAAATCAGCGCTTATCGTCGCAGCTGTGACCCGCAATTCATTTGCCAAAGTAAATAATTTTACGGGTCCTGTTGCTTCATATAATGTGCATAGAATCAACGTTTGTCTTTCGTCAGCCATATAATCCTGTAAGGAAAGCGTCATCAGCCTTCTTTTCAGGTTTTCTTTATTTTCTTCAGACCCAGTAATTTGAATTCCGACGCCGGTTTTTCTGACAAGTCCAAGATCATGCTCATTTAAAAGCTTTTCAATACCTTTTAAATCACGATGAATGGTTCGGGAACTGACACCAATTTCCTCCGCCAAATCTTTAATTGTTAATTCGTCGCGTTTATCGAGCAATATTTCCACGATCAATTTTTCCCTTGCAGAAATATACATTAGAAACACTCCATTATCAAGCTAGATTTTCATCAGTAAAACTCAGCTTACATTACATAAGCTGAGTTTTATTGGCTTTATTTATTCCTGCAGCTTGTCAAGAAGTTCATCATATTTCGGGCTGTTTAAAAAGTTTTCTACAGAAATATGGTAAGCGGTTGGTACTTTTTCCTGCGCACGTTCTGTTAAATCTTTATGGGTTATGACAACTTTTGCATCAGCAGGTAAATTGTTAATCGCCATATTTGAAACAGCGATGTCAAGTTCTGCTTTCTTCACTTTGTTTCTTAATATGCCGGCACCCATTGCACTGGAACCCATTCCCGCGTCACAAGCGAATATAATGCTTTTGACATCAGAAAATGAAATTTCATTCGTAGGTTCTTCCACAACTGGTTGTTGCATCAAATCAGCTGCGTGGCTTTCTTTCCCTTTTAATGCAGATGTCTTTTCCGTCGCTTTCGCCAACTCTTCATCATCTTCATCTGATTGCTTGGCAGTCTTTAATATAAGTGCCGCTATAATGAATGACACGGCTGTTGCAACTAGAACTCCGGCAATGACACCGATATAACCGCCTTTAGGAGTAAGCGCAAGGATTGCAATTATACTACCAGGTGATGCTGCTGCAACTAAACCTGCTCCCGATAACTGGAATGTCAATACGCCAGCTGCCCCCCCGAAAATTACCGCGACCAAAAGTAGCGGTCTCATTAAAATATACGGGAAATAAATTTCATGAATTCCACCCAGGAAATGAATAAAACCTGCACCGGATGCTGTTTGTTTCGCCATACCTTTACCAAAAACCATATAGGCCAGTAAAATCCCAAGCCCTGGTCCTGGATTCGATTCTAATAGAAAGAGTATTGATTTTCCGACTTGCGCGGATTGCTCGATTCCAATTGGGCTTAACACACCGTGGTTAATGGCGTTATTTAAGAACAATACTTTCCCCGGTTCAATAAATACACTCGCAATCGGCAATAAGTTTGCATCAACGATTACTTGAACACCCGCTGCAAGAGATTTATTTAACCCCTCCACTAAAGGACCAATTCCTTTATAAGCGACAAGCGTTAAAGCACCTCCAATAATTCCCGCTGAGAAATTATTGACAAGCATCTCAAAACCTGACTTCACTTTTCCTTCAATCAATTTATCAAACTTCTTAATGACCCAACCACCTAAAGGTCCTACAATCATCGCACCAAGGAACATTGGAATATCTGCACCAACAATGACACCCATTGTCAACGTCGCACCAACGACTCCTCCGCGAATATCATAAACAATACGTCCACCAGTAAAACCAATTAAAATAGGCAATAAGTAGAATAGTATTGGATCTACCAGTTCTGCAAAACCTGCATTCGGAATCCAACCTGTAGGAATGAATAACGCGGTGATTAATCCCCAAGCAATAAACGCGCCTATATTCGGCATGATCATGCCGCTTAGGAAACTTCCAAAACGTTGAATCCTAACTTTAATATCTCTATTTTGTTGTGGTTCTTTTACCATTTACATAAACTCCTTTCTTAACTTTGCATATGACACGATAATATTTCATTCGATTCTTTTCAATAGTAGAGCGTTTTCACCCAATAAGCTATTGAATGAAAACGCCATTTTGTCACATCTATTGTTGCCATCTTTTTATGTACGGGGATTTCTCATGAAACTATTCTTGTCGAAGCTTTAATACTTTATCATTTTCCGATTCAAAGTTTGTTCCATCAAGGCCCAAGCTTCATCACATGTTGTGCTAGTCAGGTATGGTTCAAATCCATAATTCAAGTACATATTAACCGCCTGATAACTAGTCGTTTGAGATGTTAGATATGCTTGCGAATGATGACGGGCCAAAATATTCATCGCTTCACTCAGTAGCGGTTTCGAAAGTTTTCTTCCTTGATATTCCGGCACCACGCCTACCCAGTGAATCCTACCTAATCCTTCACCATAGCCTTCCAAATCACCGTACCAAGCAGTTGTCGTAGCAATCGCTTCTCCTTGCTCATTTTCAATGAACAAACAACGCGCAGTCATTTCATCAATATGTGCACCAAATTCATTTTTAAAATGTGCAAGGGCGGCATTTTCATCTTTAAATTCCCCTACACTTGTTTCAATCCTCGTCCAATTCTTTTCGTCCCCTTCTTCAAACAACCTGATTCGAAACTCAGCTGGTAGCGAATATTGAGGAATATTTAACATGTTTTTCCTCACCATAGCTAGTTTAATTCTTTTCATTTAAAGGCAACTCCCTTTTGTCAGTAACTGTTTATTAAAATATACACATCATAGTAACATAATTTATCAACGATTATCCTAATTTTCCCGGCAAAAAGTTTTGCTTGCAGTTATATGCGATTTGCTTGCACTGAATAGGATTTTCTTGCAAGTGAGGACCTTCTACCCGCGCGATAGTTGGTGCAACAAAAAACACTAGACGCCACGCCAACAGTTAATGTTGACGCATTGTCTAGTGTTCTAGTTAATTACTTATCGAATGCCATGGGCCATCATCGCATCTGCAACTTTTAAGAAACCTGCAATGTTCGCGCCGACAATTAAATTGCCGGGTCGCCCATATTCCTCTGAAGCAGTTAAGCAACTTTGGAAAATTTCATGCATTACTTCTTTAAGTTTTGCGTCGACTTCTTCAAATGTCCAGTTGAGGCGCATACTGTTTTGCGACATTTCCATTGCCGATACGGCAACACCGCCAGCATTCGCGGCTTTCGCCGGAGCAAATAGGACATCATTTTCGACGAATAAGTCAATCGCTTCTTTTGTGCATGGCATATTTGCGCCTTCTGCAATTGCCTTTACATTATTATTAATAAGTTTATGGGCTGCCGCCTCATCGATTTCATTTTGAGTTGCGCATGGCAAAGCAATATCGCAATTGATCGACCAGATTCCAGTGCAGTCTTCAAAATACTTGGCACTGGAATGGAACTTTTTATATTCCTTTATACGCTTGTTACCTACTTCTTTCAACAGCTTTACAGTTTCAACGTTTATACCATTTTCATCATAAATATAACCGCTGGAATCACTACATGCAACAACTTTCGCACCTAGTTCAATTGCTTTTTCCATTGCATAAATCGAGACATTCCCAGATCCTGATACAACAACTCGGCTTCCATTAAAGGTTAAATCATTCACTTTCAACATTTCTTCAGCAAAGTAAATGGTTCCGTAGCCAGTTGCTTCTTTCCTACCCAAACTTCCGCCGTAATTCGGGTCTTTCCCCGTAAAGACGCCCGCCTTATGGCCGCCATGGATACGATTGTACTGTCCGGACATATATTCAACTTCTCTTCGACCTACGCCAATATCTCCAGCCGGAACGTCGAGATCCGGACCGATATACTTACTTAACTCAGTCATAAAGCTTTGAACGAAACGCATAATTTCACGCTCAGACTTATTTTTAGGGTCAAAATCAGAACCCCCTTTACCAGCTCCAATCGGTTGGCCAGTAAGGGAGTTTTTAAATATCTGTTCGAACGCCAAAAACTTCATAATACTCGTATTGACGGAAGGGTGGAATCGAATACCACCTTTATAAGGTCCTAAATCGCTATTAAATTGTACTCGGTACCCACGATTGACATGGACTTTTCCTTGATCATCTTCCCAAGCAACTCGAAAGGTGATAATTCGATCCGGCTCGGTAATTCTTTCTAATATGCCATCACGAATATAATGTGGGTTTTTTGAGAAAACTGGACGTAATGAATCGAATATCTCCCGGGTTGCTTGTAAAAACTCTGTTTCCCCAGGGTTTCGCTTTTTTATCAAAGAATAAACCTCATGGACATAATCATTTGCAAGTTTTTTTGGATCTTCATAAGTTTCATTTAAATTTGCCAAAATATCATCAGTCCTTCCTTTAAGTCAAATTACATCAATAAGACCGTTTCGTAGGCTTTAATAAAATCCAGCGCGTATTGTGAATCACAAAAGTATACTTCCCCTTTAATTGTTGAAATGACGGGCTTCCGCTGAATCATGTTAAATTACACGAATTTAGTATATTTCTTTATAATACAATTAAATCTCGATACATTCAACATGAATATTTGAAAAAATAAATCAATATTGTGTACATTCCAATATAAAATACTTTATTTTTTCAATAAAAAGGCGTATTATTCTAGTATTCAGACAACGCGAGTAATCTGATAAGTTTTTTAAATCTAGTAAAAGGAAGAAGGAAATTGCGATGAAACCTATGAAAATAATACGAACAATCGTGAGTGCAAATTTCTTGTTGTTATTTGTCTTTGCTTTTCTTCCCATCCTTATGATTAAACCCGATATCGAAATCATGCAGATAGTCTTGGATTTTATTAACAAAGAATAAGTGTAATGAAAAAAGGCCTCTCATACGAAAGGCCTTTTCTTTATTTCTCCAGTATCGGAAATAGTTCTTCCAAGTTTTCGATTTCATAAGTCGGTTTGATTTCATTATGCGGTTCATTGTTCTCTCGGTTTATCCATACAGAAGGAATACCAACATAGGATGCGCCTAGAATATCCGTCATTAAATTATCCCCGACCATCAACGCTTGACTGGGTTTCACATCGCATAGTTCCAACGCATGATCAAATATTGTTCGATCCGGCTTACCTATGCCAAACCCTCCCGAAATGATGATATGCTCGAAATAAGGTGCAATTTCAGGTGTAATTTCAAGTTTGGTATTTTGCAAACTCGGTGAGCCATTTGTTAGTAATACTAGCTGGTAATCATTTCTTAGTTTATCCAGCACTTGAAAAGTTTCTTCATAAACAAATGGGCTTTTTTTCCGTTCTTCGATAAACAGTTCTGCTAGTTCACTGCCCAATTTAGCATCTTTAATGCCAAGACGGTTAAGACCGCGAGTCCACGCTTCACGTCGATAAGTTGGAACGATTTCCTTCATCTTCTGAAAACTCTCTCCCGCATCATCAAACGTACCCCATAATCCTTCAAATGGGTTAATCCCTATCAGCTTTGTATGTTCATAAGTTTCGTAAGTTTCATATAATGCGCGCGCTTCTTCCCGAACAGCCGCTTCAAGTTCGCTAGGATCAACATCATAACTGTTGGTAGCCGCCTCACAAGTCTTTTGAAAAGCTGTCGCAACACTTTTCTTATCCCATAATAATGTATCGTCCAAATCAAAAATTATTGCTTTAATCATTGTTATCCCCTATCCATAAAGAATCGCCCCTAGTCAGACTAGGAGCGTTCGTTCAAGTTATTTACGATTGAAAAAATCTGTTACTGCACCGATTGACGCACAGGATACGTTATGAGCGTATTTTCCTAAAACCCCGCGTGTGTGTAATGGTGGTGCAACCCAATCTTTCTTACGTCTTGCAAATTCTTCATCAGAAACTGCAACCTTTATTTCTTGCGTTTCTGCGCTAATTGTTATTTCATCATCATTTTGAATAAAAGCGATTGGTCCACCAGCTTGTGCTTCTGGAGAAATATGACCGACGACTAGTCCATGTGTCCCGCCGGAAAATCTTCCGTCCGTTAAGAGTGCAACTTTTTCACCCAACCCTTTACCGACAAGTATACCAGAAATCGAAAGCATTTCCGGCATTCCCGGCCCACCTTTTGGACCGACATATCGAATTACTAAGACATCGCCTTCTTTAACTTTGTTTTCCATTACAGCATTTGTTGCTTCTTCTTCCGTATCAAACACACGAGCAGGACCTGTATGCGTCTTGACTGACACGCCAGACATTTTTGCAACCGCTCCATTTGGTGAGAGATTCCCTTTCAGGATAACTAGAGGACCTTCATCACTTAAAGCTTCTTCAAATGGCATGATAATTTTTTGGCCTTCAGCTAAATCAGGCGCTTCCTTCAAGTTTTCCGCAATTGTTTTACCGGTTACAGTCAAGCAATCTCCGTGCAGATAACCAGCTTCTAAAAGCATTTTCATAACGGCTTGTACGCCGCCAATTCGGTGCAAGTCTTCCATTACATACTTTCCGCTAGGTCTTAAATCTGCAAGATGTGGTGTTTTCTTTTGAATACGATCAAAGTCGTCCATCGTCAAATCCACTTCAATGGCATGTGCCATAGCAAGGAGATGAAGAACAGCGTTAGTAGATCCACCCAATACCATGACAACTGTAATCGCATTTTCAAACGCTTCTTTCGTCATGATATCTTTGGGATAGATACCCTTTTCCATTAAATTATAAAGTGCATGACCTGCTTCTTCACAATCCGCTAGTTTATCCCCCGAAACTGCAGGGTTTGATGCACTGCCCGGTAAACTCATGCCGAGTGCTTCAATGGCTGATGACATTGTGTTTGCAGTATACATACCACCGCAAGAACCAGCACCAGGACATGCGTGACATTCAATTTTTCGTAGTTCTTCTTCATCGATTTGTCCGCTATTTAATTGCCCAACACCTTCAAAAACTGAAACTAAATCGATACTTTCTCCGTGCAGTTTCCCTGCGGCAATTGTACCACCATAAACAAATATAGCTGGTACTTCAGAATTTGCGATTGCAATCATACAACCAGGCATGTTTTTATCGCAGCCTCCGATTGCAACAAGCCCATCTAAGTTTTCGCCGCCAACAACAGTTTCAATAGAGTCGGCAATAACATCCCGGCTAGGCAAGGAATAACGCATGCCTTCTGTGCCCATTGAAATTCCATCCGCAATCGTAATGGTATTAAAAATCATCGGAACTGCTCCGGCATCTCTTGCACCTTTTTTCGCGGCTATCGCCAATTTATCAATATGTATATTACAAGGTGTTACTTCACTCCAGGTACTAGCAATCCCTACCATTGGTTTTTCAAAATCTTCATCTGTTACCCCAACAGCACGTAACATCGCGCGGTTTGGCGCTCGCTTCGTACCTTCACTGAATACTTTACTATGAATTCTCAAATCTTTTTTCACTCTAATTCCTCCTCTTTCATTGTTTTATTATACGACATCTTTTATATAGTTCAATGTTTTCTTACAAATTAATATAAAAATAGTAATCCCCCGCAAATAAAATGCAAAGGATTACTAGTCTTGTAAGTATCATCTTTTTCGTATCTTAAAATTATCTTTTAACAGCAGCCAAGCTTGCGGAAATGCTAAACCGAGTTTCCAAAACATAATGCCCCGGAGATTAAACTGCTTGATCAAATCATACTTAGCTTGAATGCTTCGCGCGTCTTCAAACCACACTTCATGTAAGACGCCAGCATCATCATAGTAGTTGAAAAACGGTGCTTGCGCGACATAATCATATTGGATTGCCACATTTTCTCGTAACGCAATTGCGATGGCTTGTTGTGGGCTTACCGCTTTCGCGGGCGCACCGCCTTGTGTAGCGAACGGTGACGACCAATCATAACCATATAAATTTTGTCCCAACATGACTTTATTACTTGGCATAACGCTTGTCGCATATTCCACAATCCGCCGCACAGGAATGATTGGACTAACCGCTTGTGGTTCACTGTACGTATATCCCCACTCATACGTCATAAGTGCAACAAAATCCATTAAAGCACCATGTGCCGCATAATCATGTCCACCATATATGCCCGTCAGCACATTACTAGACATTGGTGCAACTGCTGTTGATACTGTGAACCCAGCCATATGCAATCGAGTTCTAGCGCGACTAAGAAAATTATTATAAAGTTGTCTGTCAGCTGGAAATAGTAGTTCGAAATCAAAATGAATGTCTTTGTATCCGACATCATTTGCCACTTGAATGATATTTCCAAACAACTGATTTTGTAAAGCTATATCCGTAAGAATTGCGTGTGCAAGTGTAGGTTCGAATCGGTAATTTTCCAGGTTACTTACAACCATTGCATTTGCAACGCCATTGGAGCTTGCAATTTGTGGGATATCATCTATTGTAGGTGCTTGTAACGAACCATTTCGCAACACTTGATAACTAAACATCGCTAAATAAGTTAAATAGGTTCCACTCGTTTTAGCACGAACTTCTGTAATCATCGCTTCTGTAACCGGCGTGCGAGGTTCTACATAAAGCATCGTTTCAATTTCCAGTTTTGTTTTTTGTGGAATTTGAAGCCTTTGACCAATTTGCAACATCGTAGTGGTAGCTAAACTGTTTGCATTCGCAAGCGCGGCTATCGTGGTACCATATCGTCTTGCAATGCTAAACAATGATTCTCCGGGTTGCACAATATGAAAACTTCCCTCGACGGGAATGACCAACGCCTGCCCTACTACAAGTCTGGATGGATCCGGTATTTCATTTGCTGTTGCAATTACTTCTACCGATACGCCATATGTCTTACCAATCGCATATAAGTTTTCCCCCCGCTGAACAACGTGGATTTGCATTCGCTCATCTACCTTTCTGTCAAAAAGTACACTCTCTCTAAAAGTTTATTGATGTGACAAGCTTAATATGCATACAATTAAGAAGCCATCAAATTTAGTAGCATGCAATTAATCATGATTAGCAGAAAAAATGATTTATTTCCAGAAAACATATGCCCTTTCAAATTAATTGGCATACACTAATGATGACAAGGCAATCGCCTATGGGTTGAAGAAAAATATAGTCGAAGGAAGGGAAACGCTTGAAGCTCAAAAAAGTCTTCCGAATATTTTTCTGCGCAAACTTACTCTTATTATTCGTCTTTACATTTCTTCCAGTTCTAATTTTAAACCCCAACTGGGACCAACTAGAATCCATTCTCAACTACATGAATAAAGACTGAAAAGCAGGATTGAAAGCCGCCGAAACGACTAATAACCTATTGTAAACGACTAACCGCTTCACAAAATCGACGAACACCTCAAAACAAACGACCATAACTTCATTAAGTAAATCAAAAACGCCGAAGCTCACCTACATTGAGCTTCGGCATTTCACTATATAATTATGACTCTAGCGCTTTAACTAGGCCTCTTCCTGCTTCCCTTCCAGAGAAGAGGCAGCCCCCAAGAAAAGTTCCTTCTAACGACCGATAGCCGTGAACGCCCCCGCCGCCGAATCCCGCCACCTCACCTGCGGCGTATAAACCGCTTACAGGCACACCGGTAGAATTTAGAACTCGACCCGATAAGTCCGTCTGTAACCCGCCCAATGTCTTTCGACTAACGATGTGCAATCGAACAGCGATGATTGGACCTTTTTTGGGATCCAAAATTTTATGTGGAGATGCAACTCGAATTAACCGGTCGCCAATATACTTACGAGAACCGCGCAAAGCGATGATCTGAAGGTCCTTCGTGAATGAATTTTCAACATCTTGATCTCTTGATACGATTAAGCGCTTAATCGCTTCTAATTCTAAAAGATTCTCACCTGTCAATTTATTCATACCTTCAACTAGATCTTCCACATTATTAGCGACAATAAAATCCTCGCCTTTATCAATAAACGCTTGCACGGGAGCAGTTGGACCTGGCAGAATGCGCTGCAATACCTTTTTAATACTTTTTCCTGTTAAATCGGGATTTTGCTCTGATCCAGACAATGCAAATTCTTTTTCAATGATGTCCTGTGTCAGAATGAACCACGAATAGTCATGACCGGTTTTCCGAAGCGTTTCAAGCGTCCCCAGCGTGTCAAATCCCGGAAAATTTGGGGCTGGAAGTCGTTGCCCTTTTGCATCCAACCAAAGAGAAGATGGTCCCGGTAAAATACGTATGCCATGTTTCGCCCATATTGGATCCCAATTTTTAATGCCTTCAGTATAATGCCACATCCGGTCTCGATTAACGACTCTTCCTCCCGCACTTTCTGTAATTCCCAGCATCCGTCCATCAACATGCGCGGGAACACCTGAAATCATTGTTTTTGGTGCTTCCCCAAGACGTGATGGCCAGTTTTCTCGTATAAGTTCTTCGTTTGCACCGATGCCACCACTCGTTACTAAAACTGCTTTCCCGTAAGCTTCAAAATGATCAATAACCTCTCGTGAACTTGCTTCCCCGCGAGCGGCAGAACTCGGAACGAGGCGAGAACCGCGCACTCCAATTACAGCACAATCTTCCGTTAATAATTCATCGACACGATGTCGCGGAAGGTATTCGACTAATCCTCTTTGTATTGCAGAACGGACCTTATCTTCAAATGGCTTAACAATCCCTGGGCCGGTTCCCCAAACAATATGGAACCTAGGAACTGAGTTTCCAGGACCTTCCGCAAGATGACCACCGCGTTCCGCCCAGCCGATAACTGGAAAAAAGCGAATCCCCCGAGCACGTAACCAGTCCCGCTTTTCACCCGCAGCGAATTTAACATAAGCTTCGGCCCATTTTCTTCCCCAAAAGTCTTCATCATCTTCTCGGTCAAAACCCGCTGTTCCCAACCAATCTTTCCATGCCAGCTCAAAAGAATCTTTAATGCCGAGTCTTCGCTGCTCCGGCGAATCAACGAGAAACAATCCACCAAACGACCACCATGCCTGTCCCCCGAGAGAGGCTTCCGGTTCCTGATCTAACAACAGCACTTTCTTTCCAGCATCGGTCAGTTCAACCGTGGCCACTAAACCAGCCAATCCAGCACCTACGACAATCGCATCATACGCCAAAAAAATCCCCCTTTTTTATTACGTATTTATTTCAAAATCGAGTTCACAATATGAATTGGCGAGTTTTCAAAGAGAGAAAAATAGTTCATCGGATGACTTTTTGGAAATAATTCTTTACGAATTTCACGATTGGTTTTTCCTTTTTCGTGCATCGATAATACATCTTGATGTATTTTCTCCAAGTAGGCTAATTTATCCTCTATAACGTTTCTTCCGTTCGGAATAATACCTGCGTGGGAACAAATATATGTTTCAAAATCATACGTCAATATCAAACGCAATGAGCTTATGATTTGTGGAATCGATTCAAATGAAAATAAGCTTCTTGGTCTTGATTGTACATACAGATCACCGCCGAAAAGCCACTTTTTTTCTCGATTATATAAAACGATATGATCGTGTGAATGGCCGGGTGAATGAATGATATCCCAAGTATAATTCGGTGTTTTGAACTTGTTTCCCAATGGCTGAGCTTCGAAAGGCGCTCGTTCTCCCCAAAATACTTTTCGGTAAAATGGAAGCTTCATCCGTTTATTACAATAATTCACTCCAGTTTCATGAATATATATCGGGACTTTTTTATTTTCCTGAATCCATCTTGCTGCGCCTGTATGATCTTCATGATGATGTGTTAAAATGACTTCATTAATATCCCATTCATTTAATAACGGCGTTAGTTTTTCTATCATTTTCTTCGGGCCTGTATCTATTAGAAGCCCATCAATAAAATACACGGACACTAACAACTGTCGGCCTGCAAATTTATTTACAAATTCAGCTTGAACCAAATCATTATATGTAATAATTTCCATCGAATTGACCCCTTTTGCCGAAAAAGCGTATTTTGTTTTTTCAATATAATTAATGAATATCTTCTAATTCTACATCCATACTACGGGTGATGCAAAATAACTTTTATTAGTAGGAGGAATTTTAGTTGGATCAAAATCAAAACGGCGGCCAAACTCATCAAAACATGCATACAGGTAATGTACCCGCGCAAATGAATCATGGTGGTCATGAATTATTCGATGTTCACGAAGTTCTTTCAGGATCAGTTGCAGCTTTAAACCAAATGATATTATTACGCCCGCAAGTAAAGGATCCAGAATTACTCGGTATTATGGATCGGCAATACCGCTTTGCTCTAGATGAATACAACATTACTGTAGAAGCTTTTAAGACGGGAAAAAATCCTTCACATCCGACCGGAAGTTATAAAATGACGGGGGGCAATGACTTTGTATACGGCATGAAAGACTCCCAACCTAAAAAACCAATCCAATCAGAATCAGAAATATCCGATGAAATTATTTCTGGATTCATGCTTGATGCCGCTAAAACGGCAGCCTCGGGCAAGACGATGGCTGCGCTTGAAACCTGTAATCCAGTCCTGCGCCGTGTTCTCGCGGATTCTATTCCGAACTGTATCGAGATGGCTTACGAGCTTGCGATTTATCAAAATAAACACCATTACTATCAAGTGCCACAACTCGCCCAGCAAGATATGCAGCAGTTACTTAATTCATTTGCAACAGGCGGTCAACCGGCAATGCCAAAACAGCAGAATTTACAGTAATAAGTAAAATATTTTTAAGCCGAGGGCTCCCATCCCCGGCTTTATTCTTTTTGACGGACCTCCATTGCAGAAGCTCCCAAAACACTGTATCATTTTCACTAGAGGTAAATTGATTGGAAGGAAATGGTGATAGTGATGCGGGTTGCAATTGTGGATTTTGATGGAACTTTGTATGCAAAAGAAACATTTCAAATTATGATGGATCATTTAAAAGAACATCCAGTTTATCATACGAGGTATAAACGATTTTTCCGTTCTATTTTACCACCTTACATTGGCCATAAAATGAAAGTGTATCCGAAACATAAAATGCGCGAACGTTCCATGCAAATTTATTTGGATGCGTTGAAAGATTTATCCGTCGAAGAAATGGATACCTATTTCCGTGAAGTCGCCACGAAAATGAAAGCAGATTTTAATCCGGACGTCGTTACTAAAGTTAAACAACATGCAGCAGACGGCGTACATGTCATGCTTGTTTCCGGCGCCTATACACCACTTTTACATATTGCGGTAGACGGATTGCCATTCGATAAAATCATCGGGACGAATATTCCTATCAAGAATTCAGTGATTGACTTAAAAACACCGATTCTTCATGTCCAAGGCACTGAAAAAAACGAACAAATTGAAACAGCTTTAGCAAATCAAAAAATTGACTGGGATAATAGTTTCGCATATGCAGACAGTTATTCAGATTTATCCGTGCTTGATCTAGTCGGAAATCCGGTAGCCGTCCAACCCGAAGAACAATTAAAATCCATTGCTAAAAAGAGAAAATGGAAAATCATTTAAAAGAACCCGTTGCTATGAACCAAATTAGCAACGGGTTTTTGACGCTTATACAAGCTGTGGATTATTCTTTTTTAGCATCCCTGCAAGGAGTGCAGTTACAATTGTACCGATAATTATCGCCAGCGCATAAAGTAGTATACTTCCCACACCGCCCTCGACCAGCCCCATGACAAACACGCCGCCATGTGGTGCACGTAAAGCGATATCAAAGAACATCGAAAGTCCACCTGTAACAGCAGCTCCTGCAACCGACGCTGGAATCACACGCGCCGGGTCAGCTGCAGCAAACGGGATAACGCCTTCCGTTATAAAACAGGCACCGAGAACGTACGCGGTTTTCCCAGCTTCCCTTTCTTGCTTCGTGAAACGTTTCTTAAACAATGTTGTTGCAAGTGCAATCCCTAGCGGAGGAACCATTCCTGCCGCCATTACTGCAGCGATGAACGTGAAGTTTTGCGCATCAAGCATCGCAATTCCAAATGTGTACGCCGCTTTATTTACCGGCCCACCCATATCAATTGCCATCATCGCGCCTAATAAGATTCCAACTAGCACAACGTTAGTTCCGCCAAGTCCTTCCAAAAACGAAGTCAATCCCGTATAAATCTTTGTTAATGGCGGATTGATAACCATCATAGCCAATCCTGTCAACGCAATACTAAATACCGGGAAAAACAATACCGGCTTTAACCCTTCTAGTGAATCTGGTAACTTCGAAAATAGTTTCTTAACAAGCAAGGTTAAATATCCCGCTAGAAAACCAGCGATTAATCCGCCTAAAAATCCAGATCCACCAGCGGCCCCTTCTACGCCGGTAACTGAAATGGCAATCAAACCACCAACCATACCCGGTGCAAAACCAGGACGATCCGCAATACTCGAGGCGATGAATCCAGCCAAAACAGGCACCATCAAGAAGAATGCCATTCCACCGCCGATCTCACTTAGCATTGCCGCGAATGCATTGTACTCGGGACTGTCCGGATTACCCGACTCGATTCCCCAGAAAAATGACAATGCGATTAATATACCGCCTCCAACAACAAATGGAAGCATGTTGGAAACACCGTTCATCAAATGCTTATAAAATCCGCCTTGAGATTCCGGTTTCTCGTCGCTACTTTTAGCACCATCATGTTTATAAACCGGTGCATCATTACTTATCGCACGATTTAATATTGTCTCAGTTTCATAGATTGCTTTTCCAACAGGAATTTGAATAACAGGCTTACCATCAAAACGTGCCATTTCAACTTTCGTATCTGCAGCTACAATAATTGCATCAGCTTCTGCGATTTCAGCATCCGTCAACCGATTTTTTACGCCACTCGAACCATTTGTTTCAACTTTAATCGAAATACCCATTGCTTTCGCAGTTTCAGAGAGTTTTTCAGCAGCCATAAACGTATGCGCAATTCCCGTCGGACAAGCCGTAACCGCAAGGATCTTTCCTGTGACTTTCGGTGCATCCTCAACTACTTCACTCGGTCCGTCTACCTCGATTTCTTTTTCATTTACAATCGCTAACAAATCTTCTTTCGATGTTACAGCAAGTAATTTCTCGCGGAAGTTGTCATCCATTAAAAATGTCGCAAGTCTGGAAAGCGCTTCCAGATGGTCGTTGTTTGCCCCATCACTCGCCGCAATCATGAAGAATAAATGCGCAGGCTTTCCATCAAGTGATTCAAAGTCAATTCCATCAGTTGATCGACCAAATGCAATTGCCGGTTTCTTTACGGCAGCAGACTTCGCATGAGGAATCGCAATACCATCACCAATCCCCGTCGTGCTCTGCTCTTCACGCGCTAATATATCTGTCATAAAAGCATCTTTATCATTTAGTGTTCCTGCTTGGTCCAATTGGGCTACCAATTCTTTTAATATTGTTGGTTTCGAATTTGATTGGACATCTAGAATAATCGTTTCTTCTCTCAATAAATCCGTGATTTTCATTATTTCTCATTCCCTTCTGCTAGCGAACGAATTGTAATTTTTTCTAGCAAATGATCAACATCATTTTTTTCGCATAAATCAGATGTAAAAGCAGTCGCACTTCCACTAGCGACCCCATATCGAAATGCCTCAGTCGCATTTTCATTTTTCGTGTATGATGCTAAAAATCCAGCTACAAGTGAATCGCCAGCACCAACCGAGTTAACGACTTGACCCTTTGGTACTTCTGCTATTAACGCTAGATCATTCGTTACCAGTAGCGCGCCTTCCCCACCCATCGATACAACGACATGCTGAATTCCTTTTCCAATAAGTTTCTGAGCGTAGAAAAAAGCTTCTTCCTTAGTCGATATTTCGACATTAAACAAGTCACCAAGTTCATTAATATTTGGTTTGACAAGAAACGGTTTCGTGTCTATTAAATTATTTAACGCAGTTCCTGATGTATCCAAAACAAACTTAACGTTATTTTCTCCACAAATCGCCGCAATTTCCTTAAAAAATGAAGTTGGAATTGAATCTGTTAAATTTCCCGCCAAAACGAACCAGTCGCCCGATGTCATCGCTTGAACCTTTCCAAGCAATTCTTGTTGTTGAAATTCATTAATGCTAGGTCCCGGCCCATTCAACTCTGATTCTTCCGCCGCCTTAACTTTCACGTTGATGCGCGTAATATCTTCCGTTCGAATAAAATCTGTTAATATTCCCTCTTCTTTAAGCAAGTCCGTAATGTATTCACCAGTAAAACCACCAATATATCCCAGCGCAATACTGCTACTACCAAGTCTTTGAAGCACCCGTGATACATTTATCCCTTTCCCACCAGGATAATAAAACACATCAGATGTGCGGTTCAATTCCCCCAATCGTAGTTCAGGCAAGTAAGTTGTGTAGTCCAAACTTGGCGTAATCGTGCATGTATAGATCATGTTAAAGCCACCTCTACTATTGTTTTTTTCTTCAATCTTTCAAGTGACGTCATATCAAGTTTTCCTGTCAACAAAGTCGCATTCTTTATGTCTTCAAATTTTGCAAAGCTTACTTTCTTGTACTTTGAATGATCAGCCAGGACATATGTTTTTTCTGCCAGCTTGCTCGCCAGCCTTTTTACTGCGGCTTCTTCAGGATCTGGCGTGGTGTAGCCAAACTCTTCATGGAATCCATTGGTGCCTAAAAAACATTTGTCAAAACGATAATTTTCCAACGATTGAATCGTTTGGGACCCGACAAGTGCGCTCGTTTTCCCTTTGACGTATCCACCCGTTAAATACGTAGTTATCCCATGTTTCACTAAGGCATCAACATGAGTGAGGCCATTCGTTACAACTACAACCTCTTTATTGTTTATAAAAGGTATCATATGCAATGTCGTCGTTCCCGCATCGAGATAAATACAGTCCTGATTTTCAATGAATGACGCCGCGTATTTTGCAATTTCTATTTTCTCTTGAAGGTTTCTGGTTGATTTGTCTAGAATACTATGTTCATGTCGTTTGCGTTCATTTATAGTCGCTCCACCATGAATTCTAGTCAGTTTATGTTGATTCTCAAGCTCAGTCAAATCACGACGAATGGTAGATTCTGATGCGTTTGTTATATCAATTATATCCTGTACTTTAATCGTTTTCTTTTCGGCCAATAAATTTAAAATCAAATCTTGTCGCTCAGTCGTTAACAAGCCAACAACACCTCGAATGTGTTTAATAATTTTATAGTAGCCAACTAATCATCCAAAGTCAATCATATTCAACCAAAAACAGTCACCCCCAAAAAAAAGGATTGGAATTCTACTTAGAATTCCAATCCTCTTTTTTATGGTTTCATATGTGGGACCAGCGAGAAAACATCCCAATCAAATAACTGACACTTAAACTGAACACTCCTGTAAAACATGATCCACAAACTCTTGATCAAATACCTTGTCAAGATGCTCTAGGACTGTCAAATAGATAACCCCGTTACCTTCGAGCTTTGGAGAAAAACCGAGCGGAACAGTTCTTTTGATTAGTTGTGCATATAACTCCGGCTCAGTAAGTTCTCTTCCAAAATAATTACGCGCCCAAACCTTAATGAGCGCCAATGCCCCGGAAACATGAGGGGCTGCCATCGAAGTTCCGCTTAAAGTAGCATATTTCCCATTTAAATAGGTTGATAAGATTTCTTCGCCAGGCGCCACTAGATCAATTTCATTGTGAGAACTTGTAAATTCACTAGAAAGTCGATCGAAATTAATCGCGCCTACACAAATAACTTCATTATAGCTGCCTGGATAGGCGAATTCATCTGTACTATCATCGCCATCCCCATCATTCCCAGCAGCACAAACGACCAAGATATTATTTGTAATCGCTAGTTTTATTGCTGCATAAAGTTCATAATTGTCATCAGGCCCGCCGAGCGACATCGAAATAATATCTACTTTTTGTTCAATCGCATAATGGATACCTGCGATAATCCAATCATGTAGTCCAGACCCCTGTTCGTTAAGAACTTTCACGATCAACAAATCCGCTTCCGGAGCCACTCCAACTACTCCGGCATTCGTTTCACTTGCCGCAATCGTCCCAGCTATATGGGTACCATGGCCATTATAGTCTTGATATATTTCAGATTTCCCTGCGTCGTCATCTGTAAAATTTCTCCCACCAATAATGCGATCTTTTAGATTGGGGTGGTCTATATCACAGCCTGTATCCAAAACAGCAATTGTAACACCTTTCCCTTTCGTTTCTTGCCAAATTTTTGGCGCCTGAATCAATTCAATGCCGCTCGGGACTTCGTTGACTTCATTGGCCTGTTGATTTACTTGAAATGGAATCGCACGAACAAATCGTTTCATTTTTCTCCCCCTCATATTTTAATAATATATTGGCAAATCCCACATTCCGTGTAGAAGCAAACTGACGTGAAATCGTGCAATTGTTTAATTAATCAAAAACGAGAGAATAAAATTTATATATATTTATGAATTAAAGAGAAAGAAGAACTATAAGAGTGGAAAAGGTGAATGGATACTTGGCACATACAGTACGATATGGGCTTGGTAGACAGTTGATTGTAGGATTCATCGATGACATACTTGAGGTTATTTTTGTTTACCCGAATCCACAATATTCAAACCACTTAGCGAAACATACGCTTACACGTTCGCGTCACCCCAAGATTTCTCTCATTCATCGGAACTTAACGCTTCAATACATATGGAAACACTTTTTTTCAAATCTTCATGGGACCAACTCGGAATCCCGCCGTGTTGAATCGCCAATTCGTGCGAAGCTGGAATATGAATAAAACCACACTTCATATTCGGTTGAAATTCGTGCGCAAAATAAAGCGCCATGTACATGACGTTATTACATAAATAAGTTCCCGCGGAATTCGAAATAGCTGCTGGAAACCCCGATGCTTGCAACTGATTCACCATGTCTCTAATGGGTAAAGTCGAAAAATACCCATCATTCCCTTCTTTGAGAATCACTTCATCAGTAGGCTTATTTCCTTCGTTATCAGCATCCCCGTCTTTCACATTGATCGCGATTCGCTCAGGTGTTATTTTACTGCGCCCCCCAGCAAGTCCTAACGATATAACCGCATCTGGCTTAATCTTTTCAATATGCGCTAAGAGTTTGCTGCCCGAGGACGCAAAATCGACAGGTAATACTTCGCCATAAACTTTATAGTTCCCAATTGTTTCTCCATGCAATTCTTCGACTATTTTCATCGTCGGGTTCACTGTGAATTTCAAAAAAGGTTCAAATCCCGTGAGTAGTAGTTTTTTCATAAGCCACTCCACCTTAATATTTTTATTTAGAAAAAAAAGATATTCTCTAGATTAAGGAGAATATCTTTATGGTTAATTAAGCAATATTATAAAATGTTTTCGCTTTTTCTAAAAATGGCAGATCCTCATCAAGTAAATCTTCTTCGTGGTAAATTGCTTCAACTGGACATGCCGCAACACAAGCCCCACAATCTATACAAACATCTGGGTCGATGAAGAACTGATCTTCGCCCTCTTCGATACAATCAACCGGACATACCATCACGCAATCCGCTGCTTTTTCTGTAATACAAGCAGATGTTATCACATAGGCCATCATATACGCCCCCTTTATATTTTTTCAGCTTCAATCTAGCTTCTATCCTTTAGTTTAATATACTTTATGTAAAATAAAAACCCTAATGTTTGTATTTAATGTGACTTAAAACAACGGTGTTGACATTCATAAGTAAATGCGGTATAGTTAATCAGTTGAGAAATTTGGGTAACAAATGAGATTTGATGTTCTGGCATTCTACGTAATGTTTTTGATATACTTATTCACACTGGCGCGACTATAGGGTCGCAAGGACGTAAAAGTAGGTAGGGTTTACGTTGCTTAGGTAGAAGACGCCTAGTGGAGCAAATTACCGCGGTTAAGAAAGTTCATACTTTCTATGGAAATTATTCTCTCAAACATTTGAGATGAAAAATCAATTCAAAAATTTAATGTTACCTTAATAAATAAAGGGATATTCTCGAAATGAGAATATCCCTTTTCCAATTTAACTTTTCCGTTTTTTGGTTTCTTCCCGTATATAAAGTAAAAGTATGAAGGCGCCTACTGCGTTCAATACAATATTTATTGCAAAAAATAATTTCCACATGATTGGCGATAACGTTAGAAATTTAGAAAGTATATAGATAATCATCGCTAGAACAATTAGTATAAACCCAGTATTTCTTTTCTTCATTGCAATTTACACCTCAATCTTTCATTTCCATTCAAAAGGTGTTTCTTGGTATACATAATAATTCAACCAATTCGAAAAGAGTAAATGTGTATGAGACCGCCACGTATTTAATGGTTTCTTCGTTGGATCATCATTCGGAAAATAATTCTCTGGCACATGGATATCAATGCCTTTCGCTACATCTCTTGCATATTCCTCAGCAAGTGTATCTGCATCATATTCTAGGTGACCGGTAATCATAATATGTTTATCATCATTCGACATGATTATAAATGCACCTGCATCATCGGACTCCGCTAGTAATTTCAAATTTGGGTTTCTTCTAATTTCTTCAGATGAAACAGTCGTATAGCGTGAATGCGGCGCGTTAAATTCGTCGTTGAACCCTTGTACAAGCTTCACTGTCGCATCTGATAAACGATGACTGAACACGCCAGAACATTTTTCGGGTAACTCATATTTATCAATTTCATAATGGTGATACAGCGCGGCTTGCGCACCCCAACAAATATGTAAAACCGACGTCACATTTTCTTTCGACCAGTCCATTATCTTTGTCAATTCGCCCCAGTAATTAACATCTTCGAATTGTAAATGTTCAATCGGCGCACCCGTTATGATTAACCCGTCAAATCGACGATCCTTTATATCATCAAATGTTTCATAATAATTATCTAGATGTGATTTGCTAATATTTTTAGAATTATGGGTTGCCGTGTATAAAAAAGTCACATTTACTTGAAGTGGCGTATTCCCTAATAAACGCAACAACTGTAACTCCGTACGTTCTTTTTCAGGCATCAAATTCAAAATTGCAATATTAAGTGGGCGAATATCCTGCATCTTGGCACGATCCTCATCCATAATAAATATCTTTTCTTCTTTTAACAATTGTCGTGCTGGCAATCCTTCTGGTATATTTATCGGCAAATGAACTCTCCCCTTTCACCTTTTCATTATATGTATTTATCATTTCTCAATAGTATACACTATTTTCTATTAATTCGAGTCGAGTGAAAGTTTTCTTCTAATATAATTGGAAATTACCTTCATTAATAAGTTCGATTTCACTCACTTGTGTTTTCCTTGCACTCAAAAGATTTTACTTGCAAGTCAGGATATTTCACCCGCAAAAATGATTCGAAAGTGACTTAGCACAGAAGACCACTCTAAATGACCTCCTATTTATTATGAAATTAGTTGATTGCAGTGGAGGGCGGCGACTCCCGCGGAATAAGCGGAACAGGTGAGACCCCGCAGGTAGCGTAGCGGACGAGGAGGCTCACCGGCCGCCCGCAGGAAAGCGCCGCCCGGAACGGAAATCAACGGTCCAAATATAAAAGAGTACTTGAATAAGTACTCACAAAAGTTATAAACCTCCTAGTCATCCCTCAATATCTCGTCTATCATATCCAACAAAACCAATCACAGCCGCAATAATCGCAATAACGACTAAAATCGATACTTTCATATAATCCATATCTTCAACTGGAATATTCGGAACTTGACCGAATGGCGATAAATTACCTAGCCACTCCGGAAACTGAAGTAACCCACCCAAATACACAACAATAAACGAATAGATTAAGTATAACCAAGCCAAGCCGGTCAATCTTGGAGCTGCGCCAATTAATAACGCCGCCAGACCTATCATGACCCACATAGCCGGCAGATAAATCATCGCCGCACCATAAAGCGTTCCGAACGCCAACCCTTCAGCCATCACGGCATTTCCCGCAGACCACAACCCAATTGCAGCAGATGATAGCATTATAAAGCTTGTCACAATCGACACGACAAATGAACTGCCCATCAAACGTGTCCGAGAAATCGCGCGTCCAAGAAAATGCTCTGTTCGATTCTTTTTTTCTTCTCCGATAAGTTTATACATAGCCATCAAAGCTGGAACAGTACTTAACATCGCCATAATCGACATCAGCATCGTTATGAATTGATCTGTTAACGAAAAACCTTCGACAGGCGTCAAAAGCTCTACTAACATCTCATTATCCAAGAAAAAAGACTCCAGTTCGCCAAATACAGAACCATAAGATGCACCGAGGATGAACATGCCAATTCCCCAAGCGATTAAACTTGTTCGCTGTAACCTAACCATGAGACCTAATGGACCCTGCAAAAATGTTGATGCATGTCTTCTGCCGGGCTTAGCCGGTAAAAATCCCGAACCTAAATCTCGAATCGCATTTAAGTAGAATGCAACCACAACTAAAAGCAATGCGACACCTATCGTTAATACAACTGGCCACCAATAATTATTCACATAAACTTCAGAGCTTAACACCCAACCTAAGGGTGAAAACCAAGAGAGCGTCTCATTTCCAACATCTCCAACAGCACGGACAAGGTAAGAAACGCCGAGCACCGTAAAAGCGAATCCAATTGTACCCCGTGCGTTTTCCGAAAGCTGTGCAAAAATAGCCGTAACTGCCGTGAAAAATATTCCCGTTGCACCTAAAGTTGCTCCGTATAATAACGAGCCTTCCAAATTCATACTTTCAATGTCCATTGAATACAATCCAAAGCCAATTAGGATAGCAAATAGAATATTTACACCGCTTACAACAACAACCGTTGACGCCAAATTAGACAAACGCCCCGTAGGCAGAGAACGGATCAATTCAATCCGACCATCCTCTTCATCCGAACGCGTATGACGCGCAACCAATAATATACTCATAAGCCCAAAAGCAATCGCGGTAAAGAGCAACATTTCATGAGCGAACATTGCGCCAATTGTATAGTTATCAATCCCATAGGCCGGACCTACCATTGCTGTCATAGCTGGATTTAACATTGTTTCAACAATCGACTGTCTTTGCGCTTCTGTCCCGTACAAATCTGTAAATGTCTGTGCCACTAAAAAGGTAAAGGTAGCTAACCCTACTAACCAAATCGAAATACGCAATCGATCTCTTCTTAATATGAAACGAGAAAGGGTCCCTGTTTTCGTAAACAGATGATTATTCATCAGACTGCACCTCCGACTCCTACCGAAACCCCTTCATAATGACGCATGAATAAATCCTCCAATGTCGGCGGCGCACTTTCCAATCTAATAATTCCATATTGACTTACAAACTTCATCACATCATCCAACGCTTCACCATCAATATGGATGGAATACGACTGGCCTTCTACTTCTACATCATGAACGCCTTTCACTTCTTGCAAAGCGGTCATTGGCAATTTCGTTTCAACTTGTAGATGTGCTCTCGTTAAGTGTCGCAACTCATGTAAAGAACCCGTTTCAATAATTTTTCCTTCACGAATAATCGCAACTTTATCGCATAACTTTTCAACTTCAGACAGAATATGACTTGATAACAACACGCTTTTCCCAGCGTTTTTTGCCTCTAGTATACATTCCTGAAATACACGTTCCATTAACGGATCAAGCCCCGATGTCGGTTCATCTAAAATATATAAATCCGCATCCGACGATAAAGCAGCTATCAATGCAACCTTTTGCCGGTTCCCTTTTGAATAGGTTCTGCATTTTTTAGTAGGATCCAGATCAAATCGCTTGATCAACTCTTCTCTTCTGCCTTTATTATTAGTCCCACGCAACTTTATAAATAGATCAATAACTTCCCCACCGGTCAAGTTCGGCCAAAGATTTACATCTCCAGGCACATAAGCAATTCGTTTATGAATTTCAACGGCATTTGCCCACACATCTTTCCCGAAAATTGTTGCACTCCCCTCAGTGGCCTTCAATATCCCTAGCAATATACGAATTGTTGTTGATTTGCCAGCACCATTCGGACCGATGAAGCCATAAATCTCTCCTTTTTTAACAGTTAGATTAACGTCATCCAATGCAGTAAAACTGCCAAACTTCTTAGTCAAATTGTCAATTTCCAAAATGGTCATGTCCCATCCTCCTGTTATTCATTGATAAAAAGCGGTTTTCAACACATCCACATATTCAAAAAACTCCTCAAAATAACGTTCATAATCAATTTCAGAAATCACTTGATCTTGTAACCGGCATTTCAAATTTTCTTCATATCCACGAAGTGACCACTGCACCAATTCAAACGCCTTCTTCGAATCAATATCATCCCTAAATAGCGTAAAGTCTATATTTTCATAAAGCACAGAAGCCCATTTTTCTTGCATAGCTAGAAACCTATTATTCAATCCGGTCTCAAGTTGGTCTGGATTGGTAACAAATAGTGCGGAAATGAAATTAATCACTTCTGGGTGTTTTAGAAGAAATGCCCATTTAACTTTAGATATGACTTTCAATCTTTCAAACAGATCTGTATGAGAGTAATCGACTTGCTCAAGATATTCTTTTTCCAATATTTCGAGGCAATAATCAATCAGATAGGCGTAAAGTTTTTTCTTTGATGTAAAATAATAGAACAGCATCCCTTTCCCAATTCCCGCCTCTTTAACGATTTGGTTGGTCGAAGCTTGTTCATATCCTTTGTCCGCAAACTCTTTAAGGGCAGTATTTAGAATGACTGCTTGCTTATCCACTTCTACATTTTCAAATTTTGATGTCACATTAAATTCCTCCGCTACAACTCTAGTAGACCAGAATGGTCGACTCCAGAATAACATGTACCGACCAACTTGGTCAATAACTATTTGATAGTTATGAATAAAAAAAAGAATGCCAGTGCCACAAAGTTTATTTGTGACTGACACCCTTTTTAATCGACCTTTTTCTCACTTTCTTTCAATTTATACCGAAGTGGCGGCAATGCCGTACTCGAAACTAATTCATGAATGTAAAAAGATGTAGCGTTATAACCTTCTTCAATTTTATCTGCCAGAAAATGTGTGCGTTCATAGAGAATGGAACGAAAATTATCTACTTTCCTCATCAACTTCTCCGTCAATGCTTCCTGATTTTCCAACCGACTAATCACTTCTTCTTGAAAACTTTCTTGATTCTCGATTTGCTTGACCATATCCCGTTGTAACTCCATTTGTTGTTCCATCTTAGTGGCTAATTCCGCATTTCGTTTACTTTGCGTCTCCAGCAATGTCGTGACGTCGTTTCCTAAATCCATTTGCTCAATTTGTCTATCGGCTAATTCCTGAACATCATAACCAATTCTTTTCACCCGAGTAGCTTGTAGTCGATTTTGTTTTTTTAATGACTTTTCCAATGACTGCAGGGAATTCTGCAATTCAGCATTTGCCTGGTTTTGTTTTTCGATTAATTCGGATAAATAATCTTGTTTATAAACAGCCTGATTCGGTTCTGTGAGTTTAGTTTTATTTTTATAAATGGCTGGGTGCTTTTTATGATTGATAAATAACCCCATGACTCAAAACCTCCAATCGCGTGTAATCTATCTTATGCGCGCTTATGAAAAAAGGATAAACAAAAATCTGTCATAAATCATTAAGCATTGATTCATATTGAAAAGTCGTGTATACTAACGTAACAAGCTGCATTGTTCGTATGACTATTAAGTTTTAACCTTTATACTGTAACAGGGAGTTTTACATCGAAATTGGAATGGCGTGCCTCGTTCATTATTAATGAGGACATACAGGAAAATTTCTGCGAACACCCACTTTTAGAAGTGGTGGTTTAAAACTTTCTATATAAATACGGCAGAGGCGGCTTACCTACATAAGTTACATTCAGTCAGTTTCCTGTGGAAGCTGACTTTTTTATTGATTCGGATTGGAGTGGAACTACTTTGAAACGATTAGTCATCACGGGCTATAAACAACATGAACTGGGGATATTTGATGACAAGCACCCTGGGATTGATTACATAAAGAGAGCGATTAGAAGTCGTTTGATTGATTTTTTAGACACAGGACTAGAATGGGTTATTGTCAGTGGTCAACTAGGTGTTGAATCTTGGGCGGTCGAAGTTGTTATTGAATTAAAAGAACTATATCCGGAGTTAAAATATGCGGTCATTACACCTTTCCTCGAACAAGATAAAAATTGGAACGATACAAATAAAATGAAATACAATGAAATAATCGCCAATGCCGATTACCATGTAAGTCTAACGTCGACGCCATATGAAGCACCTTGGCAGTTTGTAGAGAAAAACAAGTTTTTCCTTCGCAATTCCGACGGCATGCTTATTCTGTATGATTCTGAAAATGAAGGGTCCCCGAAGTTTATCAAAGAAGCCGCTGATCGCTTCGCGGAATCGACCGACTATCAAGTGCTCACGATTACACCGGATGACTTAAATGCGATTGCCGAAGAAGAACAAATGAAAAATTGGTATTGAAAAAGCTGCTATCCAAAAATCTTGGGATAGCAGCTTTTATTATTAATAAATATCGCGATTCCAAAACCGTTGTTTTGCAACTGCTTCTATAAAGTTCTTATCAAACTTATCGTCTTCTGAAGCAAAAACAATTCCCGGTCCTTTCTTTGCATTGGACGCTTTAAAAAACGTATTCCCGCTCGTGGCGATTCCTATAGGCTTATAATGCTTAAACGCTTCATTGATAAAGTACTCAATATCGCTTTGGAACTTCGCCTGATTAGCAGCTTTTCCCCCAACAACATAAAGCGCATCATATAAAACCGGATCTGTTGTTAGGAATGTTGCGGTGATATTCCCCCTAACATTATCCTTGCTCCGGACAATCCCTAATTTTTCGCCGATTAAATCTACATTCACGCCTGAGTTCAATAAAGCTGTAACTACCGACCTAACTTCCGATGCATCAAAACCATTTCCTATTAACACACCGACCCTCAGAGTATACGGATAATATTTCGTGTTTGCCTGACTTAGCGCGGGTGATGATTCACTAACTTTAGATTGCTCCCCCGTCGGACGATTCACACCAACGTTGTCTGCAATTATGGTGGCTAGTTCCTTATCGACATGAACAAACATATCGACAATTTGTTGCCGGACGCTTTTACTTTTCACTTTCCCGACTTCAAAGATAAACGCATCTTTAATATGCTTTTTTTCTGGAGGTGTCATACTGTTCCAAAATAATCGCGCTTGAGAAAAGTGATCCTTAAACGAATCGCTTCGGGCTTGAATGACTCTTCCTTCAACTTTCTCTTGGTAATGAACAAATCCGCCTTCTTTTGCGGTAGATGTCGAGGGTGTATTATCGGCAAGCGAGTTTTTATGGTATGCTACTTTTCCTACATTAATCTGCGTTCGATGATAACCATCGCGCTGATTATTATGGACGGGCGCAATGGGACGGTTAATAGGGATTTCCGCAAAATTCGGTCCGCCAAGACGAATTAATTGAGTATCAATATAGGAAAATAATCTCCCTTGAAGTAACGGGTCATTCGTAAAATCGATTCCTGGAACTATATTTCCGAGATGAAAGGCGGCTTGCTCTGTTTCCGCAAAATAGTTATCGACGTTTTTATTCAATTGTAACTTGCCGATAATCTTAACCGGCACAATCTCTTCCGGCCAAATTTTTGTAGCGTCAAGAATGTCGAAATCGAACATGAACTCGTCAGATTCTTTAATGATTTGAACACCTAACTCAAACTCCGGAAAATTCCCATTCTCGATGGATTCATATAAATCAACCCGGTGAAAATCCGGGTTCTTTCCCGCTATTTTCTGCGCTTCATCCCATACAAGAGAATGGATGCCAAGTATCGGTTTCCAATGAAACTTCACAAAATGTGCTTTTCCCATATCATTAACAAAGCGGAATGTGTGTACACCAAATCCTTCCATCATCCGCAAACTTCTTGGAATTGCTCGGTCAGACATTAACCACATAATCATGGCAGCGGTTTCTTGGTTATTGGCAACGAAATCCCAAAAAGTATCATGCGCTGATGAAGCCTGTGGAATTTCATTATTAGGTTCGGGTTTTATTGCGTGGACCAAATCTGGAAACTTTATGGCATCTTGTATGAAAAATATCGGTATGTTATTTCCAACCAGGTCATAGTTCCCTTCTTCTGTATAAAACTTTGTAGCAAATCCGCGTACATCTCTAACCGTATCAGCAGATCCCCGACTTCCGACAACGGTCGAAAATCTTGTGAAGGTTGGCGTTTTGGTTCCAGGTACTTGAAGAAATTTTGCTTTCGTATATTCTTTCATTGATTCATACAGTTCAAATTCCCCGTGCACCGCAAATCCTCTCGCATGTACAACCCTTTCCGGTATTCTTTCATGATCGAAGTGGGTCATCTTTTCGCGGAAATGAAAATCTTCTATTAGTGTCGGACCACGAACGCCCGCCTTTAATGAGTTTTCATCTTCTGAAACTTTCAACCCCTGATTGGTTGTCATTCGCTTCCCTTTATCCACTACCCGAAACTGATCCAGTTGCCTGTCTTTGCGATTCTCATTACCCGTTTGCTTATGTTCTGTCACAAAATCCCCTTTCATATGCACAATCTCTTCTACTATATGCAATCCCCTAAAAAAATTCTCATTACCGACCTTTTAAACACAAACCAATGTTTAATATCAGTAGAAAAGAATTGTTACAACTATTACAATTATTACATTTGCTAGCGACAAACACTTAAATGTATATATTCTAGTAGCCATGGCTACAACTATTCGTAGAGAAATAACATCTCTCCATCGCCAAGAGGTGCTTTTGGGAAATGAAAATGGGCACATGTGAACTATCGATTAGTTGATATGTCACTATTTTTAAAAACGAGGAGGAAGTTTATTAGTATGAAAAAATACATTATTGTGTTTGCGATTATTTCAACCCTGGCAATAAGCTTTGTCAGTGAACAAGTATCCGCACTACCGCTACCCATAGCCGAATTTGATGCTGATCTAGTGTTTCAATCGGAGCCGGAATCTTCAACAACCATTTATCAAGTGCAACCTGGTGATACATTATGGGCGATAGCCAAGAAGAAAGATGTGAGCGTTGAAGATTTAATATCTTGGAATAAGCTTAATAACAATCTGATTCACCCAGGTCAGGAGATTAAGATTAAGTCGATAGAGGTTAAGATGAAAGCGGTTAAGGTTAAGGCAAAAGAGGAAGTCAAAAAGTATACGGTTAAAAAAGGCGATACACTCTCGAAGATTGCTAAAGATCAAGATATTTCATTGAATGATTTAATTGTATGGAATCAGATTACGAGTTACTTAATCTTTCCAAATGATCAATTAATAGTCAGCGGAGAAAAGAGTTCAATAATAGCGACGAATATTGAATTACATCCGACAAAGATAAAAGTACCACTGGCAACGTCAACTACAACTGCATCTGCACCAGTCGTTGCGAAAGCTGCACCAGCAGTAGTGAAGGCTAAACCAGCAGCAGCAAAATCCGCACCAGTGAGTACGGGTGGACGAGAGATGACAATGACTGCAACCGCATATACTGCATATTGCGAAGGTTGTTCGGGCGTAACCTATACAGGAATCGATTTACGATCCAACCCGAACCAAAAAGTGATTGCAGTAGATCCGAACATTATTCCACTCGGTTCACGTGTCTGGGTTGAAGGCTACGGCGAAGCCATCGCAGGCGATATCGGCGGCGCCATAAAAGGCAACATTATCGACGTATTCATACAGCACAAAGCGGATGCCCTTAACTGGGGACGGCGAACAGTGAAGATAAAAATCTTAGATTAAACAAAAGCAACTATCTCCAATTGGGGTAGTTGCTTTTTTTATGCGAGTAGCCTTTTAGCCTCGCAACCTTACGTTTCAATAATAATCGGTAGAATCATCGGTCTCCTCTTTGTGCGAGCATATAAAAAGGTATCCACGTCTTTTCTAATACTTTGCCTCATAATGTGCTGACGGTTTCCATTGGCATTTTTTAGCAAAGAAACCGTTTCAACAACTAATTCATTTACTTCACTCATCAACTCTTCCGCATCTCGGCTATAGACGAAACCGCGAGAGATCGTATCTGGATCGGCAATGAGTTGGCCATCCGATTTATTTATCTTAACGACAATTACAAGCATGCCTTCTTCAGATAGAAGTTTGCGATCACGTAACACAATATTCCCCACATCCCCGATACCAAGACCATCAACGAAAACATGTCCCGCTTGAATACTTCGCGTTTGGCGAGCTGTCTTATCGGCCAAATCAACCACATCGCCGTTATTGATCACGAATATGTTCTCGCCATCCACACCAACGGCTTCAGCTAATCGTTTGTGATGGTGGAGCATTCTATGTTCTCCGTGAATCGGGATAAAATATTTCGGTTTCATTAATGTCAACATCAGTTTTAACTCTTCTTGACAAGCGTGTCCTGAAACATGCATACCTGTCGCGCTTCCGGAACCGTAAATCACATTTGCTCCTAGCAGATAAAGGTTATCAATCACACGTGACACACTTTTTTCATTTCCCGGAATCGGCGAGGATGCAAAAATAACTGTATCTTCGGGCAACACCTCTACTTGACGGAAATTCGAACTAGATAGCCGCGACAAAGCTGCCATCGGTTCGCCTTGGCTTCCCGTGCAAAGAATGACGACACGCTCGGGATCCATTCTACTTATTTCATATTTCTCTATGAGCATGCCTTCAGGAATTGTTAAGTAACCAAGTTCCGAAGCAACCGATACCACATTCACCATGCTTCGACCGAGAAGCGCAAGTTTACGGTTTGTCTTTACCGCCGCGTCGACGACTTGCTGGACTCGGTGCACATTAGATGCGAACGTCGAGATAAAAACTTTCCTGCGCGCTGTACTAAATGCCGCTTCAATATGTTCGCCTATTAATCGTTCCGAAGGGTTAAAACCTGGACGCTCCGCATTGGTACTTTCAGATAATAGAAGCAGAACGCCTTTACGCCCGATTTCGGCCATTTTATGAATATCCGCATACTCATCATTAACAGGCGTTAAGTCAAATTTGAAATCACCCGTATGGACCACTGTTCCCTGCGGTGTATGGAACACAATTCCCAGACAATCTGGAATACTATGGTTGGTTTTGAAAAACTCAACCTGTACTGTTCCAAAATCCAACTTTGAATCGCCATTAATCATTTGCAACTCAGTTTGACGTAAAAGCCCATGTTCCTTTATCCTCAGTTCGATTAATCCTAATGTTAAGCGGGATGCATAAATCGGCATATTGATTTGTTTTAATAAATACGGGATTCCACCGATATGATCTTCATGACCATGCGTGACAATCAAAGCCCGTATCTTATCCTGATTTTCCTTCAAGTATGAAATATCCTGGATAATCAAATCAATGCCCATTAATGTTTCGTCTGGAAATTTGGAACCGCAGTCAATTACAATAATGTCGTCTTCGCATTGCAATACATACATATTTTTCCCGATTTCATTAATGCCACCTAATGCAAAAATGGATATCGCGTTTTCAATTGTCATCAAGTAAAATCCTCCCACGCTAAATGAATACTTAAAGTATGCCCATGAAGAATTTTATTATAATATGGTTATTGAATGAAAAAAGCCTGCCATTCAAAATGGCAAGCTTAGATTTCCCACTATTAAATTGTCACATAACGCCTAACTGGTTTTGAAACGGTCGCTTTCTCTTCTTCTACTTGCACTCTTCCATTAAAGAAGTTGAGCGCTACCTGATTGAATTCATTATGTTTTTCGATGTTGCAAACATGACCGCATTTATCAATGACATGGACAGTTGCGGCTTTGTCTTTCACCGTATCTTCTTTAACAGGACCGATAAACATATAGTCTTGACTTCCCATAATATAAATCTTGGGAATGACATTCTTCTCAGTATCAACTAGCGGATATATCTCAGGTACTGTGGAGGCAAACTTGTACCAGCGGATGAATTCTTTCCGTCTAAGCTTTTTCGCCTCACGGATAAATAAATTCCTCGATAGTTTGTGATGTTCTTTCGGCATAAGAATCCATGCAAATAGTTTATAGAGCCACATATATGGCACAAATCCTTTAATCATATCGCCTGTTTTCAACAGCATTTTCGCCATCTTCGTAAATCGAATAATCGCGCCGCCCAAAACCATACTCTTTATACGATGTGGCGCGTGAATATGCAAACTATGCAACACGACCGAACCTAAACTAATTCCTGCAAAATGAGCTTTTTTAATCGACAAGAAATCCAAAACATTAACAACATCTTGCGCAATTCCCTCAGATGTATACTTAAGCAACTCAGGTTTATAATCAACCGAACCACCGTGACCTTTTAAATCAATGAACAGTAAATTAAATTCTTTTTTAAAATCCTTCACTTGTTTGTACCAAATATTTGAATTGCCACCGAGTCCGTGGAGAAATACGACCCACTCATGTGACGGGCTTAAAATATGCGTTTTATAATGTAACAAATAAGCACTTCTCCGTTCTATTAAATACGTTTGTAGTAATCTTCTAAGATGCTGTTATTCGAGAACGGGATCTAGCTATCCGTTTGCCTATGAAAATCACTTATACGCTTACAAACACATTAATTATTATTCACACAAAAACATTATAGCATGAACTGCGCTAAATTCCATACTAATAATGGTATACTATTGATAGTATCTATATAGAAAGAAGGGATTTTATTGAAGAATATGAAATTAGGCACTTCCGAGTTGACTGTCTCGGCTATCTCACTTGGCTGTATGCGCATGGGAAAACTATCGAAGAGTGAAGCTGCAAACGTGATACATAATGCATTAGATGTCGGCGTAGACTTCTTTGATCATGCCGATATTTACGCTGGCGGAGAATCGGAAAAGATTTTTGCAGATGCCATTGACATGAATCCGACAATTCGTGAAAAAATGTTCATACAAACAAAAGCGGGTATCCGAAAAGGTTATTTCGATTTTTCAAAGGAACATATTTTGTCGTCTGTTGACGAGAGCCTTAAACGACTAAAAACGGATTATATCGATGTTTTTCTCCTTCACCGTCCTGATGCCCTTGTCGAACCAGAAGAAGTCGCAGAAGCCTTTTCAGAATTAGAGAAAAGTGGAAAAGTACGCCATTTTGGAGTAAGCAATCATAACCCGATGCAAATCGAACTATTGAAAAAATACGTTCAACAGGACTTAATCGTTAATCAACTGCAGTTCAGTATCATGCACACAAGTATGATTGACGCTGGCATTCAGATGAACACAAAATTTGAAAATTCGATGGATCGTGACGGCAGTATTCTAGACTATAGCCGCTTGAACAATATGACTATTCAAGCATGGTCCCCTTTTCAACACGGTTTCTTTAAAGGAGTATTCATTGATCATGAACAATTCCCAGCGTTAAATGCAAAACTTCAAGAAATTAGCGATAAATATGAAGTCACCAAGTCGGCAATCGCCATTGCATGGATTTTACGTCATCCAGCCAAAATTCAACCGGTTGTGGGGACGATGAACCCTGAAAGGCTAGCAAGTATTGCGAAAGCAACAGACATCATTTTAACCCGCGAAGAATGGTATGAAATTTATCTAGCTGCTGGAAATGAACTGCCATAAGATTAAAAGACCTCTTCCAGATTCAAAACTGGTTGAGGTCCTTTATTATTTATCTACTCTGTGGTATTCAGCGACCTGAATCACCCTGACATCCTTTGTATTCAACTCATGATAAATCCCACGACTATCGGTGAATGAAATGTATTGATCACGTTCACTTTGAATACGTTTTTCAGCTTCTTCTTGTGATTCCGTATGAATAAATCTTCTTATGTAGTGCTCCTCATCAAAAAAGTAAGTCACTTTGAATTCCTTCATTACATTCACTCTCCTTCATGTTACTTGTAGTATAGCCCTCATTCCGGAAAAGTTAGAACTCAACGCAAACATCCACCAACCGGAAAATCAGATTGGTGGATGTGTAGGCGAAATAATTTATTTATCGTTCGGTTCGTCACTGCCTCTGTAGCGTTTATAAGGCAAGAGGTTCCAACTTCGGTATTCGACATCTTCCTTACGAAGAACTTTCGGCATATCTGCAAGAATCTTTTTCGCAACTTCTAGTTCCCGTTCCGCTTCGGCTTTATCTTGATACATGAATTCATCGGAAGCTGCTGCTGGTGCTTGTGCTATTTTCTCTTCCAAGTCTTGGATAACCATTTGTTGTTGAGACCGCACCGCATCCCGAGCATCTGCCACCCATTCCGGCTGAAGATTCCGGTTTGTATCTCCTACACTACTAAACTCTTCGAAAACTTCTCGGTAAATGCGTTCCGCATTGGAACGCACGTCTAAGTTCGCTTCTTCTAAATCAAGATTCGTAAGCTCTTCCACAGTTAACGGAGTCACACGCTTTCGTCCTCCTAGTCTTACTCTATCTAAATAGAATGGGAACATGCTTTTAATCGTTTTTCCGACAGGAGAAATGGCGACTTCGTTCTCGTCAAGTCCTTTCGGCTGTACCCCTTGAATTGCGATACGTGCCGACTCGGGACGCACAATTTCTTTCGGTGGCATAATTCCGTGTCGAAGCATCTCGCGGATCCCTGTGCCAGAAATATTAATACGATATTGCTCATCATGCGGACAAGATTGAACGGTTCCAGGACTATCGCATCGCGTGCAATAAAAAACCTCGTGGAATAGTCGAACATCGATACCCAACTCTGCAGGATCAAACTCGTTGAAAATAGTATGACTCGCATACTTGTCATAGTATTCGCCAATCCCAGCGTGGTCTCTCCCAATTAAGGCATGCGTACAACCATAATTTTTCATGATCAATGCGTGTAATACAGTTTCACGCGGACCTGCGAAAATATAAGTCACGCGAAGAGGTGCAAGGATTGAACGTCCTTTTGGATAATACGTATCTAACACACTACGATACGATAACATCCGGAACTCGTGCCGTGTATATTCTCGTTTTGCCATCTCAACCAATGGTTGCAACAATAAGCCATCGATTTCTTCAAGTGCGTTTTTGTGAATATACTCATGGCCCCTGTGTAATGGATTAGCGCCCGTAATAAAACCGGCAGCTGAACGAAACTTCTTCTCTTCATAAAACTCATGCCAAGTGTCTTTTGGTTCCAAACGCAGTTTTTCGAATGGTCCCCAGTCCACTCTCCGTAATAACTTAATCGGCCCGCCCAGTGACGTATCGCCCATTCTTCTATAAATAGAGTCAACTCCTGGATGATTTCGATCTGTTGTGCCAAATAGATGAGAGGCACGATATTCTTTATCATATTCAAAAATATCTTCTATTGTCATAATTGCTACTGGTTCGTTGTTTTCATCAGAAAGCGCTACTTCATCTCCAATTGAAAGTGTTTTCACTACTTCGCTGTTTCGTTTACCGATTGGAGCAAAACTTAAAGGGACAGGCCACACCAATCCATTTGCCAAGCGGCCAACAGTAAGAACAGATTTATAGTCAACTTCATTCATAAAGCCTTCATTGGGTGATAATACACCTGTCGCAATCATTTCAAGCGTAATGACCGCTTCTAGGTCCACCATAATCGCGGGTAAACTTTTTGCGCGCACTACCGCCTCTTCCAACTCAATACCTGTAAGAACCTTATCGATTAATTCCCCACCATGCGGTTGCTGAGGATAGTCCGCAAACCTATTTTTTGTTGTTGTTGTCGTTGTCATGTTTTCACTCATTCTCCCAATTCCTCTCCATTCATGCCACATGCCCTAGATTTACTAAAGGACGGCAAATCGTATATTGCTTACTAAATTTCCTTTGTCCCACAGAATCTTATCAATACCCCTTAAATTTAGTGGATGCATAAAACTTGTAAGCTTATTCTGAATCTTATCACATGTTTGTTTATAAAAAAAGCGAAATCTTATGTTAATTTTAGTATCCGTATATTAATAAGCGAAAGTATTAGATTAATTATGCTATATTATGATTAGTTCTGGATTAAAAAAGAGTGAGTGTATTGATCAGTAAAGTCGGTCAAATTATGTTGTATGTAAATAATCAAGATAAAGCTATAAAATTTTGGACAGAAATCATAGGTTTTAGCGTGAAATCCGAAGAGGATAACGGACAGGGTATGAAATGGATTGAAATCGCCCCGTCAAATGAGGCTGAAACTGCGTTAATTCTCCACAATAAGGCCTTAATTGCGCAGATGCAACCCGAATTATATCTCGGAACACCATCATTAATTTTTTTCACTGAAAATCTTGATGAATTCCATACCCACTTAACAAATCAAAACATTACAGTTGGTGAAATTATGAGTTTACCTTCAGTTCGAGTATTTAATTTTGCGGATTATGAAGAAAATTATTTTGCGATTATGGAAAAAGGCAAGTAATTGAAAAAGTCCCTTTCTCAACAAAAAGTTGGAAGGGGCTCTTGTTTTCCCATTAATGATATTATGCCTTACTCCATATTCGCCGATTAAGTGTTAACTCATCGACTATTGAAAAATACTCCAAAAAGTCATCATATATTTCTCTTAATCTTGCTTCGTCATTACTATTGTGAAGCTGACCACTGAATTGATCTTTTGTTGTTCTTCTAAAAATGAACATTTTATTATCCACAAAAGTAAATTCTGCTTTTCCATCAGTAGTATGACTGTATTCCATGAGCTTACGTACAAAGTTTGTAGAAAGAATATAGCGGGCTTCTACGTCATCAGTTGTCATGACTACAAATTCTTTATTAAAGTCATGATCAGTGAGTTCAATCTTATATGCACCTATGCTTTTAACATGTGCATGTGTGTTAGCCAAAAACTTTCGTCTATAAATATACGTGCTTCCCTCAAAAAAATTATTAAAATCAGCAATAAATACAACCCCTTCAAACACAGTTGTTATCTTATCATCTGAACTATCACCCGAATCCATCACATGGATTTCTGATAGTTTAAAAGTCGTTAATCCCAATTGTCCTTCAATATAATCTTCACCACTTACCATATAATTCTGTCCAAAATAATTGCTTTGATATAGTTCATTCTTTTTAATATGCTCATTTGGGTTATAAGTAGCATGGTAGGTAAATTCACCGTCATCTTCCGGCGATTTATAATTTTGAAATAGCGCATCTACTAGTTTTGTAATAAACAAATCAGCATATGTTTTTTTAAATTTATAATTCATACGATTAAAAACTATTGACCTCAGAAACATGCAGAAAAACAATGAAAAAGCGACGATAAATATATTTTTCGTTAATAAATAAAACCCTATAATGATTAAACCGAAAACTATATTAGTGATTAATTGCTTTTTTTTCGTGTTTTTCCTTTGTTTATCAGCCGCAGAGAATGAAGGTTGTAAAATTGGTAATATCGATTCAAATGATGGAAACATTTATATTCCCCCTAATCTTTCACTTAGATTGATATCTACTTTATGCTCTTCTGCAACTTCTAACATATCGACTTCATGAATTTTCATAAATGAGCCAATCATACGGGTTGGAAACTGCTTTAGCTTTGTGTTTAATTGGTAAACGTTTGCGTTATAGGATCTACGACTGGCTGATAACTTTTCTTCTACATCGGTAATCGCTGATGTTAAACTACGATAGACTGTGTCCGCCTTCAATTCGGGATAATTTTCAACTTGTAATCTTAGGCTTTTTTGAAGATTTTCAATCTCGCTCGATGCAGCTAGTTTTTCATTGGCTGACATCTGGATGTAATTTGTACGAATTTTAGCCAGCTTTAGTTGTGTTTCTTGTTCATAATCTGTATAAGACACAACGGTGTCCGCAAGTTTCGATAATTGATCAAACCGTTGCAATAAATATGTGTCAATCGCATGATGCGCCTCTTCTATTCGGTTGCGCAAAGAAATAAATGTGTTGTACTGCAAAACCAAATAAATAATAATGATGCCCGCGAGGCAAAATAACATTATCAACATCAATAGAAATAAACCTAGAATGATTTCCAAAATTTCTCCCCTTTTTTAATACATTTTATTAACTTTATTAAATCATCTATATTTCAAGTGTATGTTTTCAATGTTAAGACAAGGTTAAGTTATAACAAAACAGCCTTCACTCCATTATGGGGAGTGAAGGCTGTTTTGTTTTTCAGAAATATTACCAAATCCAACTGTAATTATTTCTCGTATTCTTTTTCAAAATCAATTGTGCTTCTAACTGTATCAATAGGTCTAACCAACTTCTCAATTTGCTCGCGTTTCGGCTCCAAAAATGGAGGTAAGGAAAGGAGTTCACCAAGCGTTTCGTACGGCTCATCCCCCATAAATCCAGGGCCATCTGTCGCAAATTCAAATAAGATTTGCGGCGCAACACGCGCATAGAGCGATCCAAAAAAGAATCGATCGACAAAGCCTGAAGTTTGGAATCCGAAGCTTTCAAGTCTGTTTGTCCATTCATCTAATACAGCACGGTCTTCGACACGGAATGCAGCATGGTGAACTGTTCCGTAACCTTGTTGAGCGATGGGTAAAACGGTATTATGTTCAACAATAATTTGAGCACCGTTTCCACCCTGCCCGCCTTCGAATAAATGATAGGAACCTTCTTGTGCGTTTTCATTAAAGACCATCACTTTTTCCAATACTTCCTTGAAATAATCAAATTCAGCAATGCGGACAAAAACAGGGCCTAAACCAGTAATTGCAAACTCAAGTGGAATTGGACCATTCTGCCAAGGGGTTCCTGATTCTATGCCTTCATTAAACTCATCTGAAATCAATTGATATTGTTGATCATCAAAATCAACAAATGACAATGTCTTTTTGCCAAATTGTTCTTTAATGCCTGTATGCTCTACTTCCAAACGATTAAAACGTTTTACCCAATAATCAAGCGCAGCATCTGTTGGTACTCTGAATGATGTTTTTGAAATTTCATTTGTTCCGTGGGTCCCTTTTGGGATGTTTGGAAAATCAAAGAACGTCATATCTGTCCCCGCACTACCTTTATCATCGGCAAAAAATAAGTGATAGGTTTGAATATCATCTTGGTTGACGGTTTTTTTCACCAAACGCATACCAAGTGCATATGTGAAAAATTCATAGTTTTTCTCTGCGCTACTCGTAATAGCTGTGACATGGTGAATTCCTTTTAATTCGTTCATAATGATTGTCCTCCTGTTTAAATATTATAGACTTTTTGCTCTATATCCAATACGTTTTAATAATTCAACTGTCTCGATAAGTTCATCAGCTTCTAACTGATCAAAAACTTCTTCCATAATGATTTTATGTTTCGGAAAAATTTCATCCATTAACTCTTTTCCGCTTTCGGTTAGTCCTGCATGGGTTACGCGCCGATCTTTTGGACAGGCTTTGCGAATTACATAGTTCTTATTCACAAGCTTATCGACGACATAAGTGATACTACCGCTAGTCAGAAGAACCTTCTTCCCAATCATTTGGGTTGGTTGGTCACCTTTGTGGTACAACAACTCTAAAACAGAAAACTCTGTTGGGTTTAGTCCATATTTAGCAACATCTTTACGAATGACTTCTTGAATTGCTTGGGAGGTACGAAGTATGACAGTAACAGCTTTTAATTCTTCAGAGTCTACTTTCATTTTTATCACCCCTAAACTTATTTGAATTCAAGTATCTTTAATTCGAGATAAACATAACATGAAATGAATTGCTTTGTCAATCGTCGTGTTTACAAATTGATATGAAGTAAAATGATACTATTATGAAGACAAAAAAGAAGCCCACTAAAAAAGTGGACTACAGCATTCTTATTCTTCAAACGCATCGGGATAAACGACACGCTCAAATACCTCATCGGTCATATGATCTTTATAGTCAATTTCTACTTTGACCTTATCTGGCGCTGCACCGTCAAAGACTTGATAGTACATCCCAGACATTGCCAAGCCGAATGCAGCTAAACCGTCAAAACCATTCTCAAAGGCTTCTTTATCGACGATTAGCGTAAACTTCGAGAATGATTTATTGTACTTTATATCTTGAATGGATTGAAAATCTTCATCGGTTTTCAATTCATCGGCATAACTTATTAGATTATCAGCTATTTCAGCCATCATTTCTTTATGCTTAGACTTTGACATCTTATAAGTCAATGATCCATCGCTATTTTTTGTAACCTCTGATACTCCTTCATCTTTAGCATTTTCAATAGCTTCCTCAATATCTTCCCCTTCAAAAAACGATGCAGGTAATGTCACTTCAACATTTACAATTCCTTTATCGACAGCCACCTTTTCACCGGTGTCAGCCTTTGCACTTTCGCTACTATCTGACGAGCAAGCAACTAAGAATAGCAACATGAGTGCGGATACTAAAATACCAATCTTCTCCATTAAAAACCCTCCTGAATTTTTATTTCACCAAAAAGAATACAGGTGACCCTTCACTTGAATCATACGAAACTTTGAAATCGTCACCGATTCTAACCTGGTTATAAATATAACCTTCGCCTGTTGCGCCACTAAAGAGTTCCTTATGCAGTTCGTTTGGTATTACAGCTGAAACTAACTCATATACTTCCCCTTCATCTGAAACAAAATTAAAATTAAACGAGGAGAAAAATAAGCTATCATCTTCCGTTTCTGAATCCTTCAAGAATCCCTTCACCTTTACGAGCGCATATTCATACCCTTCTTCAGCTGGTTCATTAAACTGATTTTCTTTCTCAATAATGGACCAAGCCTCATCACCGCGGATTACTTCTAGTAAAGTTAGTTGAAGTGCTGAAGGATACGAATTAAAACTGTCATCGTAAATATTTTCCTTTACAGTAATCGTATCTCCAAATGGCAATGGATTTGAACGGGTACCTACCGACTTTTCTTTCTTATCTTCTTGCTCTGTTTCTTCGACGCCATCCTCTTCACTATCGACACCCGAATCCTGATCAGAAGCTGCTGAAACTTCACGATCATTTTTTTCATCAATGTCACCACATCCAGCCAACATCAATAAAGTTGCAACGCCTAAAATATACAAAATCTGTTTCAATTAAAACCCCTCCATATCATTTTTTACCTTCTCCTTTATTGTAAACAATGATTAAACGAGACCTTTGCGAATATCCACAAAGGTCTCGTTTTAATTATTCATTTGACTCAATAACACATGGTATACTTGATAAAACATTCTGAAAGAGAGTTGACTTTGTATGTATACAGATATTATGACAAAAATGAAAATCCTAAAACCGGTAAATGAAGTATTCGAAGCGATTATAGACCCAGTAAAAATGGCTAATTATTGGTTTTCATCGGGAACAGGAAGAGTAGTACAGGGCAAAACGATTACTTGGAGATATGATGAATACAATGCAGAAGGGATGATTTATGTATCAGAAGTACTTGAAAATGAAAAAATCGTATTCTTATGGGGCGAGGAAGGTCAAGAAACTGTCGTTACGATAAAATTAGAAATGTTGGATAGAGTCACTACAATCATCCAGGTAATTGAGTCCGGGTTAAAAGAAGATGATCCCGAAATCGTAAACAAAATGCTAGGTCAAAAAGAAGGTTGGGTTTACATGTTGACTTGTTTAAAGGGGTATTTGGAAAATGGCACAAACAATTTGAGAGCATCATTAATTCATTAAATGAATAATAAGCGTTGAACCACAAAAAACACGTTTCATGTTGCGATTGAACGTGTTTTTCACGTTATTAATAATGACTTAGTTAACTGCAACCACAATGACCAAATGGGCCAATCGGAATCGCACACGAATTGCATAACTGGATTTTTTTCTTTTTATTGGCCAGTCGCTTTTCATTTTCTTTTTTCTCTTGAAGAATCGAAGAAGCAATAAATCTGTCTGCCTTATCCTTTGTAAAGAAAAAACTTATCCCGTAAATCACTCGTATTGGCGTTGCGTGATTAGCTAACTTGATATTTAGTTGATTTTTACTAACATACTTAACTATAGTACCTTTATGAACTTCTTTATTCTTAATTACAAATACCTGTTCTCCAACCCCAACATTGTGTACCCCCATATACCTCCCCTTTCGAAAACTTTTACTTTTATTTCCGCATAAAGTAATTCTTCTATCCTATGAATTCTATGACATAAAAATGCAAAACTCCTTAAAATTACAGGCTACCTTCCCTAGATTTATACTTTTCCTCAATTCACCCCAATCGATATTGCTCTAATGCCAGTTGTGCTGCTAATGCTGATATATCTCGATTGTTTATCCTAAAGTCAGTTCCAGCGTGTATGACTAGTTCCAGTCTGTGACTTCTGGTATTTTTACGTACATCACCTATTCCAGTGAATTGAACGACTCGTTCACGATTTAAAACTTGATTGATTGCCCAGAATTTATTCAAATAGCTACTGTTATATGGATCGGCTGTAAAAGATTCTTCGAAGACGACAGTAATCACTTTGTTGTTATTTTCCACAACTATTTCCGCGGTTTCGCCATCTACTATATTTGATGTAATCTTCCCCATAACCAAACGAATTTCGCCGATGTCAGATGCCGTAATTCCATCGACTAATCGCTTTGATATATTTCTTCTTCTGAAAATGAGTTCATCTTCATACAATCCACTATCAAATAAAACGAGCTGTTCTGCCTTTACGTTAGCTTTTCTAGAAGTAATTCCCCTAACACTATTTCTAGGTTTAATTCTGCTGTTTCTTAGTGCCTCGCGTTCTTCCACTGATAGATTCATCTGAATATAGGCGTCATTTAAGGCATTTTGCCGTCTATTATAAGAGATTTCGACACGCACAATATCCGTGAGATTTCTACCCAACTTAACAGGAAATCGGGCAAAATAGTAAGGACAATTTACTGAATGTTGATCGTATCTCCATGTTCTGAAATGCGGGTATCTCCCGCCACTATAACTAATTCTGGCTGAACAATTTTCCGTCGGACAAAATATTTTCTGTTTCAACTTATTTGTATACGTATGAGTTGTTACTTCACCAAGGTGAATTTCCTCTTCAAATCCATTATCGTCTCTATAGAATACACGCACTATCCTCCTCATAGAACATTACCCCTTTCTTTAATCAAAAAATGTTGATAAGAAAGCCAAATTGAACTGTTAACAGAATTATCGCCATACTCACACTTTACCACAACTTGGAAGTCCTTGATATATATTTTTTAATACTTGAAATAACAAGCGAAATAACCTCGTAATAGAACAGCAATCATCATCGCGATTAGCGGTGCTTTTCGTTTTAGAAAGGATCTTTATGGTAATTCTGGTATGATAACAGTAGTTTAAATATATATTTAATATTCCATAAACCGTCCAGATTTTAGAAGAACACTTAAAATAATTAAATTTGTGTTGGGAGAGATCATATGAGTCCAAGTGAACTGATCTACTTTTTTTTAATTGGAGTTGCAGTAGTAATTGCGATAACAATTCTGTGGTTTATTTTTAGAAAGAAAAGAAGAATAGCAATTGTGTTTACGAGCATCCTAGTCTTAGGATTTTTCGGATATATTCTCTATTTTCCTACGTTGAAAACGAATAAACATTCAGAGGCGTATGAAATCGTAAGTGATTATCTAGATAATAACTACCCCAATCGGGTATTCACGGTTGTACCGGAACAATATGAAGCCGGATATACAGTTGGTGATTTCCATGTAAATGATGTTGAGACGCCAACTATCGGTGTGATCTTGCGGTGCGATAAAGATGAAGTAACAGAAATAGGTACTTGGTCAAATCTCGAATATCCGACACAGCAAGAACTTTGGCGTGAAATCCAATCGTATTATGGAAGTCATTATTCGTTAAATAAAGACCTTGCGGAAATAACTAAAATAGATGAATGGATTGATGGTGAGCTGACAGCCTTTGCACTAACTATTGATGATATGCCTGCCATTGCCCTATTTAATTACTCTAAAGCAGGTTATGACTTATTGGAATTACAGGAAGGAGAGCGTGAAGGTTACGTTATTATTGAAAGAGAGGGTTATGTATTTATTTATGCAGATGAACGCTATCAAGGAAGAAAAGTTTCAGCGAATTTGGTAAATAATAAGCAATTCACTTTCAATGTCGACGAGCAAAAAGGTCAATTAATCATCGAGAAACAACAGTAAAGAAAGAGTCCAATTCGTATCCGAATTTGGACTCTGTTTGGTGTTTGATTTAGTTCCTGTACCGCTCAACTGAATGGTTTAGTATTTTACAGAAATTTCAATTTCATAGATATCATAGTCGGTCACGGTCGTTTTGGGGGGTCGTATTGTGAACGCTCCGTATCTAATTTATCTTCAGCATCTCTATCAATTTGATTCACAAAATCTTCCTCTTCATGTCGTACGTTGTCACCATCAACGAAAACTTGTCCTGCTGCCGTCTCGTCATACACCGCTCGTCTTTCGATATCTACTTCTTCACGTGAAACGGGGACTTCCACTGACTGTTCTTGCCCGACAACATGTTCACCGATATTCACTTCGGTATCGATATTCCGGCTAGCATGATTTAAAGTAGCGTTTGCGCCTACATCACCAGTGGTCAAGTTCGAGCCTAGGTTCGGATCGGAATAGTTTTCTAGAAATTCCGCCTGCCTGTCATAGGTTGTTCTTCCGTATTCTTGGTCAACATACAACAAGATGCGCCCATTCTTCACTTCCTCATAATGACGAGTAGCTTCTTCTTTGGTGAGTCCCATATCATTAAATGCCGCCTTCACCGGTTCATCTCCACTAATGAAGGCAATGAATCTATCTAGCCAGTTTCCGCCTGGAGACTCCAAATCGACATCCGTCTGTCCTCGAACAATCGATAGTGAATCTTCATCATTTGTGACAACGTAAATATCATCTTCTGAATAGCCTTCTGTCTTTAGCTCGTCAATTATATTCAAAACTTCGTGTTCTGTTTGGAATGTACCTACAAATCTTTTATCTGCCATGTTGATATTTCCTCCTAGAATTTTAGTAGTTTTAGTGCTTAGTCTATAAATACCCGTGTCACAAAGTCTAAAACACAAAAGGACCTCCCATAGTTATGTGACTGGTTCGGTTGACGGGGAGAAAAACGCTACTGACAGTGTCAAATATCATACCAATCAGCATAATTTCAACAGCAAATTGGCAAATAAAAAAGCTTAGATTTCTAAGCTTTTTACGTATATTTACTAGCTTTATTTTACTAAAGCAACCGCTTGGTGACGATGTAATATATTTTTGAACATCCAAGCTATCAAAGTAATATATCAATTTTTCGCCTAAAAGATCTTCAGTCATCAGAACTGTATTGTATCCCCAATATATCCCTCCCTCACTTAAACTCAACGTCAATCAAACCCAAGATACTTCTTGAACTAACCTACACTTTAACTTTAATTCGATTGAAACAAATAAAGGTTCCCATTTTAAATGTTGATGTATCAACGAAAAAAGAAGACACTAATTCATATGTGAATTGTGTCTGTGAATAGATTGTTATTTGACGTTTTTCCTGTAAAATCATGTCCCACAAAAAGTTTGATATGGAATGGTGGATTCAGGTAATGTTGTATATTTTTCATTTGCAGAAGCGTAATTGTATGGATCTTGAAGAGCTTCCAGAAGTTGATTCATCACACGATAATCGCCTTGCACAACTGCAGCTTCCAGTGCTTCTTCGACGCGATGATTACGAGGAATGACTGCTGGATTGCTGTCTCGCATTAATTGGTAAGAAGATTCTATAGATTCCTGTTGTCTCTCTAATCTGGCTTGCCATACGCCATGCCACTCCGTAAATTCTGATGAGCCAAACATTTTGTGATCAGTCAATTTATTAACAGTCAACGCACGAAATGTATTGGTGAAATCGGCTTGGTGATTTTTCATCATGGTAAGTAGTTGATTGATTAGACTGGCATCGTCGTCTTCTTCATTAAATAATCCTAATTTACGCCTCATGCCAGACAACCAACTCGATTGATACGCCTCAGGAAATCTTGAAATTGTATCTTGCGCTAATTTGAGGGCTTCTGACTCGTCTTCATGTAATAGCGGGATGAGCGTTTCAGCTAAACGAGCGAGATTCCATCCGGCTATCGATGGTTGATTGCCATAGGCGTAACGACCTTGAATGTCGATTGAACTGAAAACAGTTGCTGGGTCGTACGTGTCCATGAAAGCGCAAGGACCGTAATCGATTGTTTCACCGCAAATGGCCATGTTATCGGTATTCATCACACCGTGGATAAATCCAACTAATTGCCATTTAGCGATTAAAGCAGCCTGTCTAGAAATTACTGCTTGCAGAAACGAAAGATAACGATTTTCGTCAGCTTCAATTTCCGGATAATGACGTTGTATCGCATAATCGGCCAGTTGTTGAAGATCTTCAAACGTTCCCCACTGCGCAGCATATTGAAACGTCCCCACACGTAAATGACTTTTGGCAATGCGCGTTAATATAGCACCTGATAACATGGTTTCGCGGAATATGGCTTCTCCTGTAGTTACCACCGCTAAACTACGGGTTGTTGGAATACCAAGTGCATGCATCGCTTCACTGATAATATATTCTCGCAGCATCGGGCCAATACCAGCTCTTCCATCGCCACCGCGAGAATATTGGGTACGCCCTGATCCTTTTAGCTGAATATCAAATCGCTCGCCCGATGGCGTTATTTGTTCACCAATGAGCATTGCCCGGCCGTCACCCAACATCGTAAAGTTTCCAAATTGATGGCCAGCGTAGGCTTGCGCAAGCGGCAATGCACCTTCAGGAATCCCGTTACCGGCAAATACTGCAATTCCCTCCTCACTTTTTAGCGTATTGGCATTTAGCCCTAGCGACATTGCCAGGGAATCATTGAGGATTATCAATTCGGGTGCGTCTACAGGATTCGGATCCATCTTAGTAAAAAAGATGTTCGGCAGACGAGCATAACTATTGTCTAAATTCCATCCAGTTTCTTCTTTTTGTATATTTGTCATATTAATCTCCTAGAATTATTTATTTTACACTTACGAAATACCGATATAATAAGTCTATACTTTTCAGGATTGATTATACGCATTATGTATATTGATATCGAATCATCTGCGTTGGGAGTAAATGAATCATTTCAGGAAATACTACGAAAAAAGGAGGTAAAGAAAATGGCGAAAAACAATAAAATATTAGTTCCCGAAGCGCGAAAAGAGTTGGATAAACTGAAAGCCGATGTTATGCGTCAACATGGATACAAAGTGAATTCGAACAATCCTGACGATGTAAAATTCGAAATAGCAAACGAACTCGGTATTCCTTTAACAAAAGGTTACAACGGTAAAATTACCGCTGAAAATGCAGGTAAAATCGGAGGACCGATTGGCGGGAATATGGTAAAAGAAATGGTTCGGATGGCGCAGGAACAAATGTTAAAGAAGTGAATGGATTCTAGGAATAACCAGAGAAAAGTGCCGGTTTTTGTAACCAGGCACTTCCTTGATGATTCTTAAATTATTTCTTTTTCGGTTTTTGCGGGGAATAATCTTGGTGATCAAATTCTTCCGCGGCTTCTGCTAATTGCGATTGAAGTTCACGAAAGTTTTCATTTCCTTCTTGATGATTTTGGGCTAAATTTATCTCTGCAATTTGTTGCTGATTTAACCTGGGATCGCGTCGTTGGATAAAACTATTCGAGTGTTCCTGCCGATTCAAATTTAGTCGTACGCCCTTATCATGATGCGATTTATTATCTTTTTTCGCCAATTCCCTCACTCCTTTTTAATGTAATCAACTGTAGTATTCGCTTATATGAGGACAGTATACGTTATTTACAGGAGATGAAGGCGTTATCAAAATTAAGTGGAAATGGAATCTAATTTTCACTTGAAGTTAAAAGAGATAACCACTTTGATACGAATTGATTGCCGTTCCATGTCAATAAATTTTCAATATAGCCCAAGGTATCGCCATTAACCGTTCCAATAATCCGTTGGAATGCTAGTATGTCATAATTGTAGCTTTTATTATTTGTAATGATTGGATTCAAGGCGCTAATGCCCAAAGCCCCGCCAAGAAATGGTTCCTTCAATTTACCTTCTTCATCATAAAACTGCGATAAATAATCGGCTCCTTTGTTACTGATGTCTATCTTGAATAATTTATTTAGCTGTCGGTTTTCAACATTAACCTTATAATAATCTTCATAATTTACATTGAATAAGTACTTTGCATTGTATTTATCAACATCAAATAGTTCTTTTAAAATGTTGTTTCTGTATGAATAAATATAAAAGATTCCATAACCGCCGCTACCACCCGTATCAGCGCTGATCATAATATCAGCAATATTGTCTTTATTGAAATCCCCAAGAAAAAGCCGTGCATTATAGCCGGCCGTACTTTCGAGCGGGATGGTTGTTTTTTTATTTGACCGCCCATCTTGAATAAAAAGTGTGATGTTATCGGCTAAGTTACCCAGTTGTGCATCGACATTCCCATATAGATAGACGTTATCTAAAATACCGTCACCAGTGACATCTGCAATTTTCCAGTCCAACAATGTACGGTTGCTATTCACATTAACTCCCCCTATTCATACAAACGCCGTTAATTGTAATGTATGCTAATCAGCTTTCATTTCTTCATCCTGTTATAATAGAAGAAAAGTGATTAATGGGGTGCCCATAAATGGATAATAGAATTGCATGGATGCGGCTTAAACATGGTCAATGGGATTTATACTTGGCTGCGACAGACCAAGGACTTTGCTATGTGGGAACGCAAAACGAGGATTTTGATGACTTTGAGAAATGGGCTATGAAGCGATTGCCTGGGTATTTTTTAGTGGAAGAGAAGGAGACACTGAAATGCTACGCACAGGAAATGATGGAGTTTTTAGACGGTCAGCGGAAGGAATTTACGACGAGCACTGACTTGCATGGAACGCCATTTCAGCAATCTGTTTGGCAAGCATTACTGGAAATACCTTTTGGTAAAACAGTATCTTATTCAACGATTGCGGAACGTATCGGAAATCCAAAAGCTGTACGCGCCGTTGGAACAGCAATCGGAGCCAATCCCATGCTGATTGTCGTTCCTTGTCATCGAGTAATTGGAAAAAACGGCTCTTTAACCGGCTTTCGTGGCGGACTGGATATGAAAGTGCAGTTGCTTGATATTGAAAGCTGATGCGAACGGAACACCTTCTCCAGCAAAAAGAAATAACCCCCCTCCGCTAACGATCGACCACGTAAGGAGGGTGGTTATTTCATTACACGCTAATACTGACCGCTCGCTTTTCTTTAAAAGGAGTTTCTCAGACGTTCAGATTTCCCTATTATATGTCGATTATCCCATAAATACATTCCATGATTCTGCCTAAAAGAAAAGCGACATGTCATTTCAAATAAAATAATCCACCATTGATGATTTCAATTTTAATCCTTGCTTCATATTGTTGGTCCATTGCTTCTTTTTCGATGTCATAACTCTCTGGCCTATCCTCTACCCCTTCATAGAAATACTCCAATACTTTGCGATCCTTTTCCCACCTCATTTTTGCTTCTTCCGCCCATGTATGATCATCTTGTTCAATAATATTGTCGATTATGGCATCCAAACGTTCAAGTGCCCGAGCAGGGGTTATAATATACGGTAAGTTGAACGTGTTTTCCGACATATTTACATCCAAATCCACGTCACTTATCGATTCCTGAAATCCGTCAATGAGTTCACCAGTCATTAAGTTAATCCCCAATGAATATAAGGTTTCTTTCGTTTGATCACTATAATACGAAAGCTTATAATTCACGCCTAACCATGGCGTTAAAATGCTTTGCGAACCAAATTTATCGGATATCTTCTCGTACATCAATACAAATGAACCTAATTCTTTAATTGTTTGGAGTAGCTTACTAAGCCGCGGGGAACCGAAATGCACAATTTCCCCTTTAACATCGTCAACTAGCCTGTTTTTATCTGTTATTAAAGTGATTTGCGCTGGGCACGGCACACCATTCGTACTTTCCACGTACTGCCAATAAAAGGGTCGATTCATAATCCTTTTATCCATATCAATTGTTAATTGGACAGTCAGGTAATGCTCTTTATCAGTTAACACTTGGCAATCGTTTTCCTTGAAGAGCTCTCTTAAATAACCGTGAATTTGTTGCGGAAACATCTACTCCCTCCTCTTCTTTAACACGGGATAAAGTGAAACTTCAATAAATGGGTCGCACTTCCCTATTTATTATTAGTTGAACCAATCGGGTAGGGAGGAATCGAACTTTATTCCTCCGCACCTACGTGTCGTTGATGAACTTCTACGGCACGTTAACACGGGATACAGTGAAACTTCAATAAATGGGACGCACTTCCCCATTTATTGTTAGTTGAACCAATCGGGTGTTTACGTGCCGTTGTTACTTCTTACGGCACGTTAACACGGGACAAAATATCATCCAACTCGCCCACCACTTGTTCAAAAACGCCGATTTTAATATACAGCAAATCCAATATATGATCCTCGATTGTATTCTGAATCGCTAAATTGTAGATATTAACATCGTGTTCCTGACCTAGCCGATGGACACGACCTATACGTTGCTCTAACTTCATTGGATTCCACGGCAGATCGTAATTTATGACATGATGACAAAACTGGAGGTTAATCCCTTCACTACCCGACTCCGTCGCAATCAACACTTGTGCTTTTTGCTCAAACAGTTGCTTCATCCATTCACGTTTACTTTTGCTGAATTGACCGTTAAAAGTAACGCTTGTAATTCCTTTTGATTGTAAATACCACTGTAAATAGGTTTGACTTCCCCGGTATTCGGTAAAGATAATTACCTTATCACCTTTAACACGAGAAATAATTTCATAAGCCTTTTCCGCTTTTGAATTTATCTCAAGTTCCATTAGCTTTCCAATGATTTCTTCTATATAAGAGATATCTTCCGGTTCCGTGCATCTTTCAAGCATATTTGTTAACGTTAAAGCCGTCGCTTCCTTACTGCTACACATTTCCCTCTGCAGCGTAATCAAAGAAAAGGCATCCGAAAATACAGTCGAAACATTTTTAAGTTCAGAAATCAGGTCGTATACATCTCGCTCTTCCTTCGTAAAACTGATAGGTATTATTTCTACATTTCGATTTGTCCATTCAATTCCAGTATCTTCTCTTCTATTTCTGACCATAACTTGATTAACCAATTCTTTTAAGTATTCATCATGCTCTACATTGTGTTTACTTGCGGAAAATGAAGCTTGAAACGATTCATAATTCCCAAGATGGCCAGGTTTCAATAAAGAGATGAGATAAAACAGTTCGAACACATTATTTTGAATAGGGGTAGCCGTTAATAACAAACAAAACTTTTTCTTTAAATTTTGAACGAACTCATAACTTTGCGTTTTATGGTTCTTTAATTTATGGGCTTCATCAATGATGATTAAATCAAAGTCTTGTTCGTAAATTCTCTCTCTATGCGGACTTCTTTTTGCCGTATCCAAACTCATGACGACGACTGAGCAATAATTTAAATCATAATTTTTCTTATACTGCAAAGCAGGAATGTGAAATTTTTGATTTAATTCATCAATCCATTGATTGACCAGCGAAGCTGGAACCAAAATCAACGCCTTTTTTACAAGACCTCGGATCAAATACTCTTTTAAGATTAATCCCGCTTCGATGGTTTTACCGAGCCCGACTTCATCCGCCAGAATTGCTTTCCCGTTCATTCTTTCAATAACCGTTTCCGCAACTTCCAACTGATGAGCTAGCGGAGTCAGTTCAGGTAAATATCTTGGTGATTGAAGACCTTGGAAATCTGTTATCAAGTTCATTTTTGCAATTTCATAACTCATATTATATAACTTCCAACTATCCCATTCAGCGCGATTCTCTAGCCGTTCCGTTAAGCCATCTTTCCATTCAGACGATCTTTCAATAATCAAAAATATCACCCCATTCGACGTTTACTTCCTGGTTAGGTTGTCCAAAAATGAAATTCCTATGTTAAATTATAAAGATATAAAATTTCCAAAAAAAAAAGCGAACTACAGATAGTAGTCGCTTCGAATTATTATTTAACAATCGTAACTGGACAGTTTGCGTGCTTTACGACTTTGTGGCTTACACTACCGAGAACCATTTCTTGAAATGCATTTAAACCGCGGCTTCCGATAACGAGTTGATCAATTGAATGATCTTTCACATACTTTATTATCTCTTGACTCGGCTTTCCTTTTAACATCGTACTCTTTATCTTTACACCTGCAGAACTCGCAAGCTTTTCAACAGGTGATACCTTTTGTTCACGATTTAAAGCTAAGCTTTCTGGACTTTGTGCTAACAAACGTTCATCTTTCGCTTTATTATAATCTGCGACGTAAATTACTTCCAAATTTGACTCAGGTATATATTGTGCGAGCATAATTGCATGTTCGGCGGCACGTAAGGCATTGTCTGATCCGTCAACTGCTACAGCAATTTTCATTTTATCATTCCCCCTTATGTGAATTGTTGATATAATTGTTCACTTGAAGAATTTAACCCATGGATTTGTACAGCTACGCCCTTTTGTTCAAGTTTCTGTTTCACTTTAATAATCGCAGCAACAGCAGATTCATCCCAAATTTGACTGTTTTCGAAATTAATAACAACCGCATTTTCGGTAACATGGTCAAAGGACTGTATAAACTTAGTCGTTGATGCGAAAAACAAAGGCCCTTTTACTTTGTATTGATTTTCGTCCTGCAAGACTGACACACGCGAAATTTTTGCAACAAAGAAAAGCGCGCTAATAATTACTCCAGCGACAACGCCGATTGCTAAGTTATGCGTATACAAAATAATGGCGACGGTGATAAGCATGACTAACGACTCCGATTTGGGTGCTTGTTTCAAAAATTTGAATGAACCCCAATTGAAGGTTGTCGCACTCACCATAATCATCACACCGACAAGAACTGGCATCGGTATATCTGCGACAACATCGCCTAAAACGATGATTAAAAACATCAAAAATACACCCGCCGTCAATGTTGATAAACGCCCTCGTCCGCCTGATTTAATATTGATAACAGATTGTCCAATTAACGCACAACCTGCCATCCCGCCGAAAAAACCAGTTACGAAGTTTGCAATACCTTGTCCACGCGCTTCCGTGTTTTTATTGCTCGGCGTGTCCGTCATGTCATCCAATACTTGGGATGTAAGAAGCGATTCCAATAGGCCGACAACTGATAACGCCAATGCATAAGGTAATATAATTTTTATTGTTTCAAAATTAAGCGGAATGTCTGGCAAAAAGAAAACTGGCAACGTATTTGGCATCGTTCCTAAGTCGCCAATTGTTTGCAATTTCACGCCACTTATTAGCGCAATACTTGTCATTACCACTATAGCTATCAACGGTGCGGGAATATATGTGAAAAATCTCGGAATCACGTACACCAATATTAATGTAATGAGTGCAAATACATAAGTCATCTTACCTGCTCCAAGTAAATACGGCATTTGCGTGATGAAAATCATAATCCCGAGTGCATTCACAAAGCCAAGCATGACGGAGTTCGGTATGAAACGCATCAAATTAGCGACACCAAATAACCCTAGTATAAATTGAATAATTCCTGTCAAAATAGTTGCCGCGAGTACATATTGCAAGCCATGGTTGGCCATCAAGCTGACAAGTACTAACGCCATCGCACCTGTTGCCGCCGAAATCAATCCAGGACGTCCGCCAACAAATGAAGTAATGACTGCAATTGTAAATGAAGCATATAAAGCGACACGTGGATCAACGCCCACAATGAACGCAAAAGCCAATGCTTCAGGAATGAGCGCAAGTCCAACAACGATACCTGCTAAAATATCGGCGCGCACATTCCCAAACCAATGTTGTTTTAAAGTATGCATCTTGTTCCCCTTTCATAATCAGTAAGCTACATTTAATCTAATAGCAATGGTAGAATGTTTATAGTATACCATTTCTATTCCCAAAAACTAATACTTTTGGGAAGATAGGAGAAAATAATGAAATACGGATACATCCGACCAATTGTTATGGATCAACAATGCACTAATCAATTGAATAATATGATCATTGATAAATTATATAAAGAAACACATGGGCTCGCGAAGAAAAGGACAGAACTTGAACAATTATTGATGACTGTGCAACCAGGAGACGAGCTATTTGTTCAAAACATTGAAGTATTAGCTGATTCACTTCAGCAACTTTTAGATATTTTACGACTCGCCGAACGCGATCAAATTAGGATTCATTTCATTGATGAACAACAATCTAATCACACGATTCATGAGGCTACATTACTTCAAGGAGCGACATTTTTCGCGGGGTTGCAATCGACTTTTTTAAGCCATTCTTCGACTTTCACACTGCAAGTTGCGAAACAACAGGGCAAATCGATTGGTCGTCCGCGAAAGTCAGATGAAAATTTACAACGCGCATTCGCCATGTATGATAGCAAGAACTATACGCTATATGACATAAAAGAAGCTACGGGCATTAGTAAATCGACTTTATATCGATATTTAGATAGTCGATAAAGAAATAAGAACGCCCAGTGGACGTTCTTTTGTTATACTACTTTATCATTTCTTCAATTAGCTGGCCCACGGTATTTATCAGAAAGCACATGATAATTGTCATGATCAATCAACTGCCATTCTGTTTTTTTGATTTTAACCATTTTTAAGTATTCATTTATTCGCGCCGCATCGTAGGGTTTATAATTTTGCTGCTTCGCCCAGGATTTCGTATGTAGGTAATCAGGATGTTTAGGGTCGTGATACACTTCTAGGAACAATTCATAACCCGGCGGACCACCGACATCTTCAGGAGGCGCTGTTCCTTCTCCGTCAAGTAATGTTGGATAGCCAAAATAGTAATCTTCAACAATTTCTTCAAGTTCTACTCGAATCCGCCAATCGTCTCCGAAATCATAGGTATATAAAAATTCGCCATGCTGTTCAATTATCGCATCGATTTTAATACTAGTTGGTGCCTTTGCCTTTTTAGAAGAATACTTGTTGTCTGCATAGTCCGCTCTGATCACTTCATTATCCGTAATAAAGTAATCATCGATTGTCACACCAAAGAAATGGTATGGCGATAACGTACTTTGAAAGTTTGTGACAGCTTGAATTGTTTGGTGCAAACGATGAAATGTAGCATCTGCTGGCATTATCACACGTCTCCAAATGAGTGGCGTTATGTCTTCAAATGTTAGTTTTAGAATATATGCTTTCATAAGTCAGCCTCCTCTTTTTCTTATCATACGTCATTTTGAAATTTTCTTATACGCTAACGTATTTCACAGCAAAAATGAAAAGACCTTTCGTTTATTAATCGACGAAAGGTCTTCCTTTTTCTATAATAATATATCCATCCAAATTTTCACAGCTGTAAGTAATATAATCGTGGCTAAAAAGATTTGAAGGACTTTGATATTCATTTTCTTTCCAGTTTTAGCACCAAGAGGAGCGGCTATTAAACTCGCAATTACCAGAATTAGTGCAGGAAGATAATCAACTTGCCCGGTTGAAATTTTACCTGCTGTTGCACCAATTGACGATATAAAAATAATTGCTAAAGAAGAGGCTATCGTCACCCTTGTCGGGATTTTTAATACAACTAACATGATTGGGACGATTAAAAATCCCCCGCCTGCGCCTACGATTCCTGAACCTAAACCGACAATTAAAGCTAAAAACATAGCGAGCCACTTGTTAAATGTTACTTGATCCAAAGGTGTATCGTCTATTCCTTTCTTGGGAATAAACATCATAATTGCAGCTATTAATGCTAGGATTCCATAGACAATATTAATACTTTCTTCAGTCATGGATCCTGATCCAAGACTTCCGATAATACTCCCGACTAGTACGCCTGCCCCCATATATATGATCAGTTTTTTATTCAAAAAACCGCCTTTTCGATAGGCCAAGACACCACTTATGGATGCAAATAACACCTGAACTGCACTTATTCCTGAGACATCATGCGCACTGAATGCCGCCAAACCAAATAGCGGTGGAATAAATAAAAGCAATGGATAATTAATAATCGCTCCACCTATTCCAACCATTCCAGACATGTATGATCCAATAAATCCTATTAAAAAAATGATGATAATAAATGTGAAATCCACTTTTAAAACCTCCTAAAGAAAGAAGGGAACCCTATCCGATAAGGTTCCCCAAAACTTTGTCAGCCTTTCTTTACCCAAAACTTTAGTACACCATTTTCTTCAACAGATTCCAAAACCTCATGTCCTCCAACTTTAGACCACGCTGCTAAATCTGCTTTAAATCCTTGATCCGTTGCGTGTACTTCCAATATTTCACCAGTTTCTACGTTGTCCATAGCTCTTTTTGTTCTTACAATTGGCATTGGACAAGCTAAGCCCGTTGCGTCTACTATCATATCTGCTTTCATCTTTCATCTCTCCTATTTGTAATCATTTTTATCGAATTGCACAACGATTTGGTCCAACTTCCATCTCGCGTTGCTTTTCATCATCCGGCGTAATTTTCCCCATATTGGTTTCACGGATTTCTTCGTAGGCATTTGGCTGAGGAGGTAAGTTTCCCGTTACCAATTCTCTAAACGCCGCTTCATCTGTAATGTTTAATCCATGATTTTCTGCGAATAATGTTGCTAAAGGTTTGGCTACACTTCCATCTTCATTTAACTCGCTCGTAATCATAAAGTGAGCAGGTAAGACGATTAAATCATCGGATAGTTCACGATATCGGTGATACAATGTTTCTCTTAAATCACCGACCCAATCCTCTGCCATACCTGCGAGATCCGGTCTCCCTATGGAATCGATGAACAAAATATCTCCCGTTAGTAAATATTTTTCATCTACGACAAATGAAGTTGAACCTATCGTGTGTCCCGGTGAGTACAGTGCATGAATGTTTATCGCAGTGTTTCCTATCTTAATCGATTTACCGCCTTCTAATGGCTCATAGTCAAATTGCACTTCAGTTGCATCTTTCGGAGGTAACCAATAACTTGCATTGGTTTTTTTTGCAATTTCTCTGCCCCCTGAAATATGGTCAGCATGTAAATGTGTATCAAAAACATGCGTAATTTTTGCACCAATACGATTTGCGTAATCGAGGTAAATGTCTGTCATACGTGCTGGATCAATAATCGCTGCTTCGCCGTTTGAAACGACCATGTAAGACAAGCAACCTTTACCAAGTCGTACAAATTGGTGAATTTCGCCGCCATTTGATAATTTTCCAACTTTTACGTGTTCTAAATGTTCACTCCATGCCTTCATGCCACCTTGTAAGTAATAAACGCTAAGCCCAGCGTCGGACAACATATCAGCAACCATAATCGACGAAGCTTCCTTTGCACATACAACTAATACTTCTTTGTTTTTAGGGATTGTATCCATGATTTCCTCAACACCATCTAGCAAATCAAAGTATGGGGCGTTTATAATTTCAATTTTATCCCCTTCTATTTTCCAATCACTAAAGGCACTTTCATTTCGAACATCCAAAATAAATAATTCTTCTTTATTGATGACTTCTTTAGCGACTTCTTTAGCCGTCATAGCTGTTACTGACATCTTACATACCTCCTATAGTTTTTTAGTTTACTGATTTCTCTGTAGGACCCGTCCACATAGTCATCCCAGGAACGACATTAAACACTTTTGTGAAACCCACTTCGGTTAATTTTTGTGACGCTAAGTCACTCCGGTTACCCGTACGACATACGACGTAAATTTCAGATTCCTTGTCGAACTCATTTATGAATTCTTCCAATTCACCAAGCGGAACAGATTTTGCATTTGGAATATGATTAAACGCATATTCGGCTGATTCACGTACATCCAAGACCACTGCGTTGTGGTTCTCTTTTAGCTTTTGTTGCAACTCTTCATTTTGAATGACATGTGGATGTTTCATTTCTTCTTTTTCTTCATCACTTGCTTTACGAAGATAATGCTTTAAAACTGATTCTTTTTCTAATGTTCCCAAGTATTGATGCCCTGTGCGCTCCGCCCATGCTTTTAAATCTGCTGTTGATCCTTTGTCTGTTGCTTGAATCTCCAATACCTCTCCCGATTCCAAATCTTTCATTGCCTTTTTAGTTTTCACAATTGGCATTGGGCATGCCAATCCGATTGCATCTAATACTAAATTTGTTTGAATCATCGTTTATTCCTCCTGTCCAATTACCCTTAGGGGTATATAAATAGTTAAATTTTTTATTCTGTCGGACCGTTCCACTCAAGCATTCCGCCAGTCATGTTCGTTACGTTAAATCCATAATCTTCTAGAAATTTTGTTGCCTGGCCACTTCTACCTCCGGAACGACAAACCAGTATATATTCTTTGGATTTATCCAAGTCTTGCTTCTTGAATTCTACTAACCCTAAGGGTATATGGATTGCACCTGGTATCTTTCCAACTTTTACTTCGTCCACCTCGCGCACATCGATAAGATTTATTGGTGCATGTTCATTCAATAAAGTTTCTACTTGATTTGCTGAAATTTCCTTCATGATGAATCTTCCTCCTTTAGTTGCGCCAAGCGCTCATTCCGCCTTTTACGTTTGTAATGTATTTAAATCCCATCTTTTTTAATACTTTACTCGCATTGATACTTCTCATACCACTTTGGCAAATCAAAAATACTTCTTTATCACGAGATAAGTCTCTGGCTTGATTATGAAGCGTTGCTAATGGCATATTTATAAATTCTTTAATGTGATTCGCTTTAAATTCATTAGGCGTACGAACGTCAATGAACTGCTTATCTTTGTTTTTTAATTCGGGCTTCAACTCTGCCGCGCTGATATTTCGAACACCTTTAGCCGGAGCCAATCGTTTATAGAAAAACCATATGACAGCAGCTAGCAAAAGTATATTTATAAGAGTTCCAACCATAATTAGATCAAAACCTCCCTATTTGATTAAATGAATAAATTGACATGACCATCTTCTGCTTCAGCTAGATAAGCTGCCACACCTGCATATTCAATTTCGTCCAATAATTCTTCTTGTTGTAACCCTAGTAAATCCATTGTCATAGTACATGCAATAAGCTTTACTTCTTGTTCCTGTGCCATCTCGATTAATTGCGGTAGCGTCATGGCATTATGTTTCTTCATGACATGTTTAATCATTTTAGGACCCATTCCAGCAAAATTCATATTGGATAATCCCATTTTGTCTGCACCCCTCGGCATCATTTTACCGAACATTTTTTCAAGAAATCCCTTTTTTAGTTTCAGTGGTTCATCTTTCCGCAATGCATTTAGTCCCCAAAATGTATGGAATATGGTTACTTCATGATCATAAGCTGCGGCCCCATTTGCAATAATATAAGCCGCCATTGCCTTATCATAATCACCACTAAATAATACAATTGTAGTCTTTTTCTTTTCAGTCATCTCATCTTCCTCCTAATATCTTAATTACCCGCCGGGGTATGTCGTGATCCAAAAAAATATACCTGCAGGGGTATACACTATATTAAAAAGAAGCGTTCGTCAACCCCCGATATCCGAGTTTTGATGAACATAAGTCTTTATCTGCTTTTGGTGAGAAGTTCAACCGCTTCTTTGACAAGATTTTCAGTGTCTTCACCCTTCTCAACACTTTCCCGGACGCATTGTTCAAGATTGGTGCTTACAATAACTCCCATAGTCCGATCGATTGCTGTACGCGCTGCTGATAATTGGGTAACGACCTCACGACAATCTTTTCCTTGTTCCATCATTCCAAGTACACCTTTGATCTGGCCTTCAATTCTTTTTAGCCGATTGATAACATTTTTATCGTATTCCATTTCATAACCTCCTCGTTCTTGAAATCTAATCTAAACTTAGTTTATACCCCAGTGGGTATGCTTGTCAAGTTGATAGTTTGAAACGTGATAGCAGCACATTGGTTAATGAGAGTTTAAACACAAAAAATCACCCGTTTACCTTTATCTACTTTCGGCTATACTTTTGAGGATACTTACTTCTATGTTTGGAGGCAAGGAATTTGAAAGTCATTCAAAATGTGAAATTCAATACAACAAACAAAATAAAATTTGCACGTCGAAATTTGTGGTCAGGCATTTTGTTCGGGTTAGGTTTTGTCGCATTTCTCGATGAAACGCTTTTCCACCAGTTGCTCCACTGGCATAAGTTTTACGACAAATCGACTGTCGCCGTTGGTCTGGTTTCAGATGGGCTATTTCACGCATTTAGCTGGTTTGCGACTGTAGGCGGACTCTACCTAGTTGCCGACTTGCGAAGGCGTGGTGCACTATGGCATAAGATGTGGTGGGGAGGTAAATTGCTTGGGGGCGGGTTTTTTCAATTATATGACGGAACAATCCAACACAAAATAATGCGCATTCATCAAATCCGATACAATGTGGATATTTTACCCTATGATCTTGTCTGGAACATTTCAGCAGCCATCATGATTATAGTTGGTATTGGTCTGATTATGGCAGCTAAACGTGATCAACGTGAAAGTAAAGGAGCGTTTTCCCATGCATGAAACGGCAGGCAATCATGCTTTCTTTCTCTTTACTGAACTATTTTTTGGAGCTCCAGCACTTATTGCGATTGGACTTTATATCGGGGCTGTTCTGGTAACCAACCGTAGAAAGAACCTTCGTAACTGGCCTTTATTCCGTACAATTTTCTTCGTTGCTGGTGTATTTTCCGCGGCATCTGCATTGGTTGGACCGCTATCACGTCAATCTCATGTCGATTTTACATCTCACATGGTAGGACATTTACTGCTTGGTATGCTCGCCCCGCTTCTCATTGCAATTGCAGCACCCATGACATTATTGCTTCGCACACTCAATGTCCACACTGCAAGAAAACTCAGCCGAATTTTAAGAAGCCAACCCATTCGATTCTTTAGCCACCCTATTGTCGCCTCCATCTTGAACATTGGTGGATTGTGGCTCCTTTACACGACTAACTTATTTACAGCAATGCACGAAAACCTTTTGTTACATGTCATCGTGCATATTCACGTTTTCATCGCTGGTTATTTGTTTACAATTTCACTCGTTTATATTGATCCGGTTTTTCATCGTTTCAGTTTCCCGTTCAGAACTTCCGTCTTTATTCTAGCGCTTGCAGGACATGGTATCCTGTCAAAATTCATTTACGCGTATCCACCGGAAGGCGTTCCAATAGAACAAGCAAGAATTGGTGCGATGTTTATGTATTACGGCGGTGATGCGGTTGATCTTTTATTAATTTTTATCCTATTTAGACACTGGTATCAATCTGTTCGGCCGCGCAAGAATATTGCAGTTAGGACAGCGGCATAATTTAAATAAAAAACAATCAGCCATTTGTTCAATCTGCTGATTGTTTTTTATTCAAAAGAATTCCCTTTAACTTGATTTTAGGTGCTGATTCTCATACAAGCAATCCAAAAGTTCTTGTACGGCGACTTCACCTGCATGAATCCACCTGTTTTTATCAGTAATTTTCCCGTCGGTATCAATCGGCGATTGGAATTGACTAAATCCGGTTGCATCTATTAACGAACTACCTTCCCTATCCACTCCTACATGCACCACGTGCTTGATCACGAAAGATGTGCCAAATTCAATTGTCGTGTCATAATTATCAAGTTCACCGTCTCTAACGAAAAAAGGAATTCGTATATATATCGTTTCACCCTCTTCTCGACATAAAACATGATCAAAGAATCCAGCATCATAATCCCAGTTTCCGCCTAAGTGATATCCAAGGTCTTGAATACAATCTCTTACCACACCAAAAGTTGCTCTTTGCCCATCTAGCTTTGTTTGCAATTTCAACATGTTGATCCCTCCTACATTAAAGCATTCACAAATGGAGGAGCAAACATACTATTCAATATTGGAAAAGTTCTATGCATACGACTGCAAATAAAAAAGGAGGTCGATATTTCGACTTCCCTTTTCATATAGGCATTATTATGTTTCTTAGAGAACTTCTTTCAGCCATTCTGACATTCTGTATTTCGCATAATCATTTTCAAATTCATACCATATATCGCCGATTCCTTGCTCGCCTAATTTATCCTCAAAAGTTCGAAGAGGTTCTTTTCGTTTCAAAACATCCAGAAGTTGAACAGTGATATTTGAATCTTGCGTTTCAGCAAATTTCACCATTAGATCATAGGCTTCTGACGTTGTAATCTGCGGAATCCGAACCAAATTTTTAACAGCTTCATTTTCATCCCAATCAATTTCGGGCATTCCATTCTTCGAATCAGGAGCATCTAAAAGAATCTCCTTGGTCTTGGTATCAAGAACATAGGATAACTCATAATCCGACTCTAAAAAAACCACAACTAATTCATCAATAAGTTCCATCATACTCACCCTCTTTATGTTTAGTATAGCCCTTAATCCGCAAAAACAATGTCAGCGTCTCGTCCTACAAACAATATTGTTTACACATACCATTTAACGGAAATGATTTGACTATACCTATAATACAAAGGAGCCTAGACAATGACAAATCAAAACCAAGAAATCATCTCTTATTTTGAAAAATTAGATCGTAGCTTTTTCATGGATACACACCAGGAATTTGCCAATTTGGACGAAGCGATTCCGATTGGGCATGAACAAACCATTTCCCAACCTTCCCTTGTGCTTGAAATGACTCTTGCCATTGATCTACAACCACAATCAAAAGTGTTGGAAATCGGAACGGGTTCAGGATTTCAAACCGCCCTGCTCGCCGCCTTTTCGAACGCCGTATATACAATGGAACGAATTGAGGAACTGCACGTACGTGCTAAGGAACGTTTGAAAGAAGCCGGTTTTACAAACATCCACTTTAAACTCGATGATGGAAGTATAGGATTAGAAGAACACGCTCCATACGACCGCATAATGGTAACAGCTGCCGCTGCCCAAACTCCGCGCGAACTAATTGACCAATTAGCCATCGGTGGTAAAATGATAATCCCCGTTGGAACACCCTTTCTACAGAAACTCCTGCTGATTGAAAAAGCTGAAAACGGTAAGAATTACACTGAAGTATTAAATGAAGTTAGGTTTGTGCCTTTGAAAGGAAAATATGAATAGGTACCTATGAATAGGTACCTGTGCATGGTTGAATTATGACAATTCATCGCATTGGATAATTAGTCAAATAGAAATTGATAAACCTATATACAGTGGGTATTCACTTTTCACTTTATGCAATTGTAGTGAATTGACTGAGTAGTGTCTTGCACAGGTACCTGAAAAGGGTACCTAAAAAGTGTTTGAAAACCTTCTGGGATTATTTAAAACCAATTCGTGGTATAGATGAATGACGAGGGGTATACTTGAAAAATATCTTTTTTAGGGAGGAGGGAATAATTGAACAAGATGAAAAAAACTAAATCGATTCGATTGTTGAATTTTATTGAGGAAAAAGGCAATAAGTTGCCGGATCCGGTTACGATTTTCATCATTTTTACGTTACTTGTTATCGGCATATCCCATTTACTTTACATATTGGGGATTGAGGTCAGCTTTGAAGGGGTTAACAATGAATCGGGACAGATAGAGACGCTGACTGTAAAGGCTGTTAGTTTACTTGTTCCTGAGGGTATTGCGTATATGTTTTCAAATGTCGTGACAAACTTTACTTCTTTTGTCGCACTAGGTCCGGTTCTTGTTGCGATGCTTGGGGTTGGTGTTGCTGAAAAAAGTGGCTATATTAGTGCGTTAATGACGAATACTGTCACGAAAGCTCCTAAGAAATTCGTCACGCCGATTGTGGTGCTTATGGGTGTCTTGTCCAATGTCGCTGCTTCGGTTGGTTATGTTGTGCTGGTTCCGCTTGGCGCCATTATCTTTTTAGGTTTCAAGCGACATCCGTTAGCTGGATTGTCGGCTGCATTTGCTGGTGTTGCCGGTGGATATTCCGCAAACCTCTTCTTGGGAACGAATGATCCGCTTTTAAGTGGGATTACGACAGAGGCCGCCCATATTTTAGATGCTGGTTACATCGTGAACCCGACAGATAACTGGTTTTTCATGTTTGTTTCGACGTTCTTAATTGTCATTATCGGTACGCTTGTGACGGACAAGCTAATTGAACCGAAGTTGGGGAAATATATTCCCAATAAAGAAATTGAACATCAAAATGTAGTTACCAGCGTAGAGAAAAAAGGACTCTTATGGGCAAATATTTCAATCCTTATTACAATCATCGCGATTGCCCTACTCGTTCTTCCTGAAAACGGCGTACTACGGGGTGAAGGCGGCAGCCTAATTCAATCGCCATTTATGAGCAGTATTATTTTCATGATGATGCTCATCTTTCTAATACCAGGGATTGTGTATGGATTTGTTACGAAAACCATTAAAAATGATAAAGACATTGCACGGTTAATGGCCTCTTCATTGGAGATGATGTCCGGATTTATTGTATTAATTTTCTTTGCCGCACAGTTTGTAGCACTCTTTAACTATACAAATTTAGGGACAATTATTGCCGTTAACGGTGCGGATTTTTTACAGTCGATTCATTTGGAAGGTGCCCCGTTACTTGTGGCATTGATTTTTATTACCACGATTATTAACTTATTCATCGCTGCGGATTCTGCAAAATGGGCAATTATGGCACCGGTATTTGTTCCCATGTTCATGCAAATGGGCATTGCGCCGGAAGTGACGCAGATCGCTTATCGGATTGGAGACTCCTCAACGAATATCATTTCTCCTTTAATGCCGTTCTTTCCATTAGTTGTTGCTTTTGCACAGCGATACGGCAAGGAAAATGGTGTCGGGACAGTCATATCTCTGATGTTACCCTATTCAATTATTATTTTGATTAGCTGGATAATCTTTTTCGTTATCTGGTATGTACTTGGAATTCCAGTGGGTCCGGGAACAAATTTAAACTACTAAGAGAGGATGAATTAACATGAAAGTAATTACAACATGGACGGGTGGACGCGCTTTTACCGCTGTTGGAGATTCAGGTTATGATATAAATATGGATGCGACAGAAGCATATGGAGGACTGGGAAAAGGCGCAACCCCTACTGAAATGCTCCTCGGTGCCTTGGCAGGATGTATCGGGATTGATGTAACGATGATTTTGAGACCCCACTTGGATAAAATCACGAACATCGAAATTATAACCGATGGAACTCGAAAAGAAGAAGCGCCAAAAGGCTTTACTGCAATGGACGTAACCTTCGTGATTGACGGCGATATCAATAACAAAAAAGTTTGGCGCGCGATTCGGTTAGGTAAAGAGAAGTATTGTTCGGTATCGGATTCGTTAAAAGCCGATGTTAGCTTTAATTTGATATTGAATGGTGAAGAATCTCCTGAATTGGTTTGAATAATATTGTTATCGATTGAAGAAGCCATCTATGTGGCTTCTTTTTTGTTGTATCGGATGTCTAATCCATGCTAACGAAACATACATGAATTGGCGGATAAGTGTTATGGTGATTATATCCAGTTACTAAAACAATATGGAACTCCTTGGAGGTTTATTGATGCGAAAAAAATGGTTACGGATAATTGCAGCACTGCTATTTATTACTGTATTTATTATAGTAGGTTCTTTGACATTGAAAAAATTGAATACACCTGATACCGGAGTTTAATCATGATTTTACGAAAGAGTTTTTAATGAAAGATGCGGAGACGTCTGAAGGGTTTCATTTGTTTGGGTCAGGTACAAAGAAATATACAATTCTTTTCCCTGAGACCTATATAATGGTGGATGATTCTTATTATAAAAAAATAGGAAACACATCTAATGTACCTGATATGGAGAATGTTTATATAATCCAAGAAGGTGTTTCGCCCAAAGAAAATCAGATGATTAAGGGAATTACGCTGGCATTACATCTTGGTGGAAATGTAATTGTAGATACTAGATTAGATGGTTTATTATGAGAAATAAACGTCCTAGAAAATGTACAAAGGTTGAGAAAATCCTGGATGACAATAATACAGTTTATTATGTTGAGAATGTTGATGAATACCATGCTGATGATGGCAGCGTTGATAGAATCTTTTATTTTTATAGGTTTATTACAGATAATAATTCAAAACAGGCACTGTATGATTTTGAAGAAGAAATGCAAATGGGCTTCAAGATAATGAATAGTGTGGAATTCAAGTAGTTTAATTCAGTTTAGTAACAATCTAAAAATCAGTGTTTTGAATTCGGAGTCCATAATAAAACTACAGGTACCCCTACCAGTCTCAGTACGCATTTAAAAAATAAAAGGTAATTAGACCTAACTACCCTTTTGCGTACTAACGAACCATACATGAGTTGTCAGAAAAACGGTATGGTAATTATATCTAATTTGAAACAGGATGGAAGTCCTTTGGAGGTTTATAGATGCAAAAAAGATGGTTAAAGATAGTTACAGTATTATTAATTTTTATTATATTTTTCATTGGAGGTTCTTATATATTGAAAAAAAAGAATACACCCGATACACCGGCATTTAATCATGATTTTACGAAGAAGTTTTTAGTGAAAGATGCGGAGACACCTGAAGGATTTCATATGTTTGAGTCGGGTACAAAGAAGTATACGATTCTTTTCCCTGAAAATTACTATATGTCGGATGGATCTTATTATAAGAAAACTGGAGAGACATCAGATATACCTGATATGGAAAATGTATATATGCGTGAAGAAGGGATATCTCCTAAACAGAATCAGATGATTAAAGGAATAAAATTGGCCCTGCATCCAGGTGGTAATGTAATTGTAGATACTAGAGTAAAAGGTTTATTAAGAAAAGTAAATGCACCGAATGATACAAAAATCAATAAACTCGAAGATAAAAACAAAACTGTTTATTATGTGGAAAATATTGAAGAATATCATGCCGATGATGGTAGTATTGACACTTACTTTTATTTATATGGATTTATAACAGATAATAAATCAAGACAGGCTCTTTATTTTGAATTAGAAGATACCTGCTTTAATAGCGATACTAAAGATTGTGAAATAGATTTTGAAGAAGAAAAGATATTGGGCTTGGAAATGATGAAAAGCGTCGAATTTCAGTAGTTTTTTAAGGGGGGATAGTCTTGGAAAAGGAAGGTTTGCTTAGTAATACTATGCGTGCCAGAATTACTAGCATTGAATATGATGGCATTAAAAAAGAAGACATTGAAAAGCTTTATATCCAGGAGTATGGCGAGTTGCCTCCTAACTTTGATATTATTAAGTCCAAAGATTTGAACATCGGCAAGGATTCAGGATTTAATGCTACAGCGATTCACTTCTACGATGAAGAAATTAATGAGGTTTATTTCATAAACAGAGGAACAGAAGCAGATATTGGTAAATTGAGGGATGGATTGTTTAATAAACTAAAAGACTACAGAATGGAACCTGAAAAATTAAAGGAAATAGTTTTTAACGGAAATGAGGATATTTATACTGATATCTATACTGTATTAATAGGAGAGGACCAGTTTTCATCAGAGGACAACGTAGTCTTCACGAATAAAGTAATTGACAGGGCAAATAAAAAGCATAGTGATTTGGAGTTAACGTATTTTCTAGATGGTCACTCCCTAGGTGGTTCGGAAGCACAAAATATAATGGTTTTTACCAAAGATTTATTTACAAATGTGAATGTGTATAACGATGCCCCTATGAATATATATAATACTATCATGGTAAATGACCATTTGAAGAAAAAAGTTCAAAAGGAGTATGGTATAGCTGTCGAAGACATTAACGATCTAAAAAAATGGATCTTAATGACCTTCGTACAATTCTCAATCAAGAATACAGCCATTATAGCAATAAAATCACTTATTACAGAAACGAAGATGACCTTTTGACAACCTTGAAACTTCCTTATGAATATAGATTAATAGACGCGTCCGAGTCCAACGTAAAGACATTCAAAGGTCATCCTGATGCTGAGATGATTGATGTGGTCGGAAAGTATCCTAATCTTGCGATGGGAATAACGTATATTTTAAAACGTGCGAATAAAGAAGGTGGAATTAGGACTCGAGATATTGCTGCACTTGCTGCCGTATATTCAGTCTCTATGGATTCTTTATGGTCATTTATTGGCCAAATTCAAGACATGATTAACGATATTAAAGGTATGGGAGAGCATATTGGTTCGGGACACAGCATGGATAAGCTGATTGAAAGAATGGCAAATGAACAAGGACGTTTGATTGTCGGCAATGAGGAAATCTATTTAATTGCTGATTCAAATGGTAAAAAAATTGAACTGAATATCGATGAAACTTATAGGTTTTATAAAACGGGACTATTGATTATGGAAGACAAACAGCGTGTAGTCGATAAACTAATGAGGACATATGAATACCATGTCTTTTCCAGATATGATCGATTTCGCAGAAAGGTTAGACAAGAAATGGATCATATCGAAAACTATCCCCACACTTATCTATCGGCTGGCGATCGCTATACGCATGATGCGCAACATATCATGCGGTATAAAAACTTACGATTTATAGAAAATCCTCCATTCAAAACTCCTATGCATGTTTCAACTCATTTGGAAGGCACTATTCACAACCTCCAGGAAGAAACAATAAGGCAAGAGAAATTTTTAGAGACCTATAAGAACGGAATTTTAAAACTTGTTGAAGCCGATCAACGTGTGGCATTATTATTTAATACTTTTTTGGAAAGAAGGGATGCATGGTGAAGAATGGGACAGCACAACTAGTCGCAATTTCAGAAATTGAAGAAATCTTATCTTCTGCGGTAAAAGAATTAAAACAAAATCTTGCCCAGATTGAGAATCTAAATGAGTCCTTTATACAAAGTGCAAAAAATATTAACGAAAAAGCGTTTAGTGGCGAGTTCAGGGATAGTTTTATGGATGAAGTCGACAGAGAACGACGGTTGATTCAAAATCTAAATGCGCACAATCTGGATGCGGTTCGTTTATTCGCTAATCGTTACGACCAATTTCTATCGGAAACAGCTTCGCAAAGTTATGTATATGAAACTGAATTGATTCCTACTGGAAATAGTGGTTCGTGAATTTCTTATGCCTTTCTTCAATTTCAATCCGTGTTTCCATATCAATCTCCCCCTTTATATCTTCACAATAATTGTATTTACTTTCTAAAATAATTTTCATCATTTCGGGAACACTATCTCCAGAAGATTTTCAATAAACAAAGGAGGTATTATAATTGGATAGAAACAACCCAAGACCGAATGATCCGGCTGATTATGAAGAAAGAGTGAGGAAGACAATCGGCAATATGGAAGCTGCTGAAGAGGCGATGAAATTTGCCGAAGGAAAAGAACTTGAGACGATAAAGGAAAAAAATGCAAGACGTCTGGAAAGTATTACCAGCACAAACAATGAAATAAATAATTCATAAATGAATTGAACTAAACAAATCTTGTTACAGCTATATTACTGTTGCAAGCTTTTGTTTGTTCTGTGGTAGTAGGGTTCTATTTGCATTGATAAACGACTAACTTTGATAGCGTTGATTTCATAATCGCTCCAAATCAATTTGGTTTTGATTTAATTGATGGGCAATTGAATCGACAGATAGTTGGGCATTTCTAATTCGTTTTGAAAGTGATGCGTCTGTTTCCAAAGCATAAAAAACCCTCATTGCCTTTTTACAGGATAAATGAGGGTTACTCTTTATTAGCGATTGCTAATTATATTTTCAACTTGATGTCAGCTTCTGCTTTTAACTCTTCTACATGTGCAGCTAGCTTTTTTTGCTGTTGTTCTTGTTCTATCATGCTTTTAATCTCATCGCTTACTTCTTCAAGCGGCGGGAGTTCTTGACCGCTTTCTTTATTTTGAGCCGCGGCTTGATCATAGTACTCTTTTATTTCTTTATCTGTCACTTTTTCCGCTGGTGTAAATTTATCTTGATACTTTTCAAAAATAATTGATTTAGCGATTATTTGTTCTTTTACTGTACGCACATTCATATTTTGACTTTTGAGTGCTTCTTTCATTGTCTTTTCATCGCCAAATTGCTCTACAAATTCTGCATATTTTTGATCTATCTCAGATTCAGAAGGAGTAATTTTCTCTTCTTTTGCTTTTTGAAGAATCAATGTTTGATTAACTACAGTATCAAGAGTTTGCATTTTTACTTGTTCCGCCGATTCTTTGCTTGATGGGTCTTGTCCCATCTGTTGCATTTGGCCTTGAATGGACGACAATGTCGCATTATATTGCTCACCTTTTAGTTCTTCATCATTTACAATTGCTACGATTTTGTCCTTCTCCACTTGTTGTTCAGCTAATTTCGCTTGCATCTCTTCTGCAGACGCCATCTCTTCTTGGCCAGCTGCTTCAGGCTTTTCATCTTTTGCTGCTTTATCGTCTTCACCGCAAGCAGCTAAACTTAATGCAAGTGCTCCTGTTATCAATGGAAGTAAAACTTTTTTAAATTTCATGTTGTAAACCCCTTTCAAATCTGGCGCTCTTTATTCCACGAGCGTAAGTTGCATCTTAACCGACTTTTATTGCAAATCAAACCCATATCCCTTGATGACATCAAATTGTTATCTAGTTGTCATGTTGCGACTTTAACGTTTCCCAATTTGATGCGCATCTCGTGGATAAGGTGACGGTTTGATTACAAAGATTTGTTACGTCCTGTTATCTAGCCTACCTGTCGTTCTTTCAAATACGTTTTTGAGTATCGTGATTCTGCCCTCGATAAATGGTTGCCAAACGCCTTGCACAGGTTTAGTTGATAACAGTAGAACAATTACCGCAGAAATCAGTGCAATGCCAAGTAAATCGTAAATAGTATTTACCTGAAAAACATCGCCTTTCCGGAATAGTTGAATCAAAAATCCGTGCAGTAAATAGACATATAATGTTCTTGTCCCAAAGTGTGTTAACCTGTTATGCGTTTGTGGAATCCATGCTAGAATACTGATCGCCATCATGGCTGATGTGATATATACAAGTAATCGAGCGACCCCGCCGAACGCTGGCATGTCAAGGTCGCCATAAGACTTCGAAGCCAATAACCATCCGGAATTAAATTCAGGTGCAAAATAAATCGCTACCGCAACAACAGCTAACACAATTAATGAAGCAATTTTCACACTCTTACGTTTCAGCCACACGACTTGGTCTTCCTTCACCCAATATCCAAGTAAGAAAAACGGGAAAAAGACAAACGTCCGTGACAAACTAAATGCATGTCCGATTTCTCCAAAATAACCAATAATTACACCAATCAAAACTGCAAGTGCCACACTGAATAATGCAGGCACCTTTTTAAAAAATGATAATAGTATATGCCAACTAAACAAGCTAAATAAAAACCAAAGTGACCATTGCGGATAAAATACCCCGTTCTGCCAACCATTTTTCCCGATGTAGTAATAAAAAATCGTGTATAGCAGTTGGAAAATCAAGTATGGCACCAATAATTTCTTAGCTAGATTAAAAATATATCTGATATGTCCCGAACCTTTCGCAAAAAATCCTGCCAGAAAAATAAAAGCCGGCATATGAAATGTGTAAATCCACATATATAAAGTATTTATGCCACTTGATCCATCAATGAATGGCTGGATCATATGACCAAATACAACTAAAAATATTAATACTAATTTTGCATTATCAAAAAATGCGTTCCTCTCCAACGTCCTCACCTTCAAACTGTTTTCTGACATACAAGCAACTTACCCGCTTTCAAACCAGATGAAAACCATTTCCAGGCGATTTAACAGAGATGTAACGACTGTAAACAAAGTGATTCATTGTAGTAAATTTGTAATGTCAGCGGTCGACCATTGCGAATGTAGAGTAAAAAAGTGCGGAAAAGTCATGCCAATTCTTACTCAACCTGATTTATCATTCAATTCAGCAATCCGTAATAAATACCCTCAAAATTCATATTTGAGGCTTTTCGCTTACCACTTTTAGGTAATCCTTTTCCGGTACCTGTGCAAGGTTCAATTATGACAATTCACCAACTTGGATAAGCAATCAAATCGCAATCGACAAAGCCATACATAGCGGATACCCTTTTTTATTTCATACAATTGTAGTGAATTGACTGATTAGTGTCTTGCACAGGTACCAATTTTTTTTCTTAACCTAATCTTAACCTTCATTTCATACACTTGATCATGTAACAGAATCAACCAGCTTTTTTGAGGAGGGTATTTATAATGAAGGTTTCTCGTTTAGGTCACGCGATGTTTTTATTGGAGAGTAACGAAGGTGGCAGGTATCTGATTGATCCATTTTTCGACATGAATCCTGGGTTTCCAAAGAAATTAGACAACGATAAATTTTACAAATCAATTGATGCTGTTTTTCTTACGCATGGACACTTTGATCACACAAGTGGTTTGGACAAATTAGTAGCTGTCAATCCTAAGCTTTTAATTGTCGCGCAATATGAGTTGGCATTTATTTTAATGCAAAAAGGTATGGAGAATGTTTATCCGATTAATCTTGGGGGGTCTATTAATTTAGACGATGTCAGCGCTACAATGGTACCGGCAAAGCATAGTTCATCCTACGGTGAAACGGAAGGCCCTCCGATGTATGCGGGCGAAGCAGCGGGTTATATTTTTGACTTTTCAAATTCCCTGACGTTATATCATTCTGGCGATACGG